>JBBQSX010000218.1:0-5739 GCA_038213545.1 Burkholderiales bacterium
GACCATCTGGCCGAGCTTCATCAATTGCTTGATGACTTCGGACGACTTCAGGCTCATCTTGTGCGCGAGTTCGGCCACCGTGATGGTCTCCGGCACGTGCACTTCGATCACCTTGATTTCGGTCGGCGCCACGAAGTTGCTTTGGCCCGTGTCGCGTGTGTCCCGAGAGTCGCGGCGCCCGCGCGGGCCTCCGCGCCAGGTGGTGGAGCGTCCAGCGCTGGTGTCTCCACGCGTCTTGATCTCTTTCTTCTTGGCTGCGTCGTCTTTCCAGGTGGAAGACAGGTTCTCGGACTTGATTTCTTTCTTGCCGGCCACGCCGGCTGTGGCGGCGCCAGCGGTGGTTGCGGGCTTGACGGGCGTGCCAGCAGGTTTGTGCAGCGTGCCTTTGATGCCCGCCTTGGGGTCGGCCACGATCGCGGGCTCTGGCTTTTTGGCCACCAGCGTCTTCGCGGGGGCCGACATCATCGCGCGGATGTTCGCGGCTTCGGCTTCGGCCTTGCGACGGCGCTCCACCAGGTCTTGTGCGCGCAGATCGTCCGCGCGTTTGCTCTCGGCGTTGCGGTCGGCGATCACGCGGGCAGCGGAGTCGCGCTCCAGCGAGTCGGTCTTGGCCTTGGCGTCTTTGGCAGTGCGTACCGCGATGGCTTCCGCAATTCCCTCGGGTGTGGCGGCTTCAGCGGCGGCTCGGGCAGCGGTTTCGGCCGCGTCGGCGGCCGCAGCGGCTGCACGCTCTTGCTCGACGGCGGCTTGGGCCTGGCGGGCCTCCTCGGCCTCGCGGGCCTGCCGCTTTTCATTGAACTCTTCTTCCTGGCGGCGGAGCAGCTCGGCCTGGCGGCGCGCATCTTCCTCGCGGCGGGACAGTTCTTCGGTGTCGATCACTGGCGCCGCGGCCACCGGCTCTTCAAGCGCTTCAGGCACAGCCGCTTCATCGTCACGCTTGATGAAAGTGCGCTTCTTGCGCACCTCCACCTGGATCGTGCGGGCGCGCCCGGTGGAATCGGCCTGCTTGATCTCGGAGGTCGATTTCTTCACCAGGGTGATCTTCTTGCGCTCACCGCCGGCCGTGCCGTGGCTGGCCTTGAGGTGGCCCAGCAGCGATTGCTTGTCGGATTCGGTGACCGGATCGGTCCCGGACGACTTGGGCACACCCGCTGCGGAGAGTTGCTCCAGCAGGACGGTGGTTGGCTTGTTCAGCTCAGCAGCCAGTTCGGCGACGGTGGTACTTGTCATAGGTCTCTATTCTCCGATGGGCCTCCGCTGGTCAGGTCGTGGATTGCGCTTCATCACCGGTGAACCAGTGAGCGCGTGCCAGCATGATCAGCGCGGTGGCCTCTTCAGGCGTCTGTGCGGTGATGTCGGTGAGCTCGTCGGTGGCCAGGTCGGCCAGCTCGTCGCGGGTGTGGATGCCGCCGTCGGCCAACTTGGCGATCAGCTCGGGGGTGACGCCTTCGAGGTCGCGCAGGTCTTGCGAAACTTCTTCGACGCTCTCTTCGCGAGCGATTTCCATGGTCAGCAGGGCGTCCTTGGCGCGGGTCCGCAGCTCATTGACCGTGTCCTCGTCAAAAGACTCGATCTCCAGCATTTCCTGCAGCGGCACATAGGCCACCTCTTCGAGGCTGGTGAAGCCTTCTTCGATCAGGATGTCGGCAATCTCCTGGTCCACATCGAGCTTGGCCATGAAGATCTTGCGAATGCCGTCGGCCTCTTCGGCCTGCTTCTGGGCCGATTCGTCGGCCGTCATGATGTTGATGCGCCAGCCGGTCAGCTCGGACGCCAGGCGCACGTTCTGGCCACCACGGCCGATGGCGATGGCGAGGTTTTCCTCGTCCACCACCACGTCCATGGCGTGGCGCTCTTCGTCCACCACGATGGAGACCACGTTGGCCGGAGCCAGCGCGCCGATGACGAACTGTGCCGGGTCTTCCGACCACAGCACGATGTCCACGCGCTCGCCTGCGAGCTCGTTGGTCACGCCGTTGACGCGCGAACCGCGCACGCCGACGCAGGTGCCGATGGGGTCGATGCGGCGGTCGTTGGTGTGCACGGCGATCTTGGCGCGCGAACCCGGGTCGCGAGCGCAGGTCTTGATCTCCAGCAGGCCTTGTTCGATTTCAGGCACTTCCTGGCGAAAGAGTTCGATCATGAACGACGGGGCTGAGCGCGACAGCAGGATGGGTGCGCCGCGCAGCGTCAGGTCCACATCCATGATCATGGCTCGCACACGGTCGCCGGTGCGAAAGTTTTCTTTCGGGATCATCTCGCCGCGCTTCAAGCGGCCTTCGACACGGCCGCTTTCGACGATGAGGTCGCCTTTGTCCATGCGCTTGACGGTGCCGACGAAGATCTTGTCGCCGCGCGACATGAAATCGTTGAGCAGCATTTCGCGCTCGGCGTCGCGGATCTTCTGCAGAATGACCTGCTTGGCGGCCATGGCACCGATGCGGCCGATCGGCACGCTTTCCACCGGCTTTTCGATGAAGTCGCCTTCTTCGATGTCGGCGAGTTCGTCGCGGGCGTCGGTCAGCAGCTCTTCGGCGTCGGGGTTCTGAAGTCCAGCCTCATCGGGCACGACCAGCCAGCGGCGGAAGGTCTCGTAGGCACCGGTGTCCGGGTCCATGGCCACGCGGATGTCCACGTCACCCTTGTAGAGTTTTTTGGTGGCCGAGGCCAACGCCAGTTCCACGGCGCCCAACACGACGTCGCGCTCGACGTTCTTTTCGCGCGAGATCGCATCGATCAGCATCAACATTTCGCGGTTCATTTCACTCGCCCACCTTTCCGAATTGCATGTCCTGGGTCACTTTGATTTCTCTCATTCGTCACTGTCTGAAGCGTTGGCTCCAGGAGCCTGTCGGCCCTTGAAATTCACGATCGGCGCCAAGCGCGCCTGCTGGATGTCGTCCAGCGAAAAGGTCATGGCCTGCATGGGCACGGGCGCACGTTTCTTGCTCACCCGGGCGCCAGGTTTGGGTTCGGGGGCGTCGCTCCAGACCACCTGCCACTGCACACCATCGTCGGCACGCTCCAGCGTGCCCCTGAATTTCTTGCGGTTCGCCGCCACGTCGGTCCCCGTGGCACCGATCGGCGCCTTCAAGGTGAGGTCGATCACGTGACCTTCAAACCGCACATAGTCAATTTCACGTTTGAGCGGCCGGTCAATGCCCGGCGAACCCACCTCGAGGCGGCGGTATTCCAGGCCCTCGACTTCCAGCAGGTATTGCAACTGACGCGTGATTTTTTCGCAATCTTCGACCGTGACAAAACGCTCCACCGGCACGGGCTGCCCGGCAACGGGCGCCTCCCACGGCAGATCGATCGTGACCTTCAGCAAGCCACTGCCGGAGCGCTCCAACTCCACCAGGTCAAAACCCAGTCCGGTGACGGTCTGCTCTACGATCTCTTGCCAAGCCATGCTGATGGTGTCTGCCCAGGTTGGACCAATGAATCAACCCTGTGGATTACCCCAGGGTCAAAAGCGTTCGGCCAAAAAAAATGGGCCGGTAGTTACCCGCCCATTTGGTCGTGAAGCTCGCATTGTAACCCCTGCAACAGCCGATTGGCAACCCAATCCGCAGTTCAATGCTGAACGCCGTTCAAATTCCCAGCACCCATTGAATGAGGGTCTTGGCCAGAAACCCCAGCATGCCGAATGAGAGCACCAGAAACAGCACGAAGGTGCCGAACTTGCCGGCCTTGGATTCGCGCGCCAGGTTGAACACGATGAAGAGCATGTAGAGGATGAAGGCACCGACGCCGAAGGTCAGGCCGAATTGGGCGATCTGGCCCTCGGTGTAGCCGAACAGGGTGTTGCCCATTGTTCAGCTCCCCAATCGATGGGCGGTCAAGTCGCGGTAGGCGTGCCAGCTGGCATGGGCCAGCAGCGGAATCAGCACGATCAGGCCGATCAAGGCGGTGGCCATGCCCAGCCCGACCAGAAGGGCAATGACCACCGCCCACAGGACCATGGGTCCTGGATGGCTGGCCACAGCACGCCAGCTCTCGGCCACCGCCTCCATCACTGGAACGCGGGTGTCCACCAGCATGGGCAAAGCCACCACGGTGGAGGCAAAGACCGGCGCGGCCAGCAGGGCGCCGAGCAGCAACCAGACCTCGAACAGACCGATCTCTCGAACCAGCACCACGTGGCGCAGGAAGTCCACCGGTTTGAGGATGGGAGTCGGCGACCACAGCGTGATGAGCCCGGCTGAGGTGAGCACCCAGCCGGTGCCGGCCAGACCCAACAGCAGGCCGAACCTCACCAGCCGGCTGTCGCCCGAGCGCCAGAGCCGCACCACATCGCCCAGCCCGGCCCGGCGCTGGCGGCTGACCTCGTACAACCCGGTGGCCAGAATGGGCGCAACGATGAGGAAGCCGGAGAAAGCCCCGGCCAAGAGCCAGAACTGATCGCGCGCAGCCCACAGCAGCAGCCAGCCAAAGGCGGTGAGCAGCAGTCCGTGAACGAGGCCGGGCACAGGGTTGCGCTGCAAATCGGCCCAACCCAGAAACAGCCAGCGACCGGGCGACTGAAGCGAGACGGGACGCGTTGAGCTGGATGTGGAATCTGTCATGAGCAGCGGTTATACGCCGCCCATCCTCGCTGCGGCCTGACGCAGGTCAAGCCGACGAGCGCCTCAGGCGGCCGCCTGAACCAGCGTGCGGGTGTAGGGATGCTCGGGCGAGCGCAACACCTGATCGACCGGGCCGCTTTCGACCACAGCGCCATCCTTCATCACGATGACGTGGTGTGCCATGGCCTGAATCACATCCACGTCGTGCGTGATCAGCAGATAGCTCAAGCCTCGTTCGCGCTGGAGGCGTTGCAGCAGGGCCAGCACCTGCTTCTGCACCGTCACATCGAGCGCACTCGTCGGCTCGTCGAGCACCAGCAATTGCGGGTCGATGATGAGCGCGCGGGCAATCGCCAGGCGCTGACGCTGCCCGCCCGAGAACTCATGCGGGTAGCGCTGCAACCAGTCACCGCCGCGCCGCGGGTCGTCGACCAGCCCCACATCGGCCAAGGCAGTGACCACACGCTCGCGGCGTTGCGCCACAGAGAGGCCGGGCTGATGCACGAGCAAACCTTCACCCACGATCTGCTCGATGGTCATGCGCGGCGAGAGCGAGGAAAACGGATCCTGGAAAACGACCTGCACCCGCTGGCGCAGCGCCCTGCCCTGGCCGTTCTTGATCGCTTGTGCCCAATCCGAGCCTGTGACTTGCAGGTTGCCCTGGTGAGGCAACAGACCGAGCGCAGCCAGCGCCAGTGTGGATTTGCCCGAACCAGACTCACCGATCACGCCCAGCGTCTGGCCCGGCGCCACGTCCAGGTCGGCGCCCTGCACTGCAACGAATTCGCCTTTCTTGAACCAGCCGCGCAAACCGGGCAGCGGCACGGGATAACTCACCCGCAGGCCGCGGGCTTGCAACACAGGCGCGACGTCAACAGCCGGCCCAGCGGGCACCACGTCGCGCTCAGGTTTGCTGGCCAGCAGCATCTGGGTATAGGCGTGCCGCGGCGCGGCAAACACGTCACTCACCATGCCCTGCTCCACCAGATGGCCCTGCTCCATCACGGCCACGCGGTCGGCGAAGCGGCGCACCAGATTGAGGTCGTGCGTGATGAGCAGCACCGCCATGCCATGCTGACGCTGCAGGTCGGCCAGGAGGTCGAGGATCTGGCCGCGCAGGCTCACGTCCAGTGCTGTGGTGGGCTCGTCGGCCAGCAGCAGCTTCGGGTTG
>JBBQSX010000219.1:0-5732 GCA_038213545.1 Burkholderiales bacterium
CGTTTCGTTGGAGGCAGAGATGTTGGAGCCGCATCTCGGTTTTTGGGCTTCTCGTTAGGTTCTCCACTTGGGTCTCCGGCTGGCCCGGCCATCGGCGGCCATGGGGCACGGCTCCGCGGCTGTCCCCCTGCGGCTGGTGCCGCCTCCTCCTTTATGCCGCAGCGCAGAGCGCCAAACGCTCACGAGTTGAAGTGACGTTTGCGCGAGCACATGACGAGTGCCAATGTGGTCGCCGATGACCGGATACGCCGGAGACAAACCTAACGAAAAGCCCAAAACCCGAGATGCGGCTCCAGCATCTCAGCCTCCAAAGTAGCCACAGGCCCAATGACCTCAACAGCCTTCTGACCCCGAGCCAACACCTCACGGCAAGGCAAAGACAAGGTGGGGTTCTCTTCATGGCTGCCGGTGAGCGCCAGCAAGGCCGCTTCACTTGCCCCATACACCACCCGTCCGATGTTGGCCCAGTAGATCGTGCCGGTGCACATGGCACACGGCTCGAAGGTCGTCACCAGCGTGCAGCGCGCCAGGTACTCGCCGGGCCAGTTGTCGGCTGCCGTGCGTGCCAGCGTGGATTCGGCGTGGTTCACTGTGTCGATGTTGCCCTGCTCGGCCAACACGGTCTCGTCATCGGGCGCCACCAGCAAGGCGCCAAACGGATGGCGGCCCATGCTGGCCGCACGGCGTGCCACCTCGTTCGCGCGACGCAGGTGGCGCGCGACCTGATCAGCCGTCATGGCCGCAGCGCCGGGCCGCCCCAAGCTAGGCCGCATCCCCTCGGGGGGCAGCGACCCGCGCAGCGGTGGACCGTGGGGGTCATGTTCATGTGTTCTGCGAACCCCGGTGTGCCCAGCCCGTGGTGTGCTTCTCGATCCAGCTGAACAGCTCGTACATCACCATCGCCATGGCTCCCACCACCAGCAGGCCGCTGAACGCCAGACCCATCTGCATGGACGAACCGGCCGAGATCAACAGGTACCCAATGCCTTCGTTCGACGCCGTCATTTCCGACACCGTGGTGCCCACAAACGCCAGCGTGATCGCGACCTTGAGCGAGCCGAAAAAGTAGGGCATGGAGCGCGGCAGGCCGACCTTGGTCAGCACGTCCCAGCGCTTGGCGCCCAGCACGCGCAACACGTCTTCCAGCTCGGGCTCCAGCGTGGCGAGACCCGTGGCGATGTTCACCATGATGGGGAAGAAGCTGATGAGAAACGCCGTGAGGATGGCCGGGCCCACGCCGATGCCGAACCACACCACCAGGATCGGCACGAAGGCCGCCTTGGGCAGTGCGTTGAAGGCCGTCATGAGCGGGTACACCGCCGCATACGCCAGGCGCGAGCTTCCGATGAGGAAGCCCAGCAGCACACCCACCACGATGGCGATGCCGAAGCCGGCCATGGTCACCCAGTAGGTGCGCCAGGCGTGGCCCAGGATGGTGGTCTTGTGCTCGAGCGTTTGTTCCCAGATGCGCGAGGGACTGGGGAAGATGAATTCGGAGACGCCGAAGCCGCTGGTGATGACTTCCCAGATGACGATGATGGCCAGCAGCAGCAAAAACGGCGACCAGCGCTCCATCTGTTTTTTGTTCAGGTTCATGGTGTGGGTCCGTTCATTGGTTGACTGGCGTGCGCATGGCGCCGATGTGGCCGCGCAACTCGAGCACGATGTCGGAGAACTCCTTGGTGTAGGTCACTTCCAGGTCGCGCGTGCGCGGGATCGGGATCTCGCGCTGCACCACAAAGCGGCCCGGACTCTTGCTCATGCAGTACACGGTGTCGGCCAGAAACACCGATTCGCGCAGGTCGTGCGTGACCAGGATGACGTTGAATCGCTGCGCCTCCCACAGGTCGCGCAGCGTGCACCAGAGTTCTTCGCGGGTGAAGGCATCGAGCGCGCCAAAGGGCTCGTCGAGCAGCAGCATCTTCGGCTCGTGGATCAACGCGCGGCAGATGCTGGCGCGTTGCTGCATGCCACCCGAGAGCTCCCAGGGAAACTTCTTCTCCATGCCACCCAGGCCCACGCTGGCCAGCAGACGGCCTGCGCGTTCCACGTATTCCTTGCGCCGGTCCTTGAACTGGCTGCGGTAAGGCTCCACGATTTCCAGCGGCAGCAACACGTTGTCGAGTGTGGTGCGCCAGGGCAACAGCGACGGAGCCTGAAAGGCCATGCCCGAAATCTTGAGCGGGCCGGTGACCGGTTGGCCGTCGATGCGGATCTTGCCCATGCTGGGCATCTTCAGCCCGGTGGTGAGCTTCATGAAGGTGGACTTGCCGCAGCCCGAGGGGCCGACGATGGCGATGAACTCGCCGCGCTTGACCTTGAGGTTGATGTCCTCCACTGCGAAGAGGTTCTTGGCCAGCAGATCTTCGTTGTAGGCCAGCCAGACCTGGTCGAAATCGACGAAGGGCTTGTCGCTGGCGAGTTCGGAAGGTGGGACGGTTTGCATGAAAAATTCCTGAAAAAAAGGCCAGCCGCCGGGGGGTGGCTGGCCTGGGCCAGAGGTGCCGGGCTGGCCTTATTTCTTCGCAGGTGGCAACACGTTGAGATCGGCGGCGGCCGGCATCATGGAGCCGTTCCAGATGGCCGTTGGGTCGATGCGGGTCTTGGTGGCGTACGAATCGGAAACTTGCGACGCCATCAGGCTCATGCGGCCGGGGTTGATCATGCCGAAGCCTTCCTTGCGCGCGTCGGGGCTGGCCACCACCGATTCGATGGCGAGTTGCAGGCGGCGCGTTTCCAGCGGTACGTTGATGATGCCGTCCCGCTCCTTCACGCTGTCGATGCTGGCGGCCGGGTTGGCCATGACTTCCTTGGCGCCCTTGGCAAACGACGTCAGGAACGCTTTCACCGCAGCCGGGTTCTCCTTGATCATCTTGGGGCTGGCGATGATCGCGTTGCCGTACAGCTTCACGCCGTACTCGGCGTAGGGCAGGATGACCACGTCTTCGGCTTTCACGCCACGCGCCTCCAGGTTGAGCAGCGAGGTGAACGAGAAGCCGGTGATGGCGTCGATGTCACCGCGCACCAGCATGGTTTCACGCAGTGGTGGGTCCATCGAGGTCCAGGCCACGTTGCTCACGTTGTTGGCCTTCTGGAAAATCGGAAAACCCTTGCGGCCTGCGTCAAACACCGGGGCGCCAAGCTTTTTGCCGCTCAGGTCGGCGGGCTTGGTGATGCCGCTCTTCTTGAGGGCCAGCACCGCGGCCGGCGTGTTGTTGTAGACCATCATCACGGCCACTGGCTTGTTGGGGGCGTCCGGGTTGTTGGCGTGGAACTCCATGAGAGCGGCCATGTCGGCAAAACCCATGTCGTAGGTGCCCGAGGCCACGCGCGTGACGGTGCCGCCCGAGCCGTTGCCGGAGTCGATCGTCACGTCCAGGCCGGCGGCTTTGAAATAGCCCTTGGCAGCCGGCTGCAGGAACAGGGCGGCCGGGCCTTCAAAGCGCCAGTCGAGCTGAAACTTGATGGGGGTCTGTGCCTGGGCAGTGCCCATGGCGGCCAGGGTGGCCAGTGCGGCAGCGGTCTGGATGAAATGGCGTTTGTTCATGGGTTCTCCTGTGGTGTGACGGGTTGCAAGGGTCTGTGTCGGGCGTGCCCGGGCATGTTTCTTCATCAGCAATAAGGGTGCCAGCGGTGCTTACCCTTGGAAACAAGCCCTTGTGGGTGTTTTGAACACAGAATGTGTATACAGATTTTGATTTGCCGGGATGGTTGTGTCCATCTCGGTAACCCTGAATGGCGTGCACCGGAATGATGCGCACCAAGGTGGGGCAATCAGCGCCCTGGCCGCCAGCGCGGCCACAAAACGATGACGGCCAGACCGAGCAGCACCAACGCCGCAGCGCCCAGCTTCCAGACGGGCAGAGGCTCGCCCAGCGACAAGGCTGAAGCGCCCATGCCGAAGACCGGGATCAACAAAGCCAGCGGCGTGACCGTGGCCGCCGGGTGACGCGCCAGCAGCCAGTTCCACACGCCATAGCCGAACAGGGTGTTGCCCACCGCCTGCCACAACACGCTCGCCCACACCAGAGCGCTGGCTTGTTCAAGGGAAGAACGCATGAGCGCGGGCCCCTCGATGAACCAGGACAAGGCGAACAGAGGCGGAACCGCAAACAGGCTGCTCCACACCATGAAGTGCAGCATGTTCACCGGTCCGAGCGACTTCACCACCAGGTTGGCCAGCGACCAGAAGAACGCCGCGCCCAGCACCATGGCCATGCCCGCCAGCGTCACTGTGGCGTCGAGGTTGGTTGCGATCACCCCCAGGCCGCAGAGTGCGAGCAGCAGCCCTGCAATCTGGAAACCGCGCACCCGCTCGCCCATCATCCACAGTGACAGTCCAATGGTGAAAAACACCTGCAATTGCACCACCAGCGACGCCAGCCCCGGTGAGATGCTGCCGCCCATGGCCAGGAACAGCAGGCCGAACTGACCCACGCCCAGCAGCACGCCAAAGGCCGCGAGCTTGCGCCATGGAGCTGTGGGCCGGGGGATGAACAGCAGCCAGGGCAGGGCGGAGAGTGCGAAGCGCAGCGTGGCCAAAAGGAGCGGCGGCAGGCCGTCCAGCCCCCAACGAATCACCACGAAATTGGTACCCCAGACGAATACCACCGAGAGGGCGAGCAAGAGATGGGTGGTGGGCAAGTTGGATCCAGAGCAAGTGATGGGCGCGGGCGGCGAGTGTAGCGATGGAACCCATATTGCAACTGAATGGCGTTAGCATCCCGACCTTCACCAGCCGTTTGGAGTGTCCCATCGTGTCTCTCCGATCCCGTCCTTCGCTCAATGTTGTGCCGCTCGAGATCCAGTCGCGCATGGAAGCGGCTGGCCTTCGACGCACGCTGGCCACCCGCGCTGTGCTTGGCCTGTTCCTGTCTCGCCCAGCCGGTGGCCTGACTCACGCGCAGGCGCTGGCTTCGCTCACCGCGCGCGGCCTGGACATCAACCGAGTCACGCTTTACCGCCTGCTCGATCGCCTGGCCAGCTGCGGCGTCTTGCAGCGCCAGGCCGACGAGGCCCGCACGTGGCGTTTCAGCCTCGCCTTGCCTGACTCGCGGGCGATGGAGGAAGGGGTGTTGCCGCGTTTTGAATGCAATGCCTGCCACCGGCATTTCGAGTTGACGGACGCTGGCGAATCCACCCGGGCCGCCACGAACGATCTGCTGGAAGCCCTGGCGCGCCAGGGGCACCACGGCGAGCGGGTGGATGTTTCCATCCATGGCATCTGCGCCGGTTGCGCGGAGCCTGCGGCGTGATCCACAGCCACGGCCTGCAATACACCTACCCCGGCGGCGAGCCGTTGCGGTTCGGTGATGTGTCGGTGGCGCAGGGCGACACGCTGCTCTTGCGCGGGCCCTCTGGAAGCGGCAAGTCGACCTGGCTGGCGCTGGCCAGTGGATTGCTCACGCCCACGGCGGGCGAGGTGGTGGTGGCTGGGCAGTCGGTGGGTGTGTTGAATGCCGCCGCGCGCGATGCCTGGCGGGCGCGGCACATCGGGTTTTTGCCGCAGAAGCTGCACCTGAGCGAAGCCTTGTCGGTGGCGGACAACCTGGGGCTGGTTTTTTTTGCCGCAGGTCTGCCGGTCGACCGGGCTGCGGTGGCCCAGGCCCTGCAAGCGCTGGGCCTTGACGCGCTTGCTGGGCGCAGGCCCTCGCAGCTCTCGGGCGGGCAAGCGCAGCGCGTCGCTCTGGCCCGCGCGCTGATGCTGCGCCCCCGCGTGATCCTGGCCGACG
>JBBQSX010000220.1:0-5718 GCA_038213545.1 Burkholderiales bacterium
GGCCAACTTGTGGCCAGCAACCAGGTCGTGCTCAACCAGCTCAGCTTTGGCGACCGCGTGGCTGGCAGCGCCACCGCCCATCATCTTCAAGCTCATCTTCAACCTCATCGGCAAGGCCATCACGGCGCCGTTTTCGCTGATCGCCAGTGCGTTTGGCGGCGGTGCAGAGGCGCCCAGCCAGGTGGTATTTGCCCCAGGCAGTGCGGTGCTGGCGGCTGAAAACCAGCAGCGGCTGGAATCGGTGGCCAAGGCGCTGGCCGACCGGCCAGCCCTGCAGATCACCGTGGTGGGGCACAGCGACCTGGAGGCCGAGCGCAGCGGCTACCAGCGCAGCCGGCTCGACGAACGTGTGCTGGCGGAGAAGCGCCGGGCTCTGGCACGAGACGGCAAACCGATTCCCGACAAGCTCGCGGTGTCGGCTGACGAGTACCCCGCGCTGCTCAAAGAGGCTTATCGGCGCGCCGACCTGCCCAAGCCACGCAACCTGATCGGCCTGGCCAAAGACATTCCGCAGGCCGAGATGGAGGCTTTGCTGCTGGCCTCGGTACCCGCCACACCCGACGCGCTGCGCGACCTGGCTGTGGCGCGTGGACAGGCGGTGAAGGACTTTCTGGCCAGCCGCTCGCTGCCTGAAGACCGCATGTTCCTGGGTGCGCCGCAGCTGAGTCGCCAGGGGGAAGACTGGCGCCCGCAAGCCGAACTGCGGCTGGCGCCGCGCTGATCCTGCCTCCCGCCGAGGCCCCATCGGACGCTGGCGGTGCTGGCCGGGCGAACAGCGGCGACAATACGCGTTTGTCGCGCTGCCCTGGCGCGGGCTCTGTCCTGATCGAATTGACGTTTCCATGTCGCTGTTTTCCCTGCGCAAGTCTTCTTCTTCCCCTCAAGCTTCTCCACCTGCCGTGAACACGCCCACCCCTTCCAAGTCCGCCACCGCGGCCCATCCTCTGGACGCCGTGACCGGTGGCGCGTTCTCCGCACCCACCTCGGGCGAACGCGCTGCGCGCATCCGCGAATGGCTGGCCACCGAGCCGGGTCTGGAGCAGATGAACGAGGTGTACAAGGAGCTGTCCAACCGCGACCGTGGCGCGGCCAAACCGCTGAAGGAAAAGCTCGACGAGCAAAAGCGCATGAAGACGCAGGAGCAGATGGCGGTGGAGTGGGCGCAGAAGGCGCAGGCTTTGCTGGACCATTCGCGCCTGAACCTGGCCGACGCCCTGGCCTGGCAGCGCGACGCCGCCCGCGCGGGAGCGCCGCTCTCGCGTGAGCCTTTGGCCACGCTGCGCCAGTCGCTGGCCGAGCGGGTCAAGTCGATCGAAGACCTGCAGCACCGGGTGCAGGTGGAGCGCGAAGCCGCGGTGTTGATCGCTCAGCGCATCGAGGTGCTTTCGACCAAGCCGTGGCGCGATGCGCAGCACACCGCGCAGACGCTCCAGACCGATGTGGCCCATTGGCAGGCCCAGGCAAGCAACCTGATGCAAGACCCGCAGTGGGCGAGCGTGGACGTGAAATTCCCGCCCATGCTCGACGCTTCACGCAAGCAATTGCAGCTGGTGTGGGACGCGTTTGAAGGCGCACTGGCCCAAGCCGTGACCGCCGACGCCGATGCACAAGCGCCGCTGCCCGCCGTGCCCGTGTGGGCCGACGAGCTGCGTGTGGCTCGCGGTGGCGAAACCGCTCCTGTGTCCGAGAAACCTGCGGTGGACACGCAAGCGCAACAGGAACGCCGGGCCCGCGTAAGCACCGAACTCGGCCATGCGCTGGACGTGCTGGAGCGTGAACTCGCCGAAGGCCACGGCAAGGCCACGCCCAAGGCCGCAGCCGACGTGCGCGCGATCCTCAAATCCAACGGCCGTTTTGTGAGTGCCGCGCTGGACGCACGCGCCCATGCGGCGCTGAGCCAGGCCGGTGAACTCGAAGGCTGGCAGCGCTGGCGCGCCGACCAACTGCGCGAAGAGCTCGTGGCCAAGGCCGAAGCCCTTCTGCAGGCGCCCGAAGGCCAGCGCCTGGGTGGCCGCAAGATGCAGGAAACCCTGCGCGGCCTGCGCGACCAGTGGAAAACCACCGACCAGGGCGGCCAGCCCAACCACGCCCTGTGGAAGCGTTTTGACGAAGCCTGCACCGAAGCCCACAAGCTGGTGGAAGTCTGGCTCGTGCAGGTGCGCCAGCAGGCCGACGCGCACAAAGCCCAGCGCCTGGCCATCATTGCCGAGTTGAAGGACTGGACCGAAGCCCACGCCGGCAACACCGACTGGAAAGCCCAAGTGCGCGCGCTGCACACGTTCTCGGAGCGCTGGCGCGAAGCCGGCCACATGAGCGAAAAGGCGTTTGCCGAAATGCAGCCGCAGTGGAAAGACGCCATGCACGCCGCCCACGCCGGCCTGGAGGCCGCGCAGGCCGAGAGCACGGCGCGCCGCAAGGCCTTGATCGAAGAAGCTGTCGTGCTGGGTGCTGCGCCCATGCTGCGCATCGACGCGGTGAAGGCGTTGCAACAGCGCTGGCAGGCCGAAGCCCACGCCGTGCCGCTGGAGCGCAAGCACGAACAGAAATTGTGGGAGGCGTTCCGCCAGCCGATTGACGACGCTTTCAACCGCAAGACCACCGAGCGTGAGAAAGCAGCCACCTCGCTCAACGCGCACGACCAACGCGTGCTCGAGGCGTCGCGTGCGCTGGAGCAGGCGAGTGCCAGCGGTGACGCGCAGCGCATCCGCGCGGCCATGCAGGAGCTGGAGTCGGCCTTGGCCGGTCGTCCGGCGGCGGTGGAGCCTGCGCCCGCTGCCGCTGCGGTTGCCGAAAAGGCCGCGCCGGTCGAGCCTGCCGCCGCTTCGGATGAGCCCGCTGCAGAAGCGACTGAAGAAGCCGTTGCACCCAGTGAAAGCGAAGCTGCCGACGTGGCCGCCCCGGCCGAACCGGTGGCGCCCGCCAAACCCGCCGCACCGCCCAAGAAGCTGGTGGCCATGCGCGGCGACGACCGCCCCGGCATGAAGAAGGCCGAGCCGGCTGGCCGCGACGCGCGCGGTGCCCGCCCCGACGGACGCCGCGACGGTGGTGGCGCAGGCCGCCCCGATTCGCGTGGTCCGCGCGACGCGCGTGGTCCGGGTGCCGCAGCGCCGTGGCGCGACGAGCGCGAGCAGCGCGGCCCGCGCCTGGGCGATGCAGCGTTCCGCGCCCAGCGCCAGGCCATTGAAGCGGCGGAAGCCAGCCTGCGCAAGCTCGCCGCACAAGCCCACGGCGAGGTGCTCACGCAACTCATGACCGCCTGGGAGAAGCGTGACGCAGAGCAGATGCCGACAGTG
Organism: Burkholderiales bacterium; assembly: GCA_038213545.1. Taxonomy (GTDB): domain Bacteria; phylum Pseudomonadota; class Gammaproteobacteria; order Burkholderiales; family Burkholderiaceae_C; genus Hydrogenophaga. The sequence continues at coordinate 3,294 of JBBQSX010000220.1, forward strand.
CAAGCCCTGGGTTCGCGCGTGAACGCGGCCAACCGCAGCGCGTGGTCGGCCGCTTTGTCCAAGGCCGCCGGTGCCTTGCCGGGTGAGACCTTGCTGCGCCTGGAGATGGCGGCCGAAGTGCCCACGCCGGCCGAGCACCTGAGCGAGCGCCGCATGCTGCAGTTGCAGTTGCTCACGCGCCGCCATGCGGCGGCACCGGGCGAGACTTGGGTGGAGGATGTGGCAGGTGTGCTGGCGTCGCCGTTCGATGCCTCGGCAGCGCGCCGGCTTCAGACCGTGCTGAAGGTTTTGCTGAAACGCTGAGCCCGACTTGCTGGTTCCAAAGCCCGTGCAGACGTTGTCTGCACGGGCTTATTCATTGGGCGTTGGCTGCTGGCCGAAAGAACCCGTCGTACAGGGCCACCAGCGCCGGAAACTCCAGGGCGAAGCGCTCTCGGTTCACGAAGTAGGCCTCGCAGGTCACGGCAAAGAACTCGGCGGGGTCTTTGGCCGCGTAGTCGTCGAGCCAAGGGCGTTCGGCACCGAAGCGCTCGGCCATCGCCACTGCTTCGCGAAACGCATCGAACGCGGTCTGCATCGTCTCGCGCCAAATGTTGCGTGCTTCCGCTGCACTGTGCGTGCCCAAGAAGCCTTTGGGCAAAGGCGGCGCGCCATCCGGGTGCTCGCCCAGCGAGATGCCGCGCATGTCCATCTTGTGCACGAACTCGTGGATCACGACGTTGCTGCCGCTCTCGGCCGCCACGCTGGCGTGGGCAACTTCTTCCCAGCTCAGCATGAGCGGGCCTCGGTCCATGGCTTCGCCGGCCAGCACCTCGTCGTAGTGGTGCACCACGCCCGCGCCGTCGGTGGTCTTGCGCCGCGCCACCACGGCGCCGGGCTGCACCACGATGCCGACGAAATCGCAGTACCAGTCGAGCAGCTTGAGCGGGTCGCGCACCGCTTCACCCGTGGGGCCGTGCATGTGCAGCAAGGGAAGGCAAGCCTGCGCGGCAATCGCCAGGGCCATGGCGTCGGTGAGGGTCAGGCCATTGGCGCCGTGGAATTCTTTCTCGATCAGGAAGTGGGTGCACAGCAGGCGCAGCCGGTCTTGCTCGGTGCTGTCGAGTGCGCAGAGAAACGGGTGGGCGGCGAGCGTGGATTGCCACAGCGTGTCGGGTACCGGCGTGGGCTGGCGCATCGAGCGCGGCAGCAGGCGTTGGAGCAGATCGATCATGACAAGGGCAAGGGGATGCGGCGCAGGCCTTGGGCATCGAGCCGCAGCACCTCCGCCCGCGGTGGGTGGGCGCCAGCGTCCCAATCGCTCAGCACCACGCGTTGCAGGCCATCGCCCAATTCATGCAACGCAGGGCGATGCGTGTGACCGTGGATGAGGGTGTGGGCGCCAGCGGTCTGCAGCGCGGCACGGGCCGCGTTGGTATCCACGTCGGCCCACAGGCAGGGGTCGTGTGCTGTGCTGCGTTTGCGCGCTTCGCTCTGTTCACGCAGATCTCGGGCGATGGCCGTGCGTTCGCTCAAAGGGCGAGCCAGGAACTCGCGTTGCCACGCCGGCTGGCGCACCTGCTCGCGAAAGCGCATGTAGTCGGTGTCGGCCAGGCACAGTGCGTCTCCGTGGCTGAGCAGCCAGTGTTGCCCAAGGAAGTCGAGGCTGGTCGGGTCGTTCAATCCTTGCATGCCGCAGGCTCGTAGACCCTGGGAACCCAGCAGGAAGTCGCGGTTGCCCGCCATGAAGTAGACAGGTGTGTAGGTGCTGAACGACCAGAGTGCTTCGGAGCAAGCGCGCCAGAAGGTCTGGTCGGTGGAGGCGCTGGACTCGAGCATGTCGTCGCCCACCCACACCTCGAACAAATCACCCAGGATGAAGAGGGCGTCGGCCCGCTCAGACGCAGGGCGTTGCAGGAAGGCGAGCCAGGCCTCGAAGGTCTGCGCTTCGCCTGGCTGCAGGTGCAGGTCTGAAATGAATTCGACAGCCTGCCAGTGCGCGGGTGCGCTCAGCTGGTCGAGGCGGTCGGGGGAGGGGGCGGACTTGACATCCTCCCGGCCCTGAAGTGCCGGGATTCCTACTGCTGATTCCTTGGTCTGATTTCTCATACCAAGGCTTTCGCTTCGGTGGGTTCCTGCTTCTTCGGAGCTGCACGCTTCGCCCTTGCGGGCGCTGCGCGTCTTACATCTCCTCCACAGGCATCGACTCGCAAAGTTTCCTCAATGAGCCAGACCGCGTGCCCCGCGGCCAAAATGTTCTTTGCAGCGTGAACATCTGCGTTTTCTTTGTGGCCGCAGGCCACGCAGGCAAAGACTGATTGAGTCTTTCTGTTGTCTGCCGATTCATGCCCACAAATGCGGCATGTTCTGCTTGTGTAGGCCGGGTTGACCGCGATGACGCGGCCTCCTCGCGACTGCAATTTGTACTCAAGTTGGCGGCGGAATT
>JBBQSX010000221.1:0-5718 GCA_038213545.1 Burkholderiales bacterium
GAACTTCGTGGCCAAGGTGTGGGAGTGGAAGGAAGAGAGTGGCAACACCATCACCACGCAGATGCGCCGCATGGGCGACAGCGTGGACTGGAGCCGCGAGTACTTCACCATGGACCCGAAGCTCTCGACCGTGGTCACCGAGACCTTCGTGCAGTTGTACGAACAGGGCCTGATCTACCGCGGCAAGCGCCTGGTGAACTGGGACCCGGTGCTGATGTCGGCCGTGTCCGACCTGGAAGTGGAAAGCGAGGAAGAAGACGGGTTCCTGTGGCACATCGCCTACCCCTTGAGCGACGGCTCGGGCTTGCTCACCGTGGCCACCACCCGGCCTGAAACCTTGTTGGGCGACGTGGCTGTGATGGTGCACCCGGAGGACGAGCGCTACACGCACCTCATCGGAAAAACCGTGAAGCTGCCGCTGTGCGACCGCGACATTCCAGTGATCGCCGACGACTACGTGGACCGCACCTTCGGCACCGGTGTGGTCAAGGTCACGCCCGCGCACGACACCAACGACTACGCCGTGGGCCAGCGCCACAGCCTGCCCATCATCGGCGTGCTCACGCTCCAAGCCGCCATCAACGAGAACGCCCCGCCCAGGTACCAGGGCATGGACCGGTTTGTGGCGCGCAAGGCCGTGGTGGCCGACCTGGAAGCCGCCGGCCTGCTGGTGGAGACCAAGAAGCACAAGCTCATGGTGCCGCGCTGCGCCCGCACCGGCCAGGTGATCGAACCCATGCTCACCGACCAGTGGTTCGTGGCCATGCAGTCCAAGGGCAACGACAAGAACACCAGCGGCACGTCGATTGCCGACAAAGCCATTGCGGCCGTGCAGTCGGGCGAGGTGAAGTTCGTGCCCGAGAACTGGGTCAACACCTACAACCAGTGGATGAACAACATCCAGGACTGGTGCATCAGCCGCCAGCTCTGGTGGGGCCACCAGATCCCCGCCTGGTACGACGAAGCGGGCAACGTGATCGTGGCGCGCAACGAAGCCGAAGCCCAGGCCAAGGCCCCCGGGCAGACGCTGGTGCGTGACCCTGACGTGCTCGACACCTGGTACTCGTCGGCGCTCGTCCCCTTCTCCACGATGGGTTGGCCCGACTCTTCCAAGGCCGTTCGGGCTGAGCCTGCCCTTCGACAGGCTCAGGATGATCGGGAGGGAGGCACTTCGACAAGCTCAGTGCGAACGGAGTTGTCGGACTACGATCTCTACCTGCCCAGCACCGTGCTCGTCACCGGCTACGACATCATCTTTTTCTGGGTGGCCCGGATGATCATGATGACGACCCACTTCACTGGCCGCGTGCCGTTCAAGCACGTCTACATCCACGGCCTGGTGCGCGACGCGCAGGGCCAGAAGATGAGCAAGAGCGAAGGCAACGTGCTCGACCCGGTGGACCTGATCGACGGCATCGCGCTGGCGCCTCTGCTGGACAAGCGCACCACCGGCCTGCGCAAACCCGAGACCGCGCCCAAGGTGCGCAAGCAGACCGAGAAGGAATTCCCCGATGGCATTCCGGCCTACGGCGCCGACGCGCTGCGCTTCACCTTCGCCGCCCTCGCCTCGCTGGGCCGCAGCATCAACTTCGACAGCAAACGCTGCGAGGGCTACCGCAACTTCTGCAACAAGCTCTGGAACGCCACGCGCTTCACGCTGATGAACTGCGAAGGACAGGACTGCGGCCTGGAAGACCACACCAAGGCCGAGTGCGCGGTGGGCCAACCCTTCCACGGTTACCTCAGCTTCAGCCAGGCCGACCGCTGGATCAGCTCACTGTTGCAGAAGACCGAGGCCGAAGTGGCCAAGGGCTTCGCCGAGTACCGGCTCGACTTTGTTGCCAACGCGATCTACGACTTCGTCTGGAACGAGTTCTGCGACTGGTACCTGGAGATCGCCAAGGTGCAGATCCAGACCGGCGACGCCTCACAGCAGCGCGCCACCCGCCGCACGCTGATCCGCACGTTGGAGGCCATCCTGCGCCTGGCGCACCCGGTGATCCCCTTCATCACCGAAGAGCTGTGGCAGAAGGTCGCGCCGGTGGCTGGTCTGCCGGGCGAGTCGGTGAGCATCGCGCGTTACCCGCAAGCCCAGTTGAACAAGATCGACGAAGCATCGATCGCCCACGTCACCAAGCTCAAGGCGCTGGTAGACGCCTGCCGCAACCTGCGCGGCGAGATGAACGTGTCCCCCGCCACGCGCCTGCCGCTGTACGTGTTGGGCGACACCGCTTACTTGCAAGTCATGGGTCCGGTGCTGCAAGGCCTGGCCAAGTTGAACGAAGTGAAGGTGTTCACCGACGAGTCTGCGTGGGCCGCTGCGGCGCAAGCTGCTCCGGTGGCTGTGGTTGGCGAAGCCCGCCTGTGCCTGTTCATGGAAATCGACCTGGCGGCCGAGAAGCTGCGCCTGGGCAAGGAAGCCACGCGGCTCGAAGGCGAAATCACCAAGGCCACCGCCAAGCTGTCCAACGAAGCCTTCGTGGCCAAGGCGCCGCCGGCGGTGATCGACCAGGAAAGAAAACGCGTGGCCGACTTCACCGCGACGCTGGAGAAGATGCGCGAGCAGCTGCAACGGCTGGGCGCCTGAGAGGGAAAGGGAGAGCGAAATCCCGCCAAACGCCTCGCCGGCGAGAGGTGCCCCAACCAAGAATGCCGCGGGACTGGCTTTGCCAGACCGCAGGCATTGCCCCCCTTCCAGGGGGTCGTGCGCAGCGCGGCAGGGGGTTTTCCCTATCCTTCGCGGCGGGGGGGTCAGCCTCTATGCAAGGCGATCGAGCCCCACTGGGACGGTGTCACCGCCTGGGGATCTTCTGGCTCGTGGTACTCGAGGCTGTCGAGCACAGTGAAATCACTCGCACCGGCATCGTGCCCCACCGCATGGGGCGAGAGCGTCTCATGAATGCGGTGCGCCACATACCAGCTCGCGCGCAGCTTGGCTTCGCGCGTGTGCGAGCCCAGCCGAGGCGTGAGGTGAAGGTTGGGGATGCCATGCAAAGGCGTCCCTTCGGCGGCGAACTGCGGGTTGGCGCCGTCCATCAAACAGGCGTCGATGCGACCATCGCACAAAGCCAGCGCCAAGGCGTCGGGATCGAACAGCGTGCTGCGGCTCACGCCCACCCACAACTGACCCGGCTTGCAGTGGTTGAGCAGGCGTTCGTTGATCCAGCCGCGAAAGCGCGAGGCATAAACCATTTGCAGCGAAATCGCGTCCGAGCGCGACAGCATGTCCTGCAGCGTCACAGGCTCCACGCCCAATTTGTTCCAGATCGAGGCCGCGTGGTGCACCGCCGGGTCGTACCCCAGCAAACGCACGCCCAGGCTCTTGAGCATGGGCGCCAACGTGTGTGCCACTGGGGCGAGGCCAAGAAGACCCACCGTACTGCCGGAGAGCTCGCGCCCCATGCGCACCTGCGCAATCTTGCGACCCAACAGTGCGCTGATCATGCCTCGCCGGTACAGCATGAGCAGACCGTAGAGCAGGTACTCGGCGTTGGAGCGCACCGTGGCGCTGCGGGCCTGCAACACGCGCACATGACGCCTGGCACACGCATCGAGATCGGTGTTGTCGCTGGAGATCTGCATACGCGCCACGATCTCGAGCTTGGGAGAAAAATTCAGAAACTCTTCAGACACCACCACATGGGGAGGCAGCACGATGGCGCGCGTCTTGTAAGTGGCTTTGCGCAACTCCATCGCGTCGTCACCCAGCTCGGGGCGGAAGGTGACCTCATGCCGTTCCTGCAGCCAGGACAACGCCTCGGGCACGAGCGGATCAACGAGGAGGACTTCCATGATCGGCTTACCGACGGCCAGCTTCAGCGGCGTTTGAGCAGCGTGATGTGGTCGTCGCCAACGGTTTGCTGATCGACCAGCACGTTTCCGGTTTGTTTGGCGAAGGCCTGGAAGTCGCGCACCGAACCCGCGTCGGTGGAAATCACTTTGAGGGTTTGGCCGCTGTGCATGTCGGCCAGTGCTTTTTTGGCTTTCAGGATGGGCAGCGGGCAATTCAGGCCGCGGGCATCAAGTTCTTTGTCGGCGTGCATGGGACTTTCCTTGGATTGACCGCATTCTAAGCGGCGCGCTCTTTCCCTTGCACCGTGAAACAGTGCGCGTTTGCGTTATGTAACCGGGTCCACAGGGCGCGGAAGATCTTCCATGAACACGGGTTCGAAGCCCTGGCCGCGCAACCAGTCGGCCAGCGCAAAGCCCGTGCCTGCGCGCCAGCAGCGAATGTGGGCGGGCTCCATGAGCTTGTATTCGGCCAGCTCGGGCGAGAGCTTCACATCGCCGTGCGCGATGGCGTGGTAGGTCACGATGAGCTGATTCATGCGCTGAAAATCGTGAACGCCCACCAACGTGAGTTTGGTCACGTTCAGCGAGGTTTCTTCGGCAATTTCGCGACGAATACCTTCTTCGGGCGATTCACCGGCTTCCATGAAGCCGGTGATGAGGCCGAACATGCGGCCCGACCAGGCCGCGTTGCGCGCCAGGAGAATGCGACCGTCCAACTCCACGATGGCAGCCAGCACCGGCGTGGGGTTGTTCCAGTGGGTGAAACCGCAGGCGGGGCAACGCAGGCGCTGCTTGTTGCCACCGTCCTCGGCCTGCGTGATGAGCGCAAGCGCCGTGGCGCACTGTGGGCAAAAGCTGAATTCGCTGGACGACATGGCGTGCGTCAAGCGGGGAACACACCGGTGGAGAGGTAGCGGTCGCCGCGATCGCAAACAATGAAGACGACGGTGGCGTTCTCCACCCGGGCAGCGATATGCTGCGCCACCCAGCACGCACCTGCCGCCGAGATGCCGGCAAAGATTCCCTCTTCACGCGCCAGTTGCCGGCACATGCCCTCGGCGTCGGACTGGCTCACATACACCAGCTCGTCGACCGTGCTCGGGTCATAAATCTTGGGCAGGTATTCGGTGGGCCACTTGCGGATGCCGGGAATGCGCGAGCCCTCACTGGGCTGGGCGCCGATGATACGGATGGCCGGGTCTTTCTCCTTCAGGAAGCGCGAGACACCGGTGATGGTGCCGGTGGTGCCCATGGCGCTCACGAAGTGGGTAACGCGGCCTGCGGTCTGCTGCCAGATTTCGGGGCCGGTGGTCTCGTAGTGCACGCGCGGGTTGTCGGCGTTGGCGAACTGGTCGAGCACGCGGCCCTTGCCTTCGGCCTGCATTTTGTCGGCCAGGTCACGGGCCGACTCCATACCGCCGCTTTTGGACGTGAGGATGAGCTCGGCACCAAAGGCCTTCATGGTCTGTGCGCGCTCGATGGACAGGTCCTCCGGCATGATCAGCACCATGCGGTAACCCTTGATGGCTGCGGCCATGGCCAGCGCAATGCCGGTGTTGCCCGAGGTGGCTTCGATCAGGGTGTCGCCGGGTTTGATCTCACCGCGCTCCTCGGCGCGTTTGATCATCGAAACGGCGGGTCGGTCTTTCACCGAACCAGCCGGGTTGTTGCCTTCGAGCTTGCCCAGCACCACATTGCCACGCTCCGCATTGGACTTGGCACCGATGCGCTGCAGGGCCACCAAGGGTGTGTTGCCAATCGCGTCTTCAATCGTGGGGTAATTCATCGGGTGCACTGTGCCATAATTTGCAACCCTTTTCAGGACGCCCGGGTGGTGAAATTGGTAGACGCAGGGGACTCAAAATCCCCCGCCGCAAGGCGTGCCGGTTCGATTCCGGCCCCGGGCACCACAGATAAGGCCGTACG
>JBBQSX010000222.1:0-5642 GCA_038213545.1 Burkholderiales bacterium
GCGCTCAACACCCTGGTGCTCGATGAAGCCGACCGCATGCTCGACATGGGCTTCTTCGACGACATCGTGACCGTGGCCAAGCAGTGCCCCAAGACTCGCCAGACCCTGCTGTTCTCAGCCACCTACCCCGAGGGCATTGCCAAACTCAGCGCGCAGTTCATGCGCGAGCCGGTCACAGTGAAGGTGGAGGCCCAGCATGCGGGCGCACAGATCGAGCAGCGCTGGTACGAGGTGAAGGACACCGAGCGGCTGGACGCGGTGAGCAAACTGCTCGCGCACTTTCGCCCGGCCAGCACACTGGCCTTCTGCAACACCAAGGCGCAATGCCGCGACCTGGTGGCCGTGCTGCAAGCCCAGGGCATCAGCGCGCTGGCGCTGTTTGGTGAACTGGAGCAGCGCGAGCGAGATCAGGTGCTGGTGCGGTTTGCCAACCGCAGTTGCTCGGTGCTCGTGGCCACCGACGTGGCCGCGCGGGGTCTGGACATTGCGAGCCTGGCCGCGGTGATCAACGTGGACGTGACGCCCGACGCCGAGGTGCACATCCACCGCATCGGCCGCACCGGCCGCGCAGGCGAAAGCGGCCTGGCGCTCAACCTGGTCAGCATGGACGAGATGGGCAGCGTGGGCAAGATCGAACAACTGCAGGGCCGCGAATCGAAGTGGCACCCGCTGGGTGAACTCGTGCCCACCGGCAAAGGCCCGCTGGTACCGCCCATGGTCACGCTGCACATCCAGGGCGGGCGCAAGGAAAAGATCCGCCCTGGCGACGTGCTGGGCGCCCTCACCGCCGATCTGGGCTACACCCGCGAACAGGTGGGCAAGATCAACGTGAACGAGTGGTCGACCTACGTGGCCGTGGACCGCAACATCGCCGAACAGGTGGCCAGCCGCTTGAACGACGGGCGCATCAAGGGCAAGAGCGTGAAGGTGCGGTTGCTGGAGGACTGAATTCTCCCGACAACGCTTCGCATCCGCGCCTCCTTCCACAACAACTGCCAGACAATCAGATCATGAGCGACACCACCCCCACCCCCACCACCCCGCCCCCGCTTCCCGACCGGCTCTCCATCGACGCACGAAGCCCGCACCACGTTGCCGCTGTGTTCGAGCACGACATCGGCATACGATTCAACGACAAGGAGCGCTTCGATGTGTCCGAGTACTGCATCAGCGAAGGCTGGGTGAAGGTGCCCTCGGGCAAGACGCTGGACCGCAAGGGCCAGCCGCTGTTGATCCAGCTCAAGGGTCGGGTCGAGGTCTTCTACAAATAGAGACCATTTGCGCTGAACGCATGGGCCCGGACGGACTCCCACCTCCCCTATGCAACGCAGATTTTTCCTTTCAGCCGCTGTGTGCGGACCGCTCGGCAACCTGGCCTGGGCCGCTTCCCCCGAGGTGAACGACCCGCCTGGCAAGCCCGCCGGCGTTGCTGTGCCGACCGCCGTGCTGCAGCGCTCGGTGGCCGAACGCTTCCCCATGCGTTACCCGGTGCAGGGACTGCTCAACCTGGACTTGCAACCTCCCACCCTGATCCTGCTGCCCGCGCAGAACCGCCTGCGTGCCGCGATGGTGGTGGACGCCGCCGGCCCAGCGCTCAACCGCAGCCACCACGGCACCTTTGACCTGGACTTTGCGCTGCGCTATGAGGCGAGCGACCGTACGCTGCGTGCGCACCAGTTGCGCATCGACCGCCTGCGCTTCCCCACCCTGCAGCCGGGCGTGGTGGAGTTGCTCAATACCTATGCCCCCGCGCTGGCCGAACAGTCGCTGCGCGAGGTGGTGCTGCACCGGCTTCAACCCCAAGACCTGCGCATGGCCGACGCCATGGGCATGCAGCCCGGCGCGATCACGGTGACCGACGCGGGCCTGGTGATCGGCTTCGTTCTCAAGCCTCTCTGAGGTGCTGACAAGGCCGGGGCGCACAATCGCTCGATGAAAGCCCCTCCCCGACTGCAATCCCTCGTTGAAGAGGGTCTCATCGACACCGTGGTGCGCCAGCTCATGAGCGGCAAGGAAGCCATGGTGTACGTGGTGCGCTGCGGTGACGAAACGCGCTGCGCCAAGATCTACAAGGAAGCGAACAACCGCAGCTTTCGGCAGGCGGTGGACTACACCGAGAACCGCAAGGTGAAAAACTCGCGTCAGGCGCGCGCCATGGCCAAGGGCACGAAGTTCGGCCGTGAATCGCAAGAAGCTGCATGGCAAAGCGCCGAGGTGGACGCGCTCTACCGCCTGGCCGCCGCCGGCGTGCGGGTGCCGCAGCCCTTCAACTTTGCCGACGGTGTGCTGCTCATGGAGTTGGTGACCGATGCTCACGGCGACGCGGCACCGCGTCTCAACGATGTGTCGTTCACACCAGAGCAAGCACGCCAGCACCACGCCACGTTGATCGGCGAGGTGGTGCGCATGCTGTGCGCGGGCGTGGTGCACGGTGATTTGTCGGAGTTCAACATCCTGCTGGCGCATTCGGGCGAAGAAGGCAGCGACGATTTCCCCGTGATCATCGACCTGCCCCAGGCGGTGGACGCCGCCGGCAACAACCACGCCCAGCGCATGCTGCTGCGCGACGTGGCCAACCTGCGCGACTTCTTTGGCCAGTTCGCACCCGAGCTGCGCAAGACACAGTTCGGTGCCGAGATCTGGAGCCTGTACCAGAGCGGCCTGCTGAGCAACGAAACACCGCTCACTGGCCGCTACGAGCGCGCACCGGGCACGGTGGACCTGGGCAGCGTGATGCGCGAGATCGACGATGCGCGCGACGAAGACGCAGCGCGGCGCCTGCGCATGGCGCAGACGTAACCGCGTCTTTACACCGAGTACCTGCGAGGCCGTGTAAGGAATCCTGGTTGTGGTCGACTCACGTCCATGAACATCCTGTCCACCCTGAACCGCCGCCAGACCATGAAACTGCTCTCATTGCTCGGCCTGGGCTCACAGGCTGCCGCTCCCGTCGCCCAAGCTGTGGCTGCTTCCGATCCCTGGAAGCTCAGCGAGGCCGAGTGGAAAAAGCGCCTGACGCCGGCCCAGTTCGACGTGCTGCGCGAAGAAGGCACCGAGCGCCCGGGCAGCAGCCCCTTCAATGCCGAAAAGCGCAAAGGCAGCTACCACTGCGCCGGGTGCGATCTGCCGCTTTTTTCGTCGGACACCAAGTACGAGAGCGGCACCGGCTGGCCGAGCTTTCACACGCCGCTGGCCGGCGCGCTGGGCACCAAGACCGACTACAAGGCGATCTTCCCGCGCACCGAATACCACTGCGTGCGCTGCGACGGCCACCAGGGCCATGTGTTCAACGACGGGCCCAAACCCAGCGGCAAACGCTATTGCAACAACGGCGTGGCGCTCACTTTCAAGGCGGCCGCATGAACGGGCGCATGCTGTTCGGTTGGCTGGCGTCGGTGCTGCTGTCTGCGGGCGCCGCCCACGCTCAAACCGCCCCCACGGTCCCCGCCGTCACCGCAAAGGCCACGTTTGCCGGCGGCTGCTTCTGGTGCGTGGAGGCCGACTTCGACAAGATCCCCGGCGTGCTGTCCACCACCTCGGGCTACATCGGCGGCACGACGGCCAACCCCACCTACCAGCAGGTCTCAGGCAAGGGCACAGGCCACGCCGAAGCGGTGGAAATTGTGTTCGACCCGGCCAAGGTGAGCTACGCAACGCTGGTGGAGAAGTTCTGGCGCACCATCGACCCGACCACCAAAGACCGCCAGTTCTGCGACACCGGAAACCCCTACCGCACGGCCATCTTCACGCACGATGCGGCGCAGGCGGACGTGGTGAAACGTTCGCTGGCCGCCCTGGAAAAAAACAAGCCGTTCAAGGAGCCCATCGTCACGCAGGTCGTGCCCGCCAGCACGTTTTACGCGGCCGAGGACTACCACCAGGACTACTACCTGAAGAACCCGATCCGCTACAAGTACTACCGCACGAGTTGTGGCCGCGATGCGCGTCTGCAGCAGCTCTGGGAAAAGCAGTAACAGCTTTCGCAGAACCCACCGTTCGGGCTGAGCCTGTCGAAGCCCTCACCCCCTTGGATGGTGCTGCGCCACGATGGTCTTGAGGCGCTCCCGCGCCACATGGGTATAGATCGTGGTGGTCGATATGTCGGCGTGGCCGAGCAACATCTGCACCGCGCGCAGATCGGCGCCGTGGTTGATCAGGTGGGTGGCGAACGCGTGGCGCAAGGTGTGGGGCGAAATGGGGGCGGTGATGCCGGCTGCGAGCGCGTACTTCTTCACCAGCTGCCAGAACATGGCGCGCGTCATGGCTTCGCCCGCGCGCGATCCGCGCGAGGTGACGAACAGGTCTTCGCTCTGCAGCCCGTTCACGATCTCGCCACGCGCCTGGCCCAGGTAGCGCTGCAACCACTGTCCGGCCACCTGGCCAAACGGCACCAGCCGCTCCTTGTTGCCCTTGCCGGTGATGCGCAACACCTGCTCGTTCATGGCCACGTGCCAAGTCTTGAGTGTCACCAGCTCGCTCACGCGCAGGCCACTGGCGTAAATGAGCTCGAGCATGCAACGGTCCCGCAGGCCCAGCGGTGTGCTCACGTCGGGCGCGTTGAGCAATGCCTCCACCTGCGCCTCTGACATCGTCTTGGGCACGCGCATCGGCTGGCGTGCCGGCGAGAGGCGAAGCGTGGGGTCTGCGGTGATGAAACGTTCGCGCAGCGCCCAGCGAAAGTAGCGCTTGAACACCGTGAGCCGGCGATTGGCGGTGGTGGCGCGCGTCTGAGTATGACGCTCGCTGAAATAGCCGTTGAGGTCTGCCTCGGTGGTCTCGGGCAAGGTTTTGCCCTGGCCGGCCAGCCACTGGCCCAGCAAGACCAGATCTCGCCGGTACGCGTCCAGCGTGTTGCGCGAGAGGCCCTCTTCGAGCCAGAGCGCGTCGGCAAAGGCCCCGGCAAGGTCCTCGCTGGTCGATGCCAGGGCCTGGCTCATCACTCCAGCTTGAGCTTCTGCTTGGCGACCACGTCCTTGTAGACCTCGAACTCCGCCTTGATCTGCGCGGAGAACTCTGCGGGGGTGTTGGCCACGATCAGAGAGCCCGTGTCTTCCACGCGCTTCTTGATGGCGGGGTCGTTCAGCGCCTGACGGGTCGCGCTGGAGATCTTGTCCACCACCTCTTGCGGCAGACCCTTGGGACCAATCAAACCGTAATAGGCCATGCGGTTCACCGGCTCCAGACCGACTTCCTTGAAGGTGGGCACATTGGGCATGCTGGGCACGCGCTGGGGCGCGGCCACCACAATGGCGATCAGGCGGCCGTCGCGGATGAAGGGCAACGCGGAAGGCAGGTTGTCAAAAATGATCGGCACCTGGCCACCCACGGTGTCGTTGAGCGCGGGTCCCGCACCACGGTAAGGAATGTGTGTGATGAAGGTGTTGGTCAGGCTCTTGAACAGCTCGGTCTGCAAATGGCCGATGCCGCCGGTGCCTGAGCTCGCGTAGCTGTACTTGCCGGGATTCTTCTGCAGCTCGGCCACAAAACCCTTGAAGTCCTTGGCCGGAAAGCTGGGGTGCACCGCAATCACGTTGGGCGTGGCCGCGATGTTGATGATGGGCGTGAAGTCGGTGAGCGTGTTGTAGGGAATCTTGGTGTTGATCGCCGGGTTGGCTGCGGTGGTGGACACCGTGGCCATGCCC
>JBBQSX010000223.1:0-5633 GCA_038213545.1 Burkholderiales bacterium
CCCGGAGGCAACGGATTTGTGAACGTGCTCAATCCGTACACAGGGGGCAGGCTCGGGCGCGCACTGTTTGACATCAACAGAGACGGCACGTATGCGAACGATGTGATGCCCTCGCAATACTCAGCACTGACATCTGCACCAACTGGAACCGATGCATCTGATCGGTTCGTTGGATCCTTTGATCCTGCCATCGGGCTTCCTGGACAAAGCAGGCTGATCAGAGCCTCAGGCGGAAGCGGAAGCGGAGGCTCGGGCGGTCTGGGTGGTGGACGAATAATCACCGGTGGCTCGAACAACTTACGGAGCGACGAACAGATTGAAGTGGTCACCACCGTTCCTCCCGGAGGCAACGGCGGGGGCCTCAACAACCGCGGCCGATTGACATGGCGAGAGATTGTTCGCGATTGAAGACTCGGCCCATCCAACAATTCCAGCCATTCAACATGTTCAAGATGTCCCCATCCAAATTGCCACCTGCGCACCATCAGCGAGGCTTTACCTTGATCGAGCTGATGATCGTGGTGGCCGTGGTGGGCATCTTGAGTGCCCTTGCTTATCCGAGTTATCAGTCTCACGTGCAGAAAACCCGCCGCGTCGCGGCGGCTGGCTGTCTGATGGAATTGGCCCAGTGGATGGAGCGAAACTACACCAGCTGCTTGCGCTATGACCGCACGGGAGGGGCTCCCAACGCTTGCGCGACTGCAGTGACAGATGCTCAACTGCCGGCACTGAGTTGTCGAAATGAACTGAACAACTCCTACACATTTCAATTCGCGCCCGTCGTGGCACCGGCCACAAATCCCGCGCAAGCAGCTTATGCAATTCAAGCTGTTCCCGGGGCAATTCAGGCCGGAGACACGCGTTGCGCGACCATCACTCTGAACCAGGCTGGGGTCAAGGGTGCGACAGGTACCGATTCGGGCACTGCAGCGAACTCCTGCTGGCGGTGACTTCACCTGAATTGAGTTTGGATCGCTGGCACAGTGCTCTCGGCATAGCTGCGTCGTCGATTCGAATTTCCAACCCGAACCCCCGTGTGGGGTGCACACTGATCAATTCGAAAGGCGAATTGATCGGCCAAGGCCACACCCAACAAGCCGGCGGTCCACACGCCGAAATCATGGCCCTGCGCGACGCCCGCGCCAAGGGCCATTCGCTGGTCGGAGCCACCGCCCATGTCACGTTGGAGCCTTGCTCTCATCACGGACGCACACCGCCGTGTTGTGACGCGCTGGTTGAAGCAGGTGTTGCCAAGGTGATGGTGGCCACGGAAGACCCAAACCCGCTCGTCGCTGGCCGCGGCCTCGCCCGATTGAGGGCTGCTGGTATTGAAGTGGAGTTGCTCCCGCCCGCGAGCGACGCGGCCATGGCCTCGCGCGAACTCAACATCGGCTTTTTCAGCCGCATGGTGCGTGGCACGCCATGGGTTCGAATGAAGATGGCCGCTTCGCTGGACGGCACAAGTGCGCTGGACAACGGTGCCAGCCAATGGATCACCGGTGAGGCTGCGCGGTCTGACGGGCACGCGTGGCGCGCTCGCGCCTGTGCCGTGCTCACGGGCATCGGTACGGTGCTGCAAGACGATCCCAGGCTTGACGTGAGATTGCCTGACATCACACGCCAGCCCCACCTTGTGATTGTGGACAGTGCGCTCGGCACGCCTCTGTCAGCGCGCCTGCTTGAGTCTGCGCCTGGCGGTATGGCCCGTCAGGTCTGGATCTACCATGCCGTGCTTGATACCGAAAAGCAGTCAGCCCTCGCTGGCCGTGGCGCGATCCTCACTCACATGCCGGGTGCCGACAACAAGGTCGACCTGTCGGCGATGCTCAGGGATCTCGCTCAACGCGAAGTGAACGAGCTGCACGTAGAGGCGGGGCACAAACTCAACGGCTCTTTATTGCGCGAAGGCCTGGTGGACGAATTGCTGGTGTACCTGGCGCCAAAGCTCTTGGGCCAGGGCGCAGGCCTCTCCAACTTTGGCCCGCTGCAGCAGTTGCAGGACGGCGTTGCGATGCGTTTCTCGTCTGTCGACCGCGTGGGTGTAGACCTGCGCATCGTGGCACGTGTGCAGGGTCGGGATGCCTTCCTGCATTCACCCGACGCCTGAACCGGAACCCCTGTCAGCGTCATCGCAGTAGCGCCACTGCGAACAAAGCAATCAATCCGTCGGTCTTCTGGCGCACTGCAGCCATCGACTGGCTACTTTGGTTTTCATCATGTCTGGTTAGAGTTCAGACATGTTCAGGCCCAGCACCTTTCTCTCAAATTGCACCACCGGCCTTCGGCTGACGATCACTGTAGCCACGATGGCAGTGGTGGCAGCAGTGGCCTTGCCCATTTACAACGATCAGGCAAAGCGCAGCAACCGCGCCCAAGCCCGTGCCGCATTGTTGAACGCAGCGCAATGGATGGAGCGCACCGCCATGGCTCGCGGGCACTACCCAGTCGCTGCAGCCATTCCCCACGATGTGCTTCTGGTGGAGGGGAGTCTCTGGGGCAGCAAGGCACCGTGAGTCCATCGCCATTCCTGTGGAACGGATCACTCGCGAGCGAGCACAAAGCCGCCCTCAACACCAACCCTTCGGGCGTCGCAGACAGCCTGGGCGAAACTCGTCTGCAATACCTGCGCGGAGATCGCCGCATGGAGCGCAGCGGCTCCAATCTGCAGCTTCCGTTCCGGCCATGGCAGACCCGGCAGCAGCTGAGATCGCTGTGGACAGCCTGGGACGGCGGCGCTGCAACAGTTCTTCAACCCTCAAGCCCTGCTGGCCATGACAAATCAACACCACCGTGCCGACGCCGGATTCACACTGGTCGAGTTGATGGTCACGCTGGCGATTGCAGCGGTGCTGATGATGGTTGCCGTCCCCAGTTTCCAGAGCTCTGCCCGCAACGCTGCGGTTGCCCAGGCAAGTGGCAACTTCTTCAATGCAGTACAACTGGCCCGAGCCAACGCCATGTGCATGTCGCGCCACACAATGGTGCAGGTGGTTAATCCTGATTTGGGTTGGGTGGGAGGCTGGCGGGTGTATGCCGACATGGACCGCGACATGGCATACACAGCAGGCACGGACACGCTGATCGTCGAGCAGGGGCCCGCCGGAGATGGCGTGATGAGCAACGGTCCCAGCCGAGATCTGGAAGACCGCGGTACGGTGGCCAATGGCTACCTGCTTTTCAATCCTGCTGGTTTCCCACGCTCCAGCAACGACGGAATCGCCACAGGCAGCGTGGTGTTCTACCTGCCCGAGGGCCGCGCCACTGCGGTGGTTTATTCCCAGGCCGGCCGCTTCCGCCGCTGTGACCCCACCAAGGCGGGCTGCCGCCCGGCGTCCTGACGGGTCATTGACCTGTCCAGCCCTTCTGGGTGCGGGGCCGACACCCTGATGAAAAGGGTGCGCATTAAAACCCTGCGAAAATACCCAGATGTTTACCGGCATCATCACCGGCGTGGGGCGCATCGCCGCCCTCCACGACCTGGGCAGCTCTTTGGACCATGGCAAGCGACTCACCATCGAGGCACCCCCCGGGTATCTCGATGACGTTGGCTTGGGCGACAGCATTGCGCTCAACGGCGCCTGCATGACCGTGACCTCGCTGGATCTGCCCCAGCACCACTTCACCATCGACATCTCGGCTGAGTCCCTTGCCCGCACCACGGGGCTGGCGCAAACGGGCTACCGCATCAATCTCGAAAAAGCCTTGCGCGCCCACGATCGGCTGGGCGGGCACATCGTCTCCGGGCATGTGGACGGCGTTGGGCGCGTGACCCGGTTTGCCCAGGTGGGTGAAAGCTGGGAACTTCGCGTGGTCGCACCGCCCGAGCTGGGCAAGTACCTGGCCTATAAGGGCTCCATCACCGTCAACGGCGTCAGCCTCACCGTCAATTCGGTGCACGACAGAGCCGACGGCTGTGAATTCAGCATCAACCTCATTCCCCACACGGTACAGAACACATCACTGGGCCAGCTGACCGATGGCAGCCCGGTCAATCTGGAGATCGACACCGTGGCGCGCTATGTCGAGCGCATGGTCAGCGCCGGTCAAATCACTCTCAAGGAATCCGCATGAACGCGCCTGAAACCCTGGCCCCGGTGGCCATTTCACCCGTGGAAGACATCGTGGCCGACATGCGCGCAGGGCGCATGGTGATCCTGGTCGACGAGGAAGACCGCGAAAACGAAGGCGACCTGGTGCTCGCCGCCGACCATGTGACGCCCGAGACCATCAACTTCATGGCCCGCTTTGGGCGCGGCCTGATCTGCCTCACGCTCACGAAAGAGCGCTGCGAGCGCCTGCAACTGCCACCCATGGTGCCGCGCAACGGCACCAAGATGGGCACGGCCTTCACCATCTCCATCGAAGCCGCCGAGGGCGTGACCACCGGCATTTCCGCCGCCGACCGCGCACGCACGGTGCAGGTGGCGGTGGCGCCCAACGCGGTGGCCACCGACCTGGTGCAGCCTGGCCACATCTTCCCCCTGCAGGCGGTTGAAGGCGGCGTGCTCATGCGCGCCGGCCACACGGAAGCGGGTTGTGATCTTGCCGCCATGGCTGGCTGCAGCCCCAGCGCCGTGATCTGTGAAATCATGAAGGACGACGGCACCATGGCCCGTCTGCCGGATTTGCAGATCTTTGCTGCCGAACACGGCTTGAAGATCGGCACCATAGCCGACTTGATCGAACACCGCAGTCGCACCGAAAGCCTGGTGCACAAACTCGGCACACGGCCCCTGAACACGGCGTTTGGCGAGTTCACCGCGACCGCCTTTCGCGATGAACCCAGTGGCGCCCTGCACCTGGCGCTGGTCAAGGGCCAGTGGAGTCCAGAGCAATCGGTGGACGTGCGGGTGCACGAGCCGTTGTCGGTGCTGGACGCGCTGGAAGTTGGCCGTTCCATGCATTCCTGGAGCCTCGAAGCCAGCCTGCGCCACATCAGCGAAGCGGGTGCCGGCGTGGCCGTGTTGCTCAACTGTGGCGAGACCGCTGGCCAGCTGCTGTCCCAGTTTGAAGGCACCGCCCGCTCGGCCCAAGCGCCCGAACGCGGTCGCATGGACCTGCGCACCTACGGCGTGGGCGCGCAGATCCTGCGCGAGTGCGGTGTGCAAAAGATGCGCCTCATGGGCAACCCGCGGCGCATGCCCAGCATGACCGGCTACGGCCTGGAAATCACCGGGTACCTCAGCCGCAACGGCTGAACCCATTCTCACTCTCAAAAAGAAACGGAGCCGCACATGTTCGGCGCAGACAAAGGCACAGCGGACTTGCTCGACGGCAAAAAGCTCAGCATCGGGATTGTTCAGGCCCGCTTCAACGAACCCATCACCGATGCGCTGTACAACGCCTGCCTCGCAGAGCTGCTCGCACTCGGTGTGCAAGAGAAGAACATCGCCCACGTCAAGGTGCCCGGAGCGCTTGAAGTACCAGTGGCCTTGCAGGCCATGGCCGAGCGCGACGACTTCGACGCGCTCATCGCCCTGGGCTGCATCATCCGCGGCGAAACCTACCATTTCGAACTGGTGGCCAACGAGTCGGGCGCGGGTGTCACCCGCCTGGCGCTGGACTACCAGATACCGATTGCCAACGCGATCCTGACGGTAGAAAACGAGGCCCAGGCCGTCGCGCGCCAGGAA
>JBBQSX010000224.1:0-5599 GCA_038213545.1 Burkholderiales bacterium
AACACACATGCCTCGCGTCAAACGTGGTGTCACGGCTCGCGCCCGACACAAAAAAGTACTGGCTCTGGCCAAAGGTTTCCGCGGCCGCCGCGGTAACGTCTTCCGCATCGCCAAACAGGCGGTGATGAAGGCTGGGCAATATGCCTACCGCGATCGCCGCACCAAGAAGCGCGTCTTCCGTCAGTTGTGGATTGCCCGTATCAACGCCGGTGCTCGCGCATGCGGCCTGACATACAGCCAGTTCGCCAACGGTCTGAAGAAAGCTTCGATCGAAATCGACCGCAAGGTTCTGGCCGATCTGGCCGTGAACGACCCTGCTGCCTTTGGCAGCATCGTGGAGCAAGTCAAAGCCAAGCTGGCCGCTTGATTCACGACAGGGACGCCGCTCATGCGGTGATCTCCGGTCGCTCAAAGGGGTTGAAGCTTGAGGGAATTCCCTCGCTGGCTTCAACCCCTTTTTTCATTGGCAACGATTCAAGTACAAACATGAACGAGTTGGACTCACTGGTCGACAGCGCCCGCGCAGCGTTTGCGCAGGCCGCCACCCCGGCCGATCTGGAAAACGCCAAGGCCCAGTACCTGGGCAAGGCGGGCCGCATCACCGAGCTGATGAAGGGCATGGTCGCGCTCCCGGTGGACGAGAAGAAGACCCGCGGTGCCGCGATCAACCTGGCCAAGCAAGCCATCGAAGCAGCGTTGACCGATCGCCGCCAGGCGCTGGCCGATGCCGAGCTGGAGATTCAGCTCAAGGCCGAGGCGCTGGACGTGACCTTGCCAGGTCGCCAACGCGGGCAGGGCGGTCTTCACCCGGTGAGCCTCACGCTGGAGCGCATCGAGGCGATCTTCGGCTCCATGGGCTTTGAGGTGGCCGAAGGCCCCGAGATCGAGTCCGACTGGTTCAACTTCACCGCGCTCAACACGCCTGAGGACCACCCCGCGCGGTCGATGCACGACACCTTCTATGTGGAAGGCGGCAGCGAAAAAGCACCCAACCTGCTGCGCACCCACACCAGCCCGATGCAGATCCGCCATGCGGTGCAACACGTCAAGCGCCACAGAGCTGCGCTGGACGCAGGGCAGTCCATGCCGGAGATTCGCGTGATTGCACCCGGCCGCACGTATCGCGTGGACAGCGACGCCACGCACTCGCCCATGTTTCACCAATGTGAAGGCCTGTGGGTCGGTGAGAACGTGAGCTTCAAGGACCTGAAGTTCGTCTTCACCGATTTCTGCCGCACCTTCTTCGAATCGAACGATCTGGTGCTGCGCTTTCGCCCCAGCTTTTTCCCTTTCACCGAACCCAGCGCCGAGATCGACATCCAGTTCCAGAGCGGGCCGCTGGCCGGCCGCTGGCTGGAGGTGGCGGGATCCGGCCAGGTGCACCCGAACGTGGTGCGCAACATGGGGTTGGACCCCGAGAAGTACATCGGCTTTGCCTTCGGCATGGGTCCGGACCGCTTGACCATGCTGCGCTACGGCGTGAACGACCTGCGCCTGTTCTTTGACGGCGACGTCCGTTTTCTCGCCCAGTTCCGCTGATCCAACGCGCCGAGATATCGACATGCAATTCCCAGAATCCTGGCTTCGCGCCTTTTGCAATCCGCCCCTGACCAGCCAGCAACTGGCCGACACCCTGACCATGGCCGGTCTGGAGGTGGAAGAGCTGCAGCCTGTAGCGCCGCCGTTCTCCAAGATCGTTGTGGGCGAGATCAAGTCCGCCGAGCAACACCCCAACGCCGACCGCCTGCGTGTGTGCCAGGTGGACGTGGGGCAGGGCAGCCTGCTCAACATCGTGTGTGGCGCGCCCAATGCGCGCGTGGGCATCAAGGTGCCTTGCGCGCTGGTGGGTGCCGAACTGCCACCCGGTGAAGATGGCAAACCGTTCCTGATCAAGCTGGGCCAACTGCGCGGCGTTGAGAGCCAGGGCATGTTGTGCTCGGCACGCGAACTCAAGCTGAGCGAAGACCACGGTGGTTTGCTGGAGCTGCCAGCCGATGCGGTGGTGGGCCGCAACATCCGCGAGCAACTGTTGCTTGACGACATGCTGTTCACGCTCAAGCTCACGCCCAATCTCTCGCACTGCCTGAGCGTCTACGGCATTGCGCGCGAACTGTCAGCGCTCACGGGTGCCCCTTTGGTCGAGCCAACGTTTCCCGCGGCAAAGGTATTGCTTCAAGACCGATTGCCGGTGCAGGTGCAAGCGCCCGATCTGTGTGGCCGTTTCTCGGGCCGCATCGTGCGCGGCGTCAATACCCGTGCTGCAACGCCCGCCTGGATGGTGGATCGTCTGGCGCGTTGTGGTCAGCGCAGCGTCTCGCCGTTGGTGGACATTTCCAACTACGTGATGTTCGAGCTGGGCCGCCCCTCGCACATCTTCGACCTCGACAAGATCCACGGCGGCCTGCAGGTGCGCTGGGGTCGCGAGGGTGAGACGCTCAAGCTGCTCAACGGCAACACCGTGTCGGTGGATTCCTCTGTGGGCGTGATCGCCGATGACCAGGCCGTGGAATCGCTGGCCGGCATCATGGGCGGCGACGCGACCGCCGTGTCCGACGACACACAGAACATCTACATCGAGGCTGCGTTCTGGTGGCCCAAGGCGATCGCAGGCCGTTCGCGGCGCTACAACTTTTCCACCGATGCGGGCCACCGATTCGAGCGCGGTGTCGACCCTTCAACCACGGTGGAGCACATCGAACGCATCACCCAACTGGTGCTGGAGATTTGCGGCGGACAAGTCGGGCCCATCGACGACCATGTGGTCAACCTGCCCGTGGCCAAGCCGGTGACGCTGCGCGTGGCGCGTGCAAACAAGGTCATCGGTATGCCGCTCACGCAGGCCCAGTGCGCAGGCGCCTTGCGCCGCCTCGGACTGGCCTTGGAAGAGAGCGACGGCACCATCACGGTCACACCGCCTGCGTACCGCTTCGACATCCAGATCGAGGAAGACCTGATCGAAGAAGTCGCGCGCGTGGTGGGCTACAACCAGTTGCCCGAGACGCCGCCGCTGGCGCCGATCACGGCCAAGATCCGGCCCGAAGTCAAACGTGGCCCCTTCGCGGTGCGGCGACTGCTGGCGCAACTGGGCTACCAGGAAACCATCAACTTCAGCTTCGTCGAAGAGCGCTGGGAGCACGAGCTGGCCGGCAACACCGACCCGATCCGCCTGCTCAACCCGATCGCCAGTCAGATGAGCGTGATGCGTTCGTCGTTGATCGGCAGCCTGGTGGCTGTGCTCAAGTTCAACCTCGACCGCCGCGCCGAGCGCGTTCGCGTGTTCGAAGTGGGTCGTGTGTTCCACAAGGACGCATCGGTGGTCGACAGCGACACCAGCGTGGCTGGTTTCCACCAGCCCATGCGCGTGGCTGGCTTGACCTTTGGCGCGGTGGATACGCTGCAGTGGGGCAGCGCCGAGCGTGTGGCTGATTTCTTTGATGCCAAGGGCGATGTGCAGGCGTTGCTTGCGCCGCTGAAGCCCGAGTTCCGCGCCGGCGAACACCCGGCGATGCATCCCGGCCGTTGCGCCAGTGTCTGGCTGCATGGCCGCTGCATCGGCCACGTGGGAGAGCTGCACCCTCGTTGGCGCCAGTCGTACGACCTGGCGCAGGCGCCTGTGTTGTTCGAGCTGGAGCTCGACGCGGTGCTGACCCGTGACGTTCCTGTGTACCAGGCCGTAAGCCGGCACCAGGCCGTCGAGCGCGACCTGGCCATCGTGGTCAAGGAAAACGTGACCCACGCAGCCGTGGTTGACGCGGTCCGTGCGCCGGCCAGTGCCTGGCTGCGCGACGTTGTGTTGTTCGACGTCTATCGTCCGAAGAAACAGTCCGAGGCTGCAGCACCGGGTGCCTTGGCGCCGGACGAAAAAAGCCTCGCGGTGCGGCTCGTGCTCAACCGCGACGACGCTACACTGACCGACGAGGATATCGAGGTGACCGTGAAAGCCGCCCTCGAATCCCTGCAAACGCGTGTGGCTGCCCGGCTGCGTGCCTGATCGAACGAGGATGGAGACGCCCCGCATGGAACTCGCTGTTGAAAGCCTGGAAACGCCAGCACTGACCAAAGCCCAACTGGCCGAAATGCTGTTCGACCAGATCGGTCTGAACAAGCGGGAGTCCAAAGACATGATCGATGCCTTTTTCGATCTCGTCACCGACAGCCTGGTCGAGGGCACCGACGTGAAGATCTCTGGCTTCGGCAATTTCCAGATCCGCACCAAAGCGCCCCGCCCCGGGCGCAATCCGCGCACTGGTGAACCGGTGGCCATTGAAGCGCGCCGCGTAGTCACCTTCCACGCGAGCCCCAAACTCAAGGAACAGGTGCAGACAGCCGTTATCGGCGGCTGAACCCGGTCCCCGTTCGTTTGGGCGCCGTTGTCGACCTCGTCGGTCGGCGTCTCCCCGTCTACAGCGTGTCCGGCGCATCGACTCCGCGCCAGACGGTTGAGTCGCGCCTCCGAGCGGTCGTCTCATGCCCGCGACAGTGCCGTTTGCAACATTTCAAACAGAATTCCACCTTCCCCTGCGCACACCCATGCCAGTTAGAGTAAATTCAAGCTTCGGTCCGTACCGCCTTGATTTTCATGGAAAAAATGCTCCCGCCCATTCCCGCCAAACGCTACTTCACCATCGGTGAAGTGGGCGAGTTGTGCGGCGTCAAGCCGCACGTGCTGCGTTACTGGGAGCAGGAATTCACGCAGTTGCGGCCCATGAAACGACGCGGCAACCGCCGCTATTACCAGCACCACGAGGTGCTCATGATCCGCCGCATCCGTGAGCTGTTGTATGACCAGGGCTTCACCATCAGCGGAGCGCGAAACAAGTTGCAGGAACTCGTCCAAGCCGAGCGCGAAAAGCGCCGCGGTGATGATGAAGACGAAGCGATCGACGTGATCGACCTGGATGCCGTGATCCACGACGAAGGTCCGATGGTTGCCAGCGAACGTCAGCGTGAAGTGATCGCAGGCACAGGGCTGCTGGTTCACGAGGTGCGCCGCGAGTTGATCGAAATACGCGAGCTTCTCCGCCACACAGCCTGAAAGTCGGTGTTTGACAGCTATACTTAGAGGCTTGTCGGCGTGTAGCGCAGCCTGGTAGCGCACTTGCATGGGGTGCAAGGGGTCGCGAGTTCGAATCCCGCCACGCCGACCATTGAGATCTGAAAGCCCGCAACCGAAAGGTTGCGGGCTTTTTCAGTTTCTGGAGCCCTGACCGTCAGCGCGGTCGCGCGAAGCCGGAGGCAATCCAGGTCTGGGCACTGTCGACCGTGAGCTTGAAGGTCGGGGGTGCAGGAACACGGGCGAGCTCTTCGTCGAATTCGTCAAAGGCGCTGAGCGTGGCGGTGGCGCCTTCTTCGTCGGGCACGATGGCCAGCACGACCCGAACACGTTGGCCATCGATCGTCACGGTAACGTTCTTGTTGAGCTGTGCATGAAGCTGTTGCTCGGAGCGGCGGATGACCTCCTTGGCTGTTTTCACCAACGTGTTGAAGGCCGAGGTGTCGAGCGGCTTGGGGTTCTTCTTGTCGCGGCCCATGGTCCAGGGCCCCACCAGGGCCGGCTCTGTGGCGCCGTCCAGGTGCATGGCCACAGCCCAGCCGTCGT
>JBBQSX010000225.1:0-5527 GCA_038213545.1 Burkholderiales bacterium
GGGGCTACCAGCCCACCGGCCTGTACGCGCCCACCGCGCGCCACGGCTCACCCGAATCGTTCCGCCGCTTCGTGCATTCCGCGCACGCCGCTGGCTTGAAGATCATCCTGGACTGGGTGCCCGCCCACTTCCCCACCGACGAACACGCGCTGGCCCGTTTCGACGGCACGGCGCTCTACGAACACGCCGACCCGCGCGAAGGTTTCCACCGCGACTGGAACACGCTGATCTACAACTTCGGTCGCTTCGAGGTGCGCAACTTCCTGGTGGGCAACGCGCTGTTCTGGGTGGAGCAATACGGCATCGACGGTCTGCGGGTGGACGCGGTGGCCTCCATGCTCTACCGCGACTACAGCCGCCCGGCCGGCGAATGGGTGCCCAACGAGCACGGCGGGCGCGAGAACCTGGAGGCCATTGCCTTCCTGCGCGAAGTGCACGAGGTGCTGCACCAGGAGGCGCCCCGCGCCACCACCATGGCCGAAGAATCCACCGCTTTCCCGCGCGTGACCGGCCCCCTGGCCGAGGGCGGTCTGGGCTTCGACCACAAATGGAACATGGGCTGGATGCACGACACGCTGTCGTACTTTCAGCTCGACCCGGTCCACCGGCGCTGGCACCACAACAAGATGACCTTCGCGATGATGTACGCACACACCGAAGACTATGTGCTGCCGCTCTCGCACGACGAAGTGGTGCATGGCAAAGGCTCGCTGCTGAACAAGATGGCTGGTGACCGCTGGCAACAGCTGGCCAACCTGCGTGCGCTGTATGCCTGGATGTACGCCCACCCCGGCAAGAAGCTGCTGTTCATGGGCGCCGAGCTCGCGCAGACCACCGAGTGGGACCACGACGCCGAGCTGCCCTGGCACCTGTTGAACGACCCGGCACACGCCGGCGTGCAGCACCTGGTGCGCGACCTCAACCACATCTACCGCAGCGCGCCGGCCCTCTTCGCGCGCGACACCGACCCCTACAGCTTCCAGTGGCTGGTGGTGGACGATGCCGACCACTCGGTGCTGGCGTTCGCGCGCTACGGCCACGCGCTTGAGGACACGGTGGTGGTGATCGCCAACCTCACCCCCATGGTGCGCCACGGCTACCGCGTGGGCCTGCCGCACGGCGGCCACTGGCAGGAGCGGCTCAACACCGATTCCAGCCACTACGGCGGCAGCAACGTGGGCAACCACGGCCGCGTGCTGGCCGACGACGTGGCGCAGCACGGCCAGCGCTGGTCGGCGAGCTTCACCTTGCCACCTCTCGCCGTTTTGTGGCTCCAGCCGGAACAGGCATGACGCTTCCTTGCGGCTCACCTGCGCTGGGTGCACATCTTCTCCACCAGCGTGGCCTTGACGGCGTGGATTTTTCGGTCTGGGCACCCGATGCCCACGGCGTGGATGTGTGTCTGTTCGAACCGGGCGCGCACGTCGAACACCGGCGCGTGCCACTGCAAGCTGCCGGTGATGGCGTTTGGGCATCCTTCGTGCCTGGTGTGGATGCTGGCCAGCTGTACGGCCTGCGGGCCCGAGGTCCGTGGCAGCCCGAAGCCGGCCACCGCTTCAACCCTGCACACCTCCTGCTCGACCCGTGGGCGCTGGCCCTGGTGGGCTCCGCCGACCGCCTGGCCCTGCAGACAGGCCACGCATGCGCCGACCCGTTGCACCCCACGCAGGCCTGGGCCGAGCACCAACCCGACCCGACCGACAATGCCGCCCACATGCCGCGCTGCGTGGTGGTGGACGCGCAAGCCGAGCTGGCTGCGGGCCGAGCCATCGCACCCCGGCCTGCCATCCGCGCCGACCGCATGGTGATCTACGAGACGCATCTGAAGGCACTCACCCGACTGCATCCCGAAATACCTGTGCACCAGCGCGGCACCTATGCCGGGATCGCGCACCCCGCCGTGGTGCAGCACCTGCAACGCCTGTGCATCAGCACTGTCTGCCTGCTGCCGGTGCACCAGCACATCAGCGAGCGCCACCTGATTCAACGTGGCCTGAGCAACCACTGGGGCTACAACACACTCAACGCGTTCGCGCCCGAGCCGACCTACGCCGCGGCCACCGGTGGAAAGGACCCCGTCCTGGCCGACGACACCGCCGCCGTGCGCGCCGAGTTCCGCCACATGGTCGACACCCTGCACCGAGCGGGCATCGAGGTGGTGCTCGACGTGGTCTTCAACCACACGGCCGAGAGCGACCTCGACGGCCCCACGCTAAGTTGGCGCGGCCTTGGCCAGAACCGCTGGTACGCCATGGGCGAACACGGCGTGCCGCACAACTTCAGCGGCACCGGCAACAGCCTGGCGTTCAGCGAGCCGCGCGTGCAGCAATGGGTGATGGACAGCCTGCGCTGGTGGGTGCAGGCCTTCGGCGTGGACGGTTTCCGCTTTGACCTCGCCGTCTCGCTGGGCCGCGACGCGGCGCTGAGCCACGTCTTCAACCCGCGCACTGCCCTGCTGAGTGCCATGGCACACGACCCGGTGCTGCGCCACGTGCGCCTCATCGCCGAGCCTTGGGACGTGGGGCCGAACGGTTACCACCTGGGTGGTTTCGAAGCCGGCTGGCTGGAGTGGAACGACCGCTTCCGCGACGGCGTGCGTGCCTTCTGGCTCGGCCACCACGGCACACGCGGCGAACTCGCCAAGCGGGTGTGCGCCAGCGGCGATGTGTTCAACCAGCGCAATCGCCGGCCCACCGCCAGCGTCAACATGGTCACCGCGCACGATGGCTTCAACCTGGCCGATCTCACGGCTTACCAACACAAACACAACACCGCCAACGGAGAAGACAACCGCGATGGCCACGGCCACAACCTCAGCGCCAACGGAGGCGTGGAAGGTGTCAGCAAAGACCCGGTCGTGCTGCACCGGCGGGGGCTGTGGCGCCGCGCACTGCTGGCCACGCTGTTCTGCGCACAGGGCACGCCGCAACTGCTCGCCGGCGACGAACTCGGCCACAGCCAGCAGGGCAACAACAACAGCTACTGCCAGGACAACGCCACCACCTGGCTGGACTGGGCCCACGCCGACACCGAACTCGCCGGCTTCGTGGCCCGACTGGCTGCTTTGAGGCAGCAGCATCCCGGCCTGCGCCACGCGCGCTGGTTCGAAGGCGTTGGCAACACCGATCACACAGCCCTGCCCGACATCGCGTGGCTCGACACCGACGGCCACCCCATGCGGTTCGACGCCTGGCAAGCCCGCGATCGCCACACGCTGACGGCCTTGATCACCGTGGGTGAAGACAACGCTCAGCCCAGCGAGCGCCTGCTGCTGGTCTGGCACGCCGATCACAGCCCCTGCGAGTTCCAGCTGCCGCCCGGCACCTGGCGTGTGGTGCTGGACAGCGCCACAGCACGCGTGCGGCTGACGGGCGAAGTGGTCGAAGGGGTCGACGCGGTCGCCGGCCACCTGACCTTGCCCGATGCCAGCGTGTGGGTGCTGGTCCAGGCCTTGCATGCGTCCAGTGGCACCACGCCATGAACACCGCCATCCACCCCTTCCTCTCCCGCCGCACCAGCGGCGTTCTGCTGCACATCACCAGCCTGCCCGGCCCCAATGGCTCGGGCGATCTCGGCATCGGCGCTCGCCATTTCGTGGACTGGCTCGCCTCGGCCGGCCAGTCGATGTGGCAGATCCTGCCGCTGTCGCCAGGCGGCCCGGGCAACTCGCCCTACCAAAGCGTCTCGGCGTTTGCCGGCAGCCCGCTCATGGTCGACCTGGACGACCTGGTGCAAATGGGCTGGCTGCCCTGGATGCCCACGCAGGGCTTCGACCACCACCGCTGCGACTTCGCCCGCGTGGCGCCCTGGCGCATGGCCTGCCTGCGCAAGGCGTGGGACGGTTTCAACCAGCGCGCCAGCGCCGACTGCCGCGAAGCGCTGGCCGCGTTCTGCACCGAACACGCTCACTGGCTGGACGACTACGCGCTTTTCATGGTGCTCAGCGAACGCCACATCGGCAGCTGGCCGCAATGGCCCGCGCCGCTGGCGCAGCGCGACCCGGCGGCGCTGGCCGAGGTGCGCCAGCACTCGCCCAAGGCGCTGGGGTTCTGGCAGTTCGTGCAGTGGCGCTTCTGGGTGCAGTGGCAGGCGCTGCGCGACTACGCCCGCCACCGGGGCGTGCAGATGGTGGGCGACGCACCGATCTTCGTGGCCCACCACAGCGCCGATGTGTGGGCCCATGCCGAGCAGTTCCTGCTGGACGACAGCTTCGAGCCCGAGGTGGTGGCCGGCGTGCCGCCCGACTATTTCAGCGCCACCGGCCAGCGCTGGGGCAACCCGCTCTACAACTGGCCAGTGATGGCGCAAAGCGAATACCGCTGGTGGAAGGACCGCGTGGCGCATTTGTTCCAGCAGGTCGACGTGGTGCGGCTGGACCACTTTCGTGGCTTCGAGGCGCACTGGGAAATTCCGGCCAGCGAACCCACCGCGGTGGCCGGGCAATGGCAGCCCGGTCCGGGCCTGCCCCTGTTCGCTGCGCTGCAGGAAGAGCTGGGCCCGCTGGCCATCATCGCGGAGGACCTGGGCCTGATCACGCCCGAGGTGAACGCGCTGCGTGAGGCCTGCGGATTTCCCGGCATGCGCATCCTGCAGTTCGCCTTTGGCGGCGGGCCGGGCAACCCCTACCTGCCGCACAACCTGGAGCGCAACTGCGTGGCCTACACCGGCACGCACGACAACGACACCACCGTGGGCTGGTGGCGCGCTGCGTCCAGTCAGGACAAAGCCGCAGCGCGCGCCTACCTCGGCCCGGCGGTGGACACCGAGCCCCACTGGACCCTGATCACCGCGCTGTCGCAGTCGGTGGCCAACACCCTGGTGCTGCCGTTCCAGGACGTGGTGGGTCTGGACGGCAAGCACCGCATGAACAAACCCGGAGAAGCCACCGGCTGCTGGGAATGGCGCTTCGACTGGCGCCAGATCGATCACCGCCCCGCCGAACGCCTGCTCGCCATGACCCGGGCACACGGCCGAATACCCTGAGCCGCAACAGGCGGACCGATTACCGCTTCAATGAGTCAGTGCGCAGCAAGACGCACCCGCCCAAACAACCACCGGAGACAAGCATGGAAAAGACCTCGCCCCAGCAACTGGCCCGACGCACCATCGCCCTGGTGCTGGCAGGCGGGCGCGGCTCGCGCCTGCACGCCTTGACCGACCGGCGCTCCAAACCCGCCGTGTATTTCGGCGGCAAGTTCCGCATCGTCGACTTCGCGCTCTCCAACTGCCTGAACTCGGGCGTGCGCCGCATCGGCGTGCTGACCCAGTACAAGTCGCACAGCCTGCTGCGCCACCTGCAGCGCGGCTGGAGCTTTTTGCGCAACGAGTTCAACGAGTTCATCGATCTGCTGCCGGCCCAGCAGCGCATGGACGACGAGAGCTGGTACCTCGGCACGGCGGATGCGGTCTACCAGAACCTGGACATCCTGCGCGCGCACAAACCTGAATACATCCTGGTGCTCGCGGGCGACCACATCTACAAGATGGACTACGCCACCCTGATCGCCGACCACGTGGCGCTGGGCAA
>JBBQSX010000226.1:0-5429 GCA_038213545.1 Burkholderiales bacterium
TCATGGTGGGGGAGCCCCCATCCCCGCCTTCCCCCAGAGGGGGAAGGAGCAAGACACCTCACCGGACCACGTGCCTGGCCCCTTCCCCCTCTGGGGGAAGGCTGGGATGGGGGCCCGTCTCATGCGAAATGTCCATGCAGATACCACGCTGGCGCCTCATCCAGCCGCGTCTGGAAGATCCACAACACGCCCGCCTTGGCCGACAACGCCACCCAGTAATCCCGAACCACGTTGCGCGTGGTGCCGGCCGCGTCCAACCGGTCCCACCAGCCGCCCTCCACCCGCTGCGGACCAGCGAGCAGTTGCAGTTCGCCCTGGTAGATCGGCCGGTTGCCGCGCACCAGCAGCCTCAGCGGCTCGGGCAGCACGAAGGTGGGTTGTGGCAAACCCGTGTCGGGCGCCGGCTTGCGCGGCAGCGGCTCGGGCGCGCTCTGCCAGCGGCACATCCATTCCTGGCGGTGGTCGGGCAGCACCACCGGGCGCAGCACACGGCCCGGCCCCAGGCGCGCGGCCAGGCGCTCCAGCACCAGGTGCAGCGTCTCGCCTTGGCGCACGGTGTCGGACAGCAGCGAAGCGCTGCGCTCCACCAGCGGCTGCACGTCGGTGGCCAGCAGATGCAGGTCGCCCACGGGCGCCAGCAACTGCACATGGGCCAGGTGCTCGGCGAGCAGACGGCAGAGGTGTTCGGTGTCGCGCGTAGGCTCGGCCGTGCGCACCGTGATCTCGCCGCCCTCGCCCGCGTCGCGAGCGCGCATGGCGTCGTGCGCCCAGCGCAGCGTGAAGGCGGTAACACCCGCGCGCCGCGCCGCCAGCCAGCCGCTCATGACCAGCAGCAGGCGCCGCGCGCCCCACAGCAAAGCCGGCGCCTGCTCCACGCGCGCCATGAGTTCCAGCCGCTCTTCAAACTGTTCGGGCAGCGCCACCCACACATGGGCCTCGGGCTCGGCGCCGTAGGCCTGGTCGAGCGCCTGCAAAAGCTGTTTGTCAAACCGCCGGCTCATCCCGCCCCGCGGCAGCGCGCGCACGTCGCCCAGCGTGCGGCAGCCGATGTGCGCCAGCGTGAGCTGATGCGGGTGCACCGCGCTCAACACCTGCATGGGCAAGGCATCAAGCAGCGCCGGCAGCACTTGCCTGAAACCGTTTTCAATGCCGGCACGCGCCAGCGCCAGCGCAGCCAGGCTGTTGGCCGCCCAGGCCACCTGCGCCACGCCCACTTCTGCGCTCTCGGCCACCACGCGGTCGCGCAGCGCGCGCTTGCCACCAAACAGGCGCACGCTCGCCGCCACCTCCATGAGCACCGCACCGTCGGCCAGCGCCACGCGGGGCGTGAACTGCAACGCCCAGGTGGCTACGGCACGGCGCGCCGCCTCAGTGGACGGCGCGGTGGGGGCGGTCGGGAGCAGGAGTGCTGACCACCACATGGTCTGCCTCTCGGGACACATCAGAGGGCAACAAGCGGCTGGGGAACCGCAGCCGCGGCGTGAGAATGGCGCGCAGACCCCCGGGCACCGAGCCCAGGCGCAGCGTGTCCTGCAGCGGCGGGCCTTTGCGTTTGAAGATGTCCAGGTGCAGTTCCCAGTCCAGCCCCACACGGGCCATCAGCCGCAGCGGCGCGGCCGACGATTCGCGCACCGCAGCACTCGGCCGGCAGAGAAAAACCGGCCCTTCGCAACTGGCGGCCAGCACCTGCAGGCGGCGCACCTGCTCAGACCGCGCCTGCGGCAGCCACACCACGAGCGCCCCACAGGCGTTGGCCTTGATGAGTTGTTCGGCCGACCACAGGCGCTCTGCGGCCGTGTCGGCCCGCACCCACACCAGGTGGCGCTCGTCGATACCCTCGAAACGCAAGCCCGGCAGGTGCGGCGCCTTGGGCGGCCCCACCACCACCACCGCGCGGCCGGCGGCACACACCTGGCGCAGCGCCGGCCCGAGCAGGCGCCACTCCAGCAGGCCGCTCTGCGAGGCCAGGATTTCAATGACGCCGTGACACGGCCAGCCGCCGCCGGGCAACTGCGCGTCCAGTGCCTCGAAGCCGCTGGACAGCACGGCCGAGACCGGGCCGCCGAGCTGGTCGCCACGCCAGATGGCGGCTGCCACGGCCATGGGCAATTCGCCGGGCAGGCGGGCGGGGCGCGGCGGCTTGGGCGGGGGTGAAAACATCAGCGCGGAAGACGGATCGTCCTCCTGCCAGTCGAGGGCGGGATGCATGGTGGGGTGTTCGGGTGGGGTTGGGAAGGCCGATAAATACTGTATGCGTGTACAGTATCTGAAAGCCCGACCGGTGTCCAGCGGCAACACAACCCGCATGGTTTGCCCCATTGCCTCCACCACCCAAACTCCCCACGATGCGGGGCACGACTTCAAGGAACGAGCCATGGCCGCGCACGACACCGACTACCTCATCATCGGCGCAGGCGCCACCGGCCTGGCCTTTGCCGACACGCTGCTGCAGGAGAGCGATGCGCACATCACCCTGGTGGACATGCACGGCCAGCCCGGCGGGCACTGGAACGACGCATACCCCTTCGTCGCGCTGCACCAGCCCTCGGCCTTTTATGGTGTGAACTCGCTCGCGCTGGGCACCGGCCGCAAGGACACGGTGGGCCACAACACCGGCCTGTACGAGCTGGCCAGTGGCGCCGAGGTGCGCGGCTATTTCCATCAGGTCATGCACCAGAAACTGCTGCCCAGCGGCCGCGTGCGCTACCTGCCCATGAGCCGCTTCGAAGGTCTTGACGACGGCACCGCCCGCGTGAGCTCGCTGCTCTCGGGCGCGGAGTCCACCATCACGGTGCGCAGGAAGCTGGTGGACGCGCGCCACTTCAGCCCCAGCGTGCCCGCCACCACACAGCCAAAGTTCAGCGTGGCCGAGGGCGTGCGCCTGGCCACGCCCACACAGCTGACCCAGCTGTGGCAAAGCGCTGCCGAACGCCCTGCCCACTTCTGCATTCTGGGCGCCGGCAAGACGGCCATGGACGTGGGTGTGTGGCTGCTCGAATGCGGCGTGCCGCAGACTGCCATCAGCTGGGTGATGCCGCGCGACTCGTGGGTGGTGAACCGGCTCACCACGCAGCCCGGCGAAGAGTTTTTCAAGCACTCGGTGGGTGGACAACTGGCACAGATGAAGGCGCTGGCCGAGGCCACCAGCGTGAGCGACCTGTTCGAGCGCCTGGAGGCCAGCGGCCAGATGCTGCGCATCGACACCCAGCACACGCCCCGCATGTTTCACTACGCCACGCTCTCCGAGGGCGAGGTGAAGGTGCTCAGGCAGATACAGCACGTGATCCGCAAAGGCCGCGTGCTGGCCATCGAGCGGGACGCGCTCGTGCTCGAACAAGGCCGCGAGGTCATGGACGAGAACACGCTCTACATCAACTGCACCGCCTCCGCCGTGGAGATGCGCGACGTCGAGCCCATCTTCCAGCCCGGCAAGATCGTGCCCCAGCTGGTGCGAGCCCCGCTGGTCACCTTCAGCAGCGCCGTGTGCGCTTATGTGGAAGCGCACTACGACGACGATGCGGCAAAGAACGCGCTGTGCACCCCCGTGCCCTTCCCGCGCAACGTGGGCGGCTACGTCCAGTCCACCCTGGTCAACCTGTCCAACCAGATGCGCTGGAGCCAGGACAAGCCGCTGCGCAACTGGATGCGCGAGAGCCGCCTCGACGGCTTCGGCAAGATGACCGCCAGCATCGACCCTGCAGACACGGAAAAAACCGCCATCCTGGCCGATTTGCGTCAACAGGCGATGGCGGCGGTGGGCAATGTGAAGCGGTTGATGGCCTGAGCAGCGGGTTGAGCTGACCTGCCCAGCCCTGCGCAGGCGCACCCGATCACGACCCGCGCTTCCTTCGCCAGCAGCCGAAATTCTCGGCCTCGCTGGCGATCTGCTGCGCCATAAGTCACGCTTTCCAGCGCAAACATGCGTTCAGGCTTGCCTGTGCGCGATACCGAACATACAGGCTGCGGCCTGCTCCTTAGCGTTCACCTTGGTGGCCACGTTTGCCAGGCCTGTGTCTTTCGGCACAGAGAGCACGCACCCCTCCACCTGCATTGCCGCACGTGTTTGACGCAGCGGTTTTTCGAGCGCTCACCACACCGCTAACAAAGGAATCTGATGAATCGCTTGATCTTT
Source organism: Burkholderiales bacterium (assembly GCA_038213545.1). Classification (GTDB taxonomy): domain Bacteria; phylum Pseudomonadota; class Gammaproteobacteria; order Burkholderiales; family Burkholderiaceae_C; genus Hydrogenophaga. The sequence continues at coordinate 4,133 of JBBQSX010000226.1, forward strand.
GCCTCGCTGCTGGCCGTTGCAGGGCCGTTGGGCTTTGCCGGGTCGGCCGCCGCCAACGGTGACCACGTCGCCACGTTCAAAAACGTCTCGAGCGACATCGGCATCGCCCGCAATGGCACCACGCTGAACGCCGCGCCGGGCTCGACGTTGTTCGTGTCGGACCGCATCGTCTCCGGCACCGGCTCCTCGGCCGGCATCGTGTTCAAGGACGGCACGCAGCTCACCCTCGGGCCGTCCACCGACATCCAGGTTCGCGACTACGCCTTTGAGCCCAAGCAGGCGAAGTTCGAATTCTTCGTCTATCTGGCCAGAGGGGCCGCAGTCTATTCATCGGGAATGATCGCCAAGCTCGCGCCGGAGTCGGTCAAGGTGGCCACGCCCACGGCCACCATCGGCGTTCGCGGTACGCGCTTCATCATCGAGGCGGACTGAGCCCCATGGGGGCATCACACACCCGGTGGGCCCGGCTGGCGGCGCTGCTCCTGATCACCGGCACCTTTCTCGCAGGATGCGCGACACCCACCAGCACGAGAACCACTGTCGTTCTGCTGCCCGAAGATGACAACACGGTGGGCGCGGTGGCGGTTGCGTCGGGATCGGGAACGCAGCGGCTGGACAAGGCCTTCAGCTACACAACCGTCAACGGCAACGCCGCTGAACCGTCTCAGGCCAGAACGCTGGGCCGCGACACGGTCAACAGTGCCTATGGCGACCTGCTCAAGGCGAATCTGCTGGCGCCCAGGATCTTCGTCCTGCACTTCCTGCTCGACAAAACCGAGCTGACCGACGAATCCAGAGCCTTGGTGCCCGCCATGCTCAGGGTGGTGCGTGCGCGCAAACCCGCCAGCATCACGATCTTTGGTCACGCCGATACCACCGGCACGCAGGAATGGAACTTGAAACTGTCCGCCGACCGCGCCGAAGCAGCGGCCGACTTGCTCCGCGCGCACGACCCCACGCTCAAAGGCATCGAGCTGCAGTTCTTCGGCGACACCAGGCCCCTGACGACCAGCGGCTTGCGCACCTCAGACCCGAAGAACCGGCGCGTCGAGATCCTGGTTTTCTGACGCAGGGCCGCCGTGCATGTGCGCGCGACGACCGCCTGGCGTGTTGATCGGCGGGATCGCCATCGACGAGCATCCCGGTTTGGATAGGACAATCGGCCAGATGCAGCCCGCAAAACTTCCTCCATCGCGACCGCTCGACGAGCGCAGGCGCATGAGGTTGGCGTTGCTGGTGTCCCTGCTCTTCCATGCATTGCTGTTGAGCCTGACCTATGGCGGTCAGGGCACCGGGC
>JBBQSX010000227.1:0-5263 GCA_038213545.1 Burkholderiales bacterium
ACCCTCCCCCACCCCAACCGAAAGGCCTCCCCATGCTCCTGAGCAACACCCCCAACACACAAGTGCCCAACACCTCCCTGCTCTCCGACAGCGAAAAAATCGCCCCGGTCGCCGCCGACACGCTCGACAAGGCGGTTCAGGGCGCGCACAAGGCCGTTGACCGTTTCGCCGACAGCGCTGTGCCGACCGTGCGTCACATGGCCCAGACCGGCGATGCATGGACTGCGAGCGCCCGCGCCACCGTGCGCGCTCAGCCGCTGATGGCCGTGCTGGCGGCGTTTGCCGTCGGCGCGCTGGTGGGCCGCATCGCACGCTGATCCAACCGACCACCACAAAAAAGGCCAGGGGTGCATCGCTGCACCCCTGGCCTTTTTGGCATGCGGCACGCCGTGCCGGTTCGTGTTTGCGCAGCCTCAGGCCAGCGTGCGCACCGAAGGCTCGCGTGCCCACTGGCGCGTGCAGGCCGCATCCACGAACGCCTTCGCGTCGTCAGCAGCCACCACACCCGTGTCGGCCTTGATGCCGGCGGCCTTCAGCACGGCCTGAGCCCCCGCGTCGGCCGCGATCGCCTTGAGGTGCCCAAAGGCATCGCGCACAAAGTCCACCGCCGCCGCCTCACGGCTCAGGGCCTTGCCAGCCGTGTCCGACAACACCAGCGCCACCGCGTCGAACAACACCGAGGGTGTGCCGGCGAGTTGACCGTCCACCGCCAGCTTCTTGCCGTTGGCCAGCGTGACGCCGCCCACCTTCGGCGCCACGATCTTCACGCGCGCGCCAGCGTCCAGCACCGCCTTCTTCAGCACGGCAATGGCCGCGCCGTCGGAGCCGTTGTCGACCAGGATGGCGACACAACGCCCGGCCAGCGTGGCCTTGGCGTTGTCGATGATGCTCAGCGCAGCCGAGGGTGGCAGGTCCTGCACCGGCTGGGCCGGGGTGGCGGGTGCGGGCAGCTTGTCCAGCCCCAGGCCGTTGGCCACGCGCTGGCCCAGGCCACCATCGATCACCAGCAGGTGGGCCACCATGGCTTCTCGCACATGGGGGTGTTCCACCTTGGAGAGCTCGAACACCAGCGCCGAGGCCAGGTGGGCCTGCTCGGGTTCGCTCTGGCTGATCCAGAACTGGCGTGCCTGGCTGTAGTGGTCGGCGAAACTGGCGGCGCGCACACGGCCACGCACGCCGCCTTCGTCCAGCGCCACACTCACAAAGCCCTGGTTGAGGTCGGCCCGCGGAGCGTCGGTCGACAAGCTGTTGGGCTCGTAGGCCACGCGCCCGACCGGTTGGGTCATCTGCATGTGGCCGTCGCGCTGCTGGTTCGCAAACGGGCATTTGGGCGCGTTGATCGGGAGCTGCGCGAAGTTCACCGAACCCAGGCGCGAGAGCTGCGTGTCCAGGTACGAAAACAGCCGGCCCTGCAGCAGCGGGTCGTTCGAAAAATCGATGCCGGGCACCAGGTGCGAAGGACAGAACGCCACCTGCTCGGTCTCGGCAAAGAAGTTGTCGGGCCAGCGGTCGAGCACGAGACGCCCGATCACCTTCAGCGGCACCAGCTCTTCGGGAATCAGCTTGGTCGCGTCGAGGTGGTTGAACGGAAACTTGTCGGCTTCGGCTTGCGTGAACAGCTGCACCGCAAATTCCCACTCGGCCACTTCGCCCGCGCCCAGCACGTCGAACAGCTCGCGGCGGTGGAAGTCCGGGTCGGCACCGGCGATCTTCACCGTCTCGTCCCACACGGTGGATTGCATGCCCAGCTTGGGCCGCCAGTGGAACTTCACAAACGTCGGGTTGCCTTGCGCATCGATCAGCCGGAAGCTGTGCACGCCAAAGCCTTCGATCATGCGCAGCGAACGCGCGAGCGTGCGGTCCGACATGATCCACATCACCATGTGCATGGCTTCGGGCGTGAGCGAGAGGAAGTCCCAGAAGGTGTCGTGGGCCGACGCCGCCTGCGGAAAGCCCCGGTCGGGCTCCATCTTCACCGCGTGGATCAGGTCGGGGAACTTGATCGCGTCCTGGATGAAGAACACCGGTATGTTGTTGCCCACAATGTCCCAGTTGCCCTGGGCCGTGTACATCTTGATCGCGAAGCCGCGCACGTCGCGCGGCGTGTCGGACGAACCCGAACCCCCGGCCACGGTGGAGATGCGCGAGAACACCGGCGTCTTCACGCCGACCTCGGTGAGCACCTGGGCGGTGGTGTAACCCGACAGCGAATGGGTGAGCTCGAAGAAGCCGTGGGCACCGGTGCCGCGCGCGTGCACCACGCGCTCCGGAATGCGCTCGTGATCGAAGTGGGTGATCTTCTCGCGCAGGATGAAGTCTTCCAGCAGCGTGGGGCCCTGCGGATGCGCGCGCAGCGAGTTCTGGTTGTCCGAAATCACCAGGCCTTGCTGCGTGGTCAGCGGTGGGTGTTCTGCGTTGGCTTGCTGATGCAGCTCGCCACCGGCGCCCAGGTGGGCGTCCTGTTCGGGTTTCTTCGCCATCGGTGTTGCTTCAATCAATTCGACGGGGTGGGCACTTGCGTGAGCAGGTCGGCCAGTTCGTCGGCGTGCTCCTCTTCCACCGCGAGGATGGATTCGAGCAGGCGGCGCGTGGTCGGGTCGTCGTTGCCCACCGACTCGATCGCGTGGCGGTAGCTGTCGATGGCGATGCGCTCGGCCACCAGGTTTTCACGAATCATCTGGGTCAGCGTGGCGCCTTCCACGTACTCGGCGTGGCTGCGTTTGGAGAGCGAGTCGGGCGAGAAGTCGGGCTCGCCGCCGAGCTGCACGATGCGCTCGGCCAGCTGGTCGGCATGGCCTTGCTCCTCGTTCGAGTGCACCAGAAATTCGGCCGCCGTGGCGTGCGAGTGGATGCCGCTGGCCATGAAATGGTGGCGGCGGTAGCGCAGCACACACACCAGTTCGGTGGCCAATGCGTCGTTGAGCATGGCAATGACCTCTGTGCGGTCGGCGCTGTAGCCGGCGGTCACGGCGCCTTCTTCCATGTGCTGGCGGGCGCTCTTGCGCAGCGCGGGGACGTCAAGGGGTTTGAGGGGTTCGTTCATGGAGTTCTCCGTTCGGGTGGGGTTGGCGCGGGGCGCAAAGGTGCTTTTCATTCAGGTGTCCTGCAGATCGACACCCAGCATGGCGCACAGGGCCGGGCGCGTCGGTGCTGCTGCGCACAGAACCCCGCCATGCGTCGGTCGGCCTACTTCGAAATCTTTTCGTTCATGAGGGCGGTGTGCAGCAGCTTGTCGGCCTCGTAACAGGAGCAGGCCTCTTGCTCCAGCTTCGCCCTGTCGAGCACCTTGAGTTCGCCCCGGCTGTACTGGATGAGTCCGTCCTTCTGGAAGTCGCTCGCGGCCTCGGTCACGCCCACGCGCCGCACGCCCAGCATCAGCGACATGAATTCCTGCGTGACGTGGAAGTGATCGGCATCGGCCCGGTCCTGGCTCATCAGCAGCCAGCGCGCGAGCCGCTGCCCAATGGGGTGGAAACGCTCACAGGCCGAGGCCAGTGCCTGCTGGTGCAGGCGAACCATCAAGCTGCGCTCCACCACGCTTTGCAACGCAGGCATGTCGTCCATGGCCTTGCGCAGCGCCCGGGCTTCGATGCGCCAGCAGGTGCCCTCCCCTTGCACCAACGCGCGCCAGGGCGTCTTGGCCATGCCCAGCGCCAGCTCGGAGCCCAGCATGGATTCGCGGCCGGCCATGCCCACCTCCAGTGGGGGGTGGCTGTCGATGTCGATCACCAGCGATATGAAGCCGGTGATCGGGAAGTAAGCGTGGGTGAGCAGCGCACCGCGCGTGCTCAGCTCGGTCGAGAGCACCAGTTCAAACGGCTCGCACTTCGCGATGAAACGTTTTCGAACGCTCTTGGGCAGGTGTTCGATGAGCTGGTTTTCGGTGTGTGACATGGGGTCCGCCTGGTACACAAGCGAAACCCTGTCGGGGTGAACTCATGCGGGTCGCACAAGCCCTGTGCCAGGCGATCCCTGTCCCACTGTGGGGCAGATGGCACAAGCCATCTGTCTGACACCGAACACATTGACCAGAGCGGGCCTCAGATGGTCTCAAGTTCGGGCAGAAGGCGGTCGTATTCCTTCTTCACCACGCGGTAGCACTCGCAGGTGCGGTGCTCCAGACCCGGACGGTCCAGCACCGAAATGTGGCCGCGTGCATAGCGGATCAGGCCCGAGGCCTGCAGCTTGAGCGCCGCTTCGGTCACGCCTTCGCGGCGCACGCCCAGCATGTTGGCGATCAGCTCCTGCGTCATCACCAGCTCGTTGCCGGGCAGGCGGTCCAGGCTGAGCAGCAGCCAGCGGCAAAGCTGCTGGTCCAGCGAATGGTGACGGTTGCAAACCGCCGTCTGGCTCATCTGCGTGATGAGTGCCTGGGTGTAGCGCAGCATCAGGTGCATCACCGCACTGGAGCGCTCGAACTCGGCCTTGATGGCGTCGGCGCGCAGCCGGTAACCCATGCCCGCGCTCTGCACCACGGCCCGGCTCGGCGTGGAGCCACCTCCCATGAAGATGGAAATGCCCACCACCCCCTCGAATCCGACCACCGCGATTTCCGCCGATGAGCCGTTTTCCAGCACATAAAGCAGCGAGACGATGGCGCTGGTGGGGAAATACACGAACTGCAAGGGCGCGCCCGACTCGTACAACACCTTGCCCAGCGGCAGCGCCACCAGCTCAAGCTGGGGCTGCCAGCGTTGCCACTCGGCATCGGGCAAGTGGGCCAACAGCTGGTTCTGACGGGGGTTGTCGGGTTCGGTCAAGTGGTTTCCCTCCGGTATGGCTGTGATGCCGAGGCGCGCATGAACGCCCTCTCGTTGTAATGCGTGAAGGATCGCACAACCAGAGCCGCCTGTCCGTTCGCTGCCGCACATACAAGCCTTCAACCCATGGGGGCTCCTTCCAGCGGAACGACGAACACGGCGTGCGGAGGCAGCGCCGCCCAGGCGAGGTGTTCGCCCACGGCCAGGAAGCCCACGCCCTGGCTGCCCCAGGTGGTGCGCACCGCGTCAGCGCTCTGGCGAACCAGCACAAAACGCATGGTGCGGCCCTCGCGCACGAGCGTGATCTCGGCGCGCGGCCAGTGCGCGGGCAGGCAAGGTGTGAAACACAGGCCATGCGCTGTCATCTTCAGGCCCAGGATCGACTCTATGGCCGCGCGGTGCAACCACCCGGCAGCGCCGGTGTACCAGCTCCAGCCTCCACGCCCTACATAAGGCGGCTGGCTGTAGACGTCTGCCGCCATGGCGTACGGCTCCAGGCCGTA
>JBBQSX010000228.1:0-5203 GCA_038213545.1 Burkholderiales bacterium
CGGCAAGACCAGCGTCATCACCACCAAGCAGGTGGGCGTGTTCGCGAGCCTGCCCGAGCAGTTCACCGTGAACCGCTACCACTCGCTGGCCATCCGGCGCAGCGACTGCCCGCCCGAGCTGGAGGTGACGGCCTGGACCGAAGACGGCGAGATCATGGGTGTGAAGCACAAGACACTCGCTATCGAAGGTGTGCAGTTCCACCCCGAGAGCATCCTCACCGAACACGGGCACGCGATGCTCAAGAACTTCCTGGAGCAGGCTGGATGAAGACTGTTGATCTCAGAAGCGACACCGTCACCCAACCCACGCCTGCGATGCGCGAGGCCATGATGGCCGCGCCCCTGGGCGACGACGTGTTTGGTGACGACCCGTCCGTCAATGCGCTTCAGGACAAGATCGCAGCCATCACGGGCAAGCAAGCCGCACTCTTCATGGCCAGCGGCACGCAGAGCAACCTGTGCGCGATGCTGGCGCACTGCGAGCGCGGCGACGAGTACATCGTGGGCCAGAACGCCCACACCTACCGCTACGAAGGCGGTGGCGCTGCCGTGCTGGGCAGCATCCAGCCGCAGCCGCTGGCACAAAACGCCACCGGGCAGATGCAGTTGGCCGACATCGCCGCCGCCATCAAGCCCGATGACCCGCACTTCGCGCGCACGCGCCTGCTGTGCCTCGAGAACACCTGGAACGGTCACCCCATGCCGGCCGAGTACCTCGACCAGGCGACCGCACTGGCGCGTGACCACGGTCTGGCGGTGCATCTGGACGGTGCGCGTGTGTTCAACGCGGCGGTGGCGGCGGGTGGCGATCCGTCCACCGCATTGCGCGCCATCGTCGACCGCTTCGACAGCGTCTCGGTCTGCTTCAGCAAAGGCCTGGGCGCGCCCGTGGGCTCGGCGTTGTGCGGATCGAAAGATTTGATCCGCCGCGCGTTGCGCTGGCGCAAGATGCTCGGCGGCGGGCTGCGCCAGTCGGGCCTGCTCGCGGCTGCAGCGCACCACGGGCTGGACCACCACATCCACCGCCTGGCCGACGACCACGCGCTCGCCCAGCGCCTGGCGCAGGGGCTGGCCGGCATTGACGGCCTGGTTGTTCGCTCTTCACAGACCAACATCGTGTTCGTCGACGTGGCGAATGGCCGTGGTCCCGACCTGCTGGCGCACCTGGCGCGCGATGGCGTGCTCGCCACGGGTCTGATCGGTCTGCGCTTCGTGACCCATCTCGACGTGGACACGGCGGGTATCGACCGCGCGGTTGCCAGCACCCGTGCGTTTTTTGCGCGGGCCAGCACCGCGCCGGTCGCTCGGCCGGTCGGCACGGCTGTTTACTGAGCCAGAGACCCCATGCCCGAGCTGCCGCAACTTCTGCTCTTCATCGCAGCCGGCTGGCTGCTGAACCTCACGCCTGGCCCGGACGTGCTCTACATCGTCACGAACGCGTTGAAGAGCGGCGTGCGGGCCGGCATCGTGGCGGCTCTGGGCATCGTCAGCGGCTGCTTCATGCACGTGTTCGCCGCCGCCATCGGCGTGAGTGCGCTGCTGGCCACGTCTGCCACCGCGTTCACCGCGCTCAAGTGGATCGGCGCGGCCTACCTGATGTGGATGGGCATTCGTCTGCTGATGTCGAAAGCCACGCCGCTGGACCTGAGCGCGGGCGTGGCCGAAGTGGACCTGTGGCGCGTGTACCGCCGCGGTTTCCTCACCAACGTGCTCAATCCCAAGGTGGCGATCTTTTTCCTGGCCTTCGTGCCTCAGTTCATCGCGCCCGAGGCATCGAGCAAGGCGCTGACGTTTCTGCTGCTGGGCTTGATCTTCAACCTCAATTCGCTGCCGATCAACTTCGGTTATGCCTGGCTCGCCGCCTGGGCCTCGCGGCGCGTGCAGACTGTGCAGCGCGCCATGCACTGGCTCGACCGCGCGGCCGGCGCGCTGTTCGTGGGCTTCGGCCTGCGACTGGCCTTCACCGACAATCCCGCTCAATAGACAAGAAGCTCAGGAGACAAGCATGCCGAACAGCCAAAAGATCACGCCGCAAGAGGCGCTGCAGCGCACCATCGAACACCGCGAGATTTTCCACGACGAGATGCTGCACCTGATGCGCCTGATCATGAGCGGCGAGATGTCGCAAGTGATGATGGCGGCCTTCATCACCGGCTTGCGCGTGAAGAAGGAAACCATCGGCGAGATCACCGCTGCCGCGCAAGTGATGCGCGAGTTTTCCACCAAGGTGGTGGTTGCCGACAAGACGCACCTGGTCGACATCGTCGGCACCGGGGGCGACGGCTCGCACACCTTCAACATCTCCACCTGCTCCATGTTCGTCGCGGCTGCGGCCGGCGCGCGCGTGAGCAAGCACGGTGGGCGCAGCGTCTCCAGCAAGAGCGGCAGTGCCGACGTGCTGGAGAGCCTGGGCGTGAACATCAACCTGCCGCCGGAAGCCATCGCGCGTTGCATCGAGCAGGTGGGCGTTGGCTTCATGTTCGCGCCCAACCACCACCCGGCCATGAAGAACGTGGCCCCGGTGCGGCGCGAGCTGGGCATCAAGACCATCTTCAACATCCTCGGTCCACTGACCAACCCGGCCTCCGCACCCAACATCCTCATGGGTGTGTTCCACCCCGACCTGGTCGGTATTCAGGTGCGCGCGCTGCAGCGCCTGGGCGCCGAACACGCGGTGGTGGTGTACGGCCGCGACGGCATGGACGAGGTGTCGCTCGGTGCCGCCACGCTGGTGGGTGAGCTCAAGAACGGCGAGATCACCGAATACGAGATCCACCCCGAAGACTTCGGCATGACCATGGCCAGCAGCCGCGCCCTGCGGGTGGAAACACCCGCGGCTTCGCGCCAGATGCTCATGGGCGTTCTCGAAGCCCGCGACGACCCGACCTTCAAGGCCGCCAGCGACATCGTGGCGCTCAACGCCGGTGTGGCGCTCTACGCGGCCAACGTGGTTGCCAGCATGGGTGAGGGCATCGCACTCGCCCGACGCACGCTGGACTCCGGCGCTGCACTGGTCAAACTCGAACAACTCAAGGCCTTCGCGGCCTGACCCGGAAACATTCTCATGAGCGACATCCTGCAGAAGATCGTGACTGTCAAGCACGAAGAAATCGCCGCCGCCCAGCGCAAGAAGCCGCTGGACGTCGTGCGCTTCGACGCCGAGAGCCGCGTGCTCACGCGCGACTTCGAGGACGCGTTGCGCCGCAAGATTGCTGCCGGCCAGGCCGCGGTGATTGCCGAAGTGAAAAAGGCGAGTCCGAGCAAAGGTGTGCTGCGTGAGGACTTCATCCCGGCCGACATCGCCCAGAGCTACGCCGAGGGCGACGGCAGCGTGAACGCGGCCTGCCTGTCGGTGTTGACCGACAGGCAGTTCTTTCAGGGCAGCAACGACTACTTGAAGCAGGCCCGAGCGAGCTGCGACCTGCCGGTGCTGCGCAAGGACTTCATGGTCGACCCCTACCAGATCTATGAAGCCCGTGCGATGGGCGCCGACGCCATCCTGCTCATCGCCGCCTGCCTGGACGATGCCCAAATGGCCGATCTCGAAGCGCTGGCACTCGGCCTGAGCATGGCAGTGCTGGTGGAGGTTCACGACCGTGCCGAACTGCAGCGTGCGCTCAAACTCAAGACCCCGCTGGTCGGTATCAACAACCGGAACCTGCGCACTTTTGAGGTGACGCTCCAGACCACGTTGGACTTGATGGCCGATGTGCCGGCCGACCGCCTGCTGATCACAGAGTCCGGCATTCTGGGCCGGGGCGACGTGCAGACCATGCGCGCGGCCGGCGTGCATGCCTTCCTGGTGGGCGAAGCCTTCATGCGCGCACCCGAGCCGGGCCTGGCGCTGGCCGAACTGTTCGCCTGAGGGTCCGGCTGTGCAGGACGCGGCGGGTTGGGCTGATCTGACGGGGGCTTTCTGGTCCTCCCCTGAAGGCGTGGCGCTGACGTCTTTTCTGGACACTCGGCGAGCCCAGGGTGCCACCATCTATCCGCCAGAGCCGCTGCGGGCCTTGCAACTCACACCGCCCGACGAGGTGAGGGTAGTGGTGCTGGGTCAGGACCCGTACCACGGGCCAGGGCAGGCCGAAGGGCTGGCGTTCTCAGTCGCTCCCGGTGTGAAGCCGCCGCCCAGCTTGCGAAACATCTTTCTGGAGCTGCAGCGCGACCTGGGTCTGCCCGCGCCGGCCAACGGATCCCTGGTTCGCTGGGCACAGCAGGGTGTGTTGTTGCTCAACACCTGCCTGACGGTGGAAGACGGCCAGCCTGCCAGCCACGCCAGGCGGGGTTGGGAAGCGCTGACCGACAGCCTCATCGAACGCTGCAGCGCCTCGGGTCAGACCAAGGTCTTCATGCTCTGGGGCGCGCACGCCCAAAAAAAAGTGGCCCTCATTGACGCAGGCCGGCACCTGCTGCTGTTCGCCAACCACCCGTCGCCGCTGTCGGCCCGCCGCGCCCCCCTGCCGTTCATCGGCTGTGGTCATTTCGGCCATGCCAACGCCTGGTTGGTTCGGCACGACCTTCCTCCCATTGGCTGGTGATACACAGGCCTGTCGTCGCGCTGGCACGATAGCCGAAAACCATGGCATAATCGCGGGCTGCGCTATGGAGGGGTGGCCGAGTGGTTAAAGGCAGCAGACTGTAAATCTGCCCGCTTACGCGTACGCTGGTTCGAATCCAGCCTCCTCCACCAGCGACCGATATGTGACATGCAAGAAACGGGATTTTGTGTCCGGCGGTGCATTCCTTTGCGGGAATGTTCTTCTCGGGCAGGGCGAATCTGGCGGGAGTAGTTCAATGGTAGAACCCCAGCCTTCCAAGCTGATGACGCGGGTTCGATTCCCGTCTCCCGCTCCATGTTCTGTTGACGGTGAGTTTTGAGTCGGTTTTTGAATATTCCAGGACGGTCGGCTTGCCGGCTTCCTTGGCCCTTGTGGCTCAGTGGTAGAGCACTCCCTTGGTAAGGGAGAGGTCGCGGGTCCGATTCCCGCCAAGGGCACCAGTTGTTTGCAGATCTGCAGCCGCAGGTTTTTTGGTTGTTCCGGCAGTTTTGATTTGGAGCTGAAAAATGGGTAAAGAGAAATTTGAGCGGACCAAGCCACACGTCAACGTGGGCACGATCGGTCACGTTGACCATGGCAAGACCACGTTGACGGCGGCGATCACGACGGTGCTGGCGGCCAAGTTTGGCGGCGCGGCCAAGGCC
>JBBQSX010000229.1:0-5135 GCA_038213545.1 Burkholderiales bacterium
GATCACCTTCATCTGGTTGTTGATCAGGAACGCGCCGATGGCCGCGCCCAGGATGGTCGTCATCTCGAACGGCAACGCCTTCAGCACCACCGCGATGTTGCCGCCGTGGAAGATGTAGACGCCGAAGATGCAAAGCATCGAAACGACAAAACCGATGATGACGAACATGTTCTTGGACCTGAAAGAGGACGCGGCACGAAGCGCACGCGTGACTTTGGGGAGATGCCTTGTGTATCGACCAACTCTAGGTGCGATTGAAGGGACCCATAAACGCGAAATGGACCCGCATCGGGGTCCATTTCAAGTTTTGGGAAAGGCTGCGATCAGTGCAGACGCAGACCGCCCGAGGCGGCGCCTTTGCCGGCACGCGCCGGCGGCTGGCACAGACCGCACACGAAGTGGCGGTTTTCGTAGGGCTCGGTCACAAAGTGGCCACCGCAGCAGTTGCATTTGGTCAGCGTCAGCATGCCGTTGTCCACGAACTTCACCAGGCGCCAGGCGCGGGTGATGGAGAGGATGGGCTCGATCGCGCTGGCCGTCATCTGGTCGTTGTAGAGGCGGAAGGCCTTGATCACCGTGTCGATCTCCTCGAGTTCGCTGGTCTTGCTCAGGTACTCGTGGATGTTGAGGAACAGCGAGGCGTGGATGTTGGGCTGCCAGGTCAGGAACCAGTCGGTTGAGAAGGGCAACTGGCCCTTGGACGGGCTCTTGCCGGCCACTTCCTTGTACAGGCGCAGCAAGCGCTCGTAAGACAGAGAGGTTTCGTACTCCAGCACCTGCAGACGCGCACCGAGCTGGATCAGGGCCACCGCGCGTTCGATGTCGCGGGATTCGTTGAGGATGCTTTTGACGACGGCCATGGTGTGTTCCCGGAGCGTGTGAGAAGGAAAACTTGTAACCGTGCAGCTCAGTGAGCGGCCATGGACTCGGCGAACTTGCCGGCCATGAGGATGCTGGCGTGCAGCTGCGTGGTGGTGGTGTTGTCCACCTTCTTCACGTTGTGGCTGGTCAGCAGGTTCCACACCAGGTCGTCGTCCACACGGAAGCGGCACAGCAACATGTTGGAGGAAGCGATCTTGAGCAGCTGCGCCGTGGACAGCATGCCCAGCAGGTCGGCGGCTTCTTCGGTCAGGCCGAGGCGGAACAGGGCTTCGGCGCGGTCCTTGCGGATCAGGTTCTGCGCCAGCATCAGGTAGGTCAGGTTGGCTTCGCGGATTTCTGCCAGGAGTTGTTCGCTGTCCATGATGTGTTCCTTCGGTTTGGGGGTCTGGGCTGTTGGCGACTTGCTTACAACTCCTGACCCGATGTGTGTAATTGTGTCGAGCGGTAAAGAAACTTGAATCGGTAAACGGCTGTAGCGCGTGTCAGGTGTGCAGCACCTGCGTGTCATCCCAATGCCTACGTCTTTGGTTCTCAAAAGGGTGCTGCCTGTGTGAGCCCTGATCCAGCACGCAAGCGACAAAGGAAGGAACAAGCGGCAAACGCTCCTTCTTTTCCGACGCTCGGCTTGCACCAAACCCTCAAGAATTCACAGCTATCACCGAAATCAACTCAACGAACTGCAAATGGGTTCGTCGTCCGGCCAGCGAAGGCGGCGAGTTTTGACGGTGGAGACCCGAAGGGGTCGACCAGCATTCGGTATCCAGCACACCCCCTGCAGAGCAGGACGCTGGCACCGGTAACGCGGGATCACTTTCAAAGTCCATTTACAGGAGTTAGTTATGACCACCATCAACACGAACACGATGTCGATGAATGCTCAGCGCAATCTGAGCACCTCGGCCGCCTCGTTGGCCACGTCCATGCAGCGCCTGTCCTCGGGCCTGCGCGTGAACAGCGCCAAAGACGATGCCGCCGGCCTCGCCATCTCCGAACGCATGAACACCCAGGTGCGCGGCCTCAATGTGGCTGCGCGCAACGCCAATGACGGTATCTCACTGGCGCAGACCGCTGAAGGCGCGCTGGGCAAAGTGGGCGACATGCTGCAGCGCATGCGCGAACTGGCCGTGCAGTCGGCCAACGCTTCGAACAACAGCAGCGACCGCACCGCGCTGAACGCCGAAGTGACGCAGCTGCGCCAGGAAATCGACCGTGTGGCCAAGACCACTTCGTTCAACGGCACCAAGCTGATCGACGGCTCGTTCGCCAACGCCACTTTCCAGGTCGGTGCCAACGCCGGCGAAGGCATCTCGATCGACAGCATCGTCAACTCAGACTCGGCTGCGCTGGGCCAGACCTCGATACATGCCACCCCGAAAATCGTTCCTCCCGCCACACCGGTGGCGCCGGCCGTGCTGGCCGCCATCCCCGCAGGTGGCCTCACCCCGCTGAGCATTGACGACGCCGCTGGCAACCCGGTCAACCTCGGCCCCATCGGTGAAGCCACCACGCTGGCACAACGCGCCGGGCAGATGGTGGACGCGATCAACGCCAAGTCCACCGACACCGGCGTTTTCGCCCGACCCACTTACACGGCAGGTGTGGTGGATGGCTATGAGGTCTTCTCTGATCGTGCCGTCGTGGCCGCCGACTTCGGCAACTTCGCTGCGGGCACCACGGGTGCTGGCGTCAACACCGCCGCCGCTGCCGACTCCTTCGTCGAAGACATCAACGTCACCTCCTTCGGCGACTCGCAGTTGGCCTTGAAAGTGATCGACAACGCGATCAACGCGGTCAACAGCTCGCGTGCCGACCTGGGCGCGCTGCAGAGCCGCTTCGAAAATGCCGTGGCCAACATCCAGATCACCGGCGAGAACATCTCAGCTGCGCGCGGCCGCATCATCGACGCCGACTTCGCCAAGGAAACATCCAACCTCTCGCGCGCCCAGATCCTGCAGCAGGCAGGCACCGCCATGGTGGCGCAGGCCAACCAGGTTCCACAGGGGGTGCTCTCGCTGTTGCGCTCCTGATCGAGGGCGCACATCCGCATGCGCCGTGTCGCACACGGCCATTGCGGGATGCACAGACCACTTGCAAACAGCGTGTGGTGTGTACATCCCGGACAGGAAAGACCATGAAACGTTGCCAGCACATCCTCACGCTGCCGCACACCGCTGGCGGGGAGCTCTGACATGCCCATCACCTCCACGGGTCTCGCCAGCGGCGTCGACATCCAGAGCATCGTCTCGCAACTGGTGGCGCTCGAGCGCGCACCGCTGGCACCGCTGCAGACGCAGGCCACCAAGTTCCAGAGCAAGATTTCGGTCTTCGGTACCCTGAGTTCGATGATGAATTCGCTGGGCGATCTGGGCACCAAGCTGGCCGATCCCAACGCCTTCAAAGCCGTGAAGGGCAGTTCGTCCGCCAACGACGCGGTGGGCATCACCGTGGCCACCGGCACTGCACCGACCTCGATGGCGGTTGAAGTGCAGCAACTGGCCAAGGCGCAATCCACGGCCACGCTGGCGGTGCCCAAGGACACCGCCATGGGCGAAGGCAACCTGAAGATCACGCTGGGCGACTGGAGCTCCGGCTCATTTGTGGCAGGCAGCGCACCGGCCGTGGACATCGCGATCGGCAGCGGTGAAGACACCCTCACCCAGATCGCCGCCAAGATCAACGCAGCCGGCGCCGGCGTCACCGCCACCGTGCTGCGCGACGCATCGGGCGAACGCTTGCTCATGCGCTCCAAAGACACGGGCGAAGCCCTGGGCTTCGAGATGCAGGCCACCGATAGCGACGGCGTCGACAGCGCCGGCCTCTCGCGCCTGGCGGTGCAGGGTGGTGTGGCGTCGGGCGTGCAGATCACGCACGGCACCAACGCCATGGCCACCATCAACGGCATCTCGATCGAATCCGCCAGCAACACCTACAAAGATGGTCTGCCCGGCATCACGCTGCAGTTCTCCAAGCTCACCACCGGGCCGGTGGAGATCGCAGTGAACAACGACAAGGAAGCGATGACCAAAACCGTCCAGTCCTTCGTCGACGCGTACAACTCGCTCAACGACATGCTGACCAGCACCACCGCCTACAACCCCGACACCAAGGTGGCCGGGTCGCTGCAGGGCGACAGCTCCGCCGTGGGCCTGCAGAACGCGCTGCGCGGCATGATGCGTTCGGTGACCCCGGGGGGCGCGTTCACCACGCTGGCCGACATCGGCATCGAGCTCAAGGCAGGCGGAAAAATGAGCATCAACAGCACCAAGCTGGGCGCTGCGCTGGACAACCCGCAGGCGGTGCAGAACCTGTTCAACGCCGACCACATCGACCCCACGGCGCAAGGCTTCGGCGAGAAGCTGAAGACGTTCGCCGATGGTTTCTCGGGTGCCAGCGGCACGCTGACCGGACGCACCGAGTCGCTGCGTGCAGCCGTCAAGCGCAACACCGTGCAGCAAGACACCGTGATCGCACGCGCAGCCCGGGCCGAGACCCGTTACCTCAAACAATACAACGCCATGGACGCGATGGTGGGCCAGCTCAACTCGCTCAATTCCTTCGTCACGCAACAGATTGCACAGTGGAACAGGTCATCCTCCTGACCTTGTGGTTCCCCACGACAGCCCTGGCGCTCCGCGACCAGGGCTTTTTTTTGTGTGTTGACCAGCCCCTGTGCCCGCGTGATGGCGAAGTCCTCAAGTAATCGGAGAAGGCACCGAAATAGAAGACAACGAACTTCTCCATGGGTTCGTGGCCCGGGCAACCGGGCAGTTAGCCCAACCACCTCAACAGGAGTTAGTTATGACCACCATCAACACCAACGTCATGTCCATGACCGCCCAGCGCAACCTGGGCACCACCTCCAGCTCGCTGGCCACCTCCATGCAGCGCCTGTCTTCGGGCCTGCGCGTCAACAGCGCCAAAGACGACGCCGCTGGCCTGGCCATCTCCGAGCGCATGAACGCACAAGTGCGTGGCCTCAATGTGGCTGCCCGCAACGCCAACGACGGCATCTCGCTGGCCCAAACCGCTGAAGGCGCACTCGGCAAAGTGGGCGACATGCTGCAACGCATGCGCGAACTCGCTGTGCAGTCGGCCAACGCATCGAACAACACCAGCGACCGCACCGCGCTGCAGGCCGAAGTGACCCAGCTTCGCTCGGAAATCGACCGCGTTGCGAAAACCACCTCGTTCAACGGCACCAAGCTGCTCGACGGCTCGTTCGCCAACGCCACCTTCCAGGTCGGCGCCAACGC
>JBBQSX010000230.1:0-5123 GCA_038213545.1 Burkholderiales bacterium
AAGGCCTGCAGCCGCCCATACAGCTTGGCCTCGGCCGCTTCGTCCAGCGCACTCGTGGCTTCGTCCACGAACAGCCAGCGTGGTTTCTTGAGCAGGGCGCGGGCAATGGCCAGGCGTTGTTGTTCGCCGCCCGAGAGTTTCTGTCCCCAGGCGTCCTGATCGTCCAGCCGTGTGCCCAGATCGGGCAGCAGCGCGTCCGTCAACGCTTGTTGCAGCTCCGCGTCGCTGTAGCGCCCGGCGGGTTCGGGGTAGGCCAGGGCGTTGCGCAGCGAGCCCAGCGGGAAGTAGGGCCGCTGCGGCAAAAACATCACCTGGTTCGCAAAGCCCGCTGGTGTTCGCAGGCTGCGCTGCGCCCAGGGCCAGATGCCCGCCATGCCCCGGAACAGGGTGGACTTGCCACTGCCCGAGGGCCCTTTGACCAGCACCGTGTCGCCCGGTGACACCTGCAGGCCGTGCACCGCCAGCAGCGCCACGCCACCCGGCAGTGCGAGTTGCAGGTCGTCGATGGCCAGCGCGTCTTGTGCGTTGGGCAGTGGGGCGGCGATGTGCTCGGACGCTTCCAGTGCCTGGAAGCTTTCTTCAAAACTGGTGATGCGGTCGGTGGTGGCGCGCCAGGCGGCCAAGCTGCTGTAACTGTCGACAAACCACGAAAGCGAGTCCTGCACGCGGCCGAAGGCGGACGATATCTGGATGAGTTCACCGAGCTGGATGGCCCCGCTGAAGAAGCGCGGCGCGGCCACGATGAAGGGAAACACCACGGCGGCCTGGCCGAAACCCACCGTGAACCAGGTCAGACGCTTCTGTGCGTTGATGAGCTTGAGGTAGTTGCCGATCACCTCACCAAAGCGCCCGCCAAGTTGCTGGCGCTCCACCGGTTCGCCCCGGTCCAGCGCGATCGATTCGCTGTACTCGCGCACGCGCACCAGGTGGTGGCGGAAGTCGGCCTCGTAGCGCTGCTGCTTGAAGTTGAGTGCGATCTGCGAGCGGCCCAGGTAGTGGGTGATCACGCTGCCGAGCGCGCAGTAGAGCACCGCCATCCACACCATGAAGCCGGGGATGGTGTAGTCGGTGCCGTTGATCGAGAACGCAAAGCTGCCGGAAAGCGCCCACAGGATGCCGACGAAACTCACCAGCGTGACCACCGCGTTGAGCAGGCCCATGGTCAGGCTCACCGTGTAGCTGGTGAAGAGGTTCATGTCTTCGGCAATGCGCTGGTCCGGGTTGTCGGGCGGCGCGTCTTCGCCCCTTGCGAAGCGCGCGAGTTCGAGGTGGTAGAAGGCCTTGTTGGAGAGCCAGCGGTCGAGGTAGTGGCCGGTCATCCAGGCGCGCCAGCGCATCTCGAGCAGCTGTGTGAGGTAGAAGCGGTAGACCGCGATGATGATGAAGCCGAAGGCCAGATACGTGAAGCGCCCGAGCTCGCGCCAGAACACCGCCGCGTCCTTGTTTTGCAGCGCGTCGTAGAACACGCGGTTCCACTCGTTGAGCAGCACCAGCATGTAGACCGAGGCGAGGTTGAGCGCCACGATGGCCGCCAGCAAGGCCCGTGCTTTCCACTTCTCTTCCGACTGGAAGTAAGGCACGGTGAGGCGGCCCACCTTGCGGGCGAACACGCGAAAGCTCTGGAATTTGTCGCTCAGGGTCATGAATTCACCTGGTGGAGAGGCCATTCGGGACCGCAGCAAGACCCCGCGCCGCGCGCAAAGGTTCCTGCCCGGTCAGCGTCATTCGTTCGAAATGCCCGACGCCACGTGCCCGGCTGGTACGTGCATGGATGCGGACTCGATGTGCCCGGTCTGGTCGTCAAAGAAGAAGTCGGGCTCGAACTCGCGCAGGAACTCGCCCTTGGGCAGGCCGCCGAGGAACATGGCCTCGTCCACCTCGATGTTCCAGTTCATCAGCGTGCGGATCGCGCGCTCGTGGGCTGGGGCGCTGCGCGCGGTGACCAGCGCGGTGCGCACGCGCATGAGAGGCTTGCCCTCGCTCTGCAGGCGGTGCAGGGCTTCGAGCAGGGGCTTGAACGGGCCGCCGGCCAGCGGCAGGCCTGCGTGTGTGGCCTCGTGCGCCTGAAAGGCCGAGAGCCCTTGGCTCTGGTAGACCCGCTCGGCTTCGTCGGAAAACAGCACGGCGTCGCCGTCGAAGGCGATGCGCACCTCGTGCGGGTGCGCGTCGCTGGCGTGCACCGAGTGCGGGTACACCTGTGCTGCCGGCACGCCGGCGTCGAGCGCGGCGCGCACGTCGGCCAGGTGGGTGGAGAGGAACAGGTTGGCGCGCAGCGGGCGCAGGTAGCGCCAGGGCGGCTGGCCGCGCGTGAAGCTGCCGCGCTGGATCGGCAGGCCGTAGTGTTTGGCCGAGCGGAACACGCGCATGCCCGAGACCGGGTCGTTGCGCGACAAGATCACCACTTCCACGCGCTGGGCATCGGCGTCGTTGAAGGCCAGCAGCTTGCGCACGAGCGAGAAGGCCACGCCGGGCTGCGCGGGCGTGTCCAGGCGGTCGAGCTGCAGCTTCATGTAAGCGCGGTCGTCCCCGGTTTCAAAGAGCCGGTTTTCTTCTTCAAAGTCGAACAGGGCGCGGGAAGAAATGGCAACGACGAGTTTGCCTTCCAAGGTCACGCCCATGTCATCTCACCAGTTGGTTGAGCTGGATGATCGGCATTAGCACCGCCAGCACGATCAGCATCACCACCAGGCCCATGCCCACGATCAGCAGCGGCTCCAGGATGGTGGCCATGTGCATGGCGCGGCGTTGCACTTCGGCACCCAGTTGTTCGGCCGCGCGGTCCAGCATGGCGGGCAGCTGGCCTGTCTGTTCGCCCAGGCGGGCAAACATCGATACCAGGGGAGGGAAACGCTTCTTGCTGGCCAATGCAGACGCCAGAGGCGCGCCTTCGCGCACGAGCACCAGCGCGTCCAGCGCGTCGGCGCGCATGGCTTGGTTGTTCAGGGTTTCGGCGGCGGTCTGCAGCGCCCGGAGAATGGGCACGCCCGCAGCGGCGAGCATGGCCAGCGTGGCGGCAAAGCGCGCCGCGTTGAAGCCACGCGCCAGGCGACCCACCAGCGGCAGGCGCAGCCAGGCGGCGTCCATGCGCAAACGAAATGGCTCGTTGCGCCGCGCCATGACCAGCGCGCCGCTGCCGAGCACCAGCGCGGTCAGCATGAGCCAGCCGTAGCTGCGCACGAATTCGCTCAGGCCCAGCATCATCACGGTGAGCAGGGGGAGGGCGCGCTTGCTGCCGGCGAACACACTGGCCACCTGCGGAACCACGTACGAGACCAAAAACACCACGATGACGATGGCCACGAGCGTGACGATGGCCGGGTAGAGCGAGGCGGCGACCAGCTTGTTCTTGAGGGCTTCACGCGCTTCCAGGTCGTCGGCCAGGCGCTCCAGCACCGTGCCCAGCTGACCGCTTTGTTCACCAGCGGCGATCACCGATGTGTAGATGGGCGAGAACTCGCGCGGGTGTTGGCCGAGGGCTTGGGCGAACGGCGAGCCCGCGTTGACCTCGGAGCGCAGTGAGGCCATGAGGTTGCGCTGTTTGTCATCTTCTGCCTCTTCGGTCAGGGCGGAGAGCGCCCGTTCCAGCGGCAGGCCCGCAGCCACCAGCCCGGCCATCTGGCGGGTCCACACCGCGAGCGTGGTGGCGCTGAACACGCGCCCGCCCCACAGCGTGATGTTGAGCCCACTGCCCTGCACGTTGGTGCCGCCCCCGGTGGCCGGCTCCACCTGCAGTGGAACCAGCGCGCGTGCGCGCAACATGCTGCGCGCGGAGCGGGCGGTGTCGGCGTCGATCAGGCCTTTTTGGGTGGCGCCCTGGGCGTCGAGTGCTTCGAAGGTGTAGGCGGGCATGTCAGTCTCTTGTAACTGACATGACTTCCTCTGGCGACGTGATCCCGGCCTCGATCAGCCGCTGGCCGTCGGCGCGCATCGACTGCAGACCCGCGGCCTCGGCGGCCACGAAGATCTTGCTCTCTGCCGCGCGGTTGTGGATCAGTGCGCGGATCTTGTCGTCCGCCACCATCAGCTCGTAGATGCCGGTGCGGCCCTTGTAGCCGCTGTGGTTGCAGTGCTCGCAGCCCACCGGGTGCCACAGGCCCTTGTCGTCCTGGCGGCGGCAGTGCACGCAGAGTTTGCGCACCAGCCGTTGCGCCAGCACGCCCAGCAGCGACGAACTGAGCAGGAAGGGCTCCACGCCCATGTCGGTGAGGCGGGTCACAGCGCTGGGCGCGTCGTTGGTGTGCAGCGTGGCCAGCACCAGGTGGCCGGTCAGCGAGGCCTGGATGGCGATCTGCGCGGTTTCAAAATCGCGGATCTCGCCGATCATGATCACGTCGGGGTCTTGCCGCAGGATGGCGCGCAGGGCCTTGGCAAAGGTGAGGTCGATGCGCGCGTTCACCTGCGTCTGGCCCACGCCGGGCAGTTCGTACTCGATCGGGTCTTCCACCGTCATGATGTTCTGCGTGCTGGCGTCCAGCCGCTGCAGGCCGGCGTAGAGCGTGGTGGTCTTGCCCGACCCGGTGGGGCCGGTCACCAGAATGATGCCGTGCGGCTGGCCGATGAGCTTGCGGAATCGCCCCAGCACGTCGCCCTGCATGCCCACCGATTCCAGGCTCAGCTTGCTTTCGCTCTTGTCGAGCAGGCGCAGCACGGCTCGCTCGCCGTGGGCGCTGGGCAGCGTGGACACGCGCACGTCCACCGCGCGGGTGCCGATGCGCAGCGAGATCCGGCCGTCTTGCGGCAGGCGTTTCTCGGAGATGTCGAGCTCGGCCATGATCTTCAGGCGCGAGATCAGCGCGGCGTGCAGCGCGCGGTTGGGCTGCACCACCTCGCGCAGCGTGCCGTCGACCCGAAAGCGCACGCTGGAGGTGCGCTCGAACGGTTCGATGTGGATGTCGCTGGCGCCGTCGCGCGCGGCCTGCGTGAGCAGGGCGTTGAGCATGCGGATGATGGGTGCGTCGTCGGCCGTTTCCAGCAAGTCCTCGATGGCCGGCAGCTCCTGCATCATGCGGCTCAGATCGGCGTCGCCCTGCACCTCGCTCACCACGGCGGCGGCACTCGATTCGCCTTGCGAATACGCCACGCTGATGCGCTGCTTGAGGCTGTCACCGTCCTCCCAGTGCAGG
>JBBQSX010000231.1:0-5107 GCA_038213545.1 Burkholderiales bacterium
TTTGGCGATCACGCCGAACCACCGGATACCGGCGATCGTCGATCCCGACGGTCCAGGTGGTAAGCCGATCACGCTGTTCGAGTCCGCCGCCATCCTGATCTACCTGGCCGAGAAAACCGGGCAGTTGCTGCCCAAAGACCCGGCCGCGCGCTACGAGACGCTGCAGTGGCTCATGTTCCAGATGGGTGGCGTGGGTCCGATGTTTGGCCAGCTCGGCTTCTTCCACAAGTTCGCCGGCAAGGACTTTGAAGACAAGCGACCGCGCGACCGGTACGCGGCCGAGACAAAGCGACTGCTCGGTGTGCTGAACCAGCGCATGACCGGGCGCGACTGGATCATGGGCCAGGATTACTCAGTCGCCGACATCGCCATCTGGCCCTGGGTGCGCAACCTGGTGGGCTTCTACGGCGCGGGCGAACTGGTGGGCTTCAGCGACTTTGCCGAACTGCCGCGCGTGCTGCAGGCGTTCGAACAACGCCCCGCCGTGCAACGCGGCCTGAGCATCCCCGCCAGAAGCTGAAGCGCGACGAGAGAGGTACCACCAACCACGGATGCCGCGGAACGGGCTTTGCCAGGCCGCAGGCATCGCCCCCTTGAGGGGGTGACGCGCTGAAAGCGCGTCGCGGGGGTGGACCTAATTCTTCCAGAAGTGGCCCGTGAAAAGAACGAGCACCGTCAGCAGCTCCAGTCGCCCCAGCAACATCGCAAACGTGCACACCCAGATCTGAAAGCTGGAGAGCACGCCGAAGTTGCTCGCTGGCCCCACCTCACCGAGCCCAGGGCCGATGTTGTTCACCGTGGCCACCACCGCCGAAAAGGCGGTCACGATGTCCAGGCCGGTGAACAACAGCAGCATGGTCAGCCCCATGGTGGCAGCGCCGTAAATCAGCATGTAGCCGAAAACGGCGGTCATGACCGAGTTGGGCATGATGGCTCCGCCCAGCGTCACCGGATTGACCACGCGCGGATGCACGATGCGCACCAGCTCTCGCCGCGCCTGCTTGATCAACAGCACCATGCGCACCAGCTTGATGCCGCCGCCGGTGGAGCCGGCACACGACACAAAACACCCCAGGAACATGAGCAGCACCGGCGCGAACACCGGCCATTGGGCGTAGTCGGTGGACGCGTAACCGGTGGTGGTGGCCACCGACACCACGTGAAACGCACTGGTGCGCAAGGCCTCAGGGAAATCGGGGATCACACCCTGCACCGTGAGCAACACAGCCACCATCAGCACCGACACCACCAGCACGCTCACATAGGTGCGGATCTCGCGGTCGCGCGTGAGTGGGCGCAACGAGCGCTGGCGCAGCACGATGAAATAACGCATGAAACTCACCCCGGCCAGCGCCATGAACACCGTGGCCACGGCCTCGATCCTGGGCGAGTCCCAGTAACCGAAGCTCGCGTCGTGCGATGAAAAACCACCCAGGCCCATGGTGGTGCACATGTGCATGAAGGCATCGGCCCAGCTCATGCCGGCCCAGCGGTAAGCCAGCATGCAGGCCACCGAAAACAGGACGTACACGCCCCACAGGCCTCGCGCGGTCTCTGAAATGCGCGGCGTGAACTTGGTGTCCTTCATGGGCCCGGGCGTCTCGGCCCGGTAAAGCTGCACACCGCCCAGGCCCAGCAGCGGCAGCACCGCCACCACCAGCAGCATGATGCCCAGCCCGCCCACCAGTTGCAGGAAACAGCGCCACACATTCACCGAGACCGGCAACGTGTCCAGCCCCGAAATGGCAGTGGCCCCGGTGGCCGTGAGCGCACTCATGGCCTCGAAGTACGCCTTGGTCCACGTGATGTCCGGCACGGTGAACATGAGCGGTGCCGCCGCGAACGCGGGCAGCAGCGTCCACACCAGATTGACCAGCAGAAAGCCGTCCTTGGCCTGCAGCTCGCGGCGGAACCGGTGGGTGGCCCGCCACAGGATCAGACCGCAAACGGTGGTGAAGGCAAAGCCGTAGGCCCACACCAGGGCGTGGTGCTGTGCGTCCAGAAACCAGGCCCAGGCCAGCGGCACCAGGAAGGCGGGAGCAAACGCGAGCAGGATGCGCGAGAACACCGAGAGAACAGGCAGCAATGTGAACAGCATGGAGGCAGTCTATTTGCGCCAGAAGCCCGGGGTGAAGAGCACGAGGAAAGACAGCATCTCCAGCCGCCCCAGCAGCATGGCCATGGTGCACACCCAGGTCTGGAAGTCCGTCAGGCCCTGGAAGTTGCCAGCCGGCCCCACCTCGTTGAGGCCCGGGCCCATGTTGTTCACGCTGGCCACCACCGCTGAAAACGCGGTGTCGAACGGGAGGTCGGAGAGCAGCAACAGCATGGTCAACCCGATGATGGTGCCGCCGTACACCAGCATGAAGCCCAGCACCGACAGCAAGGTGCCGGTCTGCACCACATGCCCGCCCAGGTGCACCGGATACACCGCGCGCGGGTGGATGATGCGCGACATCTCTCGCCTGGCCTGCTTGAGCAGGATCAGCACCCGCGCCATCTTGATGCCGGCGCCAGTGGACCCCGCGCTGGTGGCCACGCCCGAGAGCATGATCATGAACAGCGGCGCAAACACCGGCCAGGTGGTGTAGTCCACCGTCGCATACCCGGTGGTCGAACCGATGGAGATCACATTGAACAGGGCCATCCGCAGGGTCTCCAGCGGGTCGGTCGTGGTGCCCTTGGCCAGCAGCAGCCCGGCCACAAACACGCTGGCGCCCAGCAGCAGGCCCACGGAGGCACGCCATTCGGTGTCGCGCCAGATGCGGGCGGGTTGTCGCTTGGCGAAGGCCACGAAATACAGCGCAAAGTTGCAGCTGGCCACCAGCATGAAGACAATGGCCACCCACTCCAGCGTGGGCGACTGGAAGAAGCCGAAACTGCTGTCGTGCGTCGACAGACCCCCCAGGCTCATGGTGGTGAACATGTGGGCCCAGGCGTCCAGCGCGGACATGCCGCCCAGCCAGTAGCCCAGCACGCAAGCCACCGAGAGTGCGCAGTACACGGTCCACAGGCCCTTGGCGGTTTCGGTGATGCGCGGCGTGAGCTTGGCGTCTTTCATGGGCCCGGTGGCCTCGGCGCGAAACAGCTGGCTGCCACCCACCCCCAGCATGGGCAGGATCGCCACCGCCAACACCAGAATGCCCATGCCACCAAGCCACTGCAGGAAACAGCGCCACAGGTTGATGGAACCCGGCAAGGCGTCCAGCCCGGTGATCACGGTGGAGCCGGTGGTGGTCAGGCCCGACATGGCTTCGAAGTAGGCGTCGGTCACGCTGATCGGGGTGGCCGTCTGGCCGAAGTACAGGAGCAGGGGCAGACACGCCAGCAGCGGCAGCAGGGTCCAGACCAGCCCCACCAGCAGGATGCCGTCACGCGTCTGCAACTCCACCTTGCGGCCCACCTTGAAAACGGCACAACGCAAGAGCAAGCCCACCACCAACGCAACGGCCACGGCCGGCAAATAGGCACCTTGAGCGCCGTCCTGAGACCACCACGACACCGTCCACGGAACCAGCAGCGTGAGCGAGAACACCATCACGATGGCGCCCAGCACGGGGAAAACGCGCAGCAGCGGCATGAACAGAGGTCCGGTCGTCAGCCGAAGAAGGTGGCGCCGACCTGGAACAGTTTCTCGACCTCGCGAACCAGACGCTTGTTTGGAATGAACATGATGATGTGGTCGTCGGTCTCGATCAGGATGTCGTGGTGCGGCATGAGCACCTCGGACTTGTTGCCCTCGCCCCGAACGATGGCGCCGATGCGCACGCCCTTGGGCAGCTTGAGCTCTTCGACCTTGCGGCCCACCAGCTTGCTGGTTTTGACGTCACCGCGCGCAACGCCTTCGAGCGCCTCGGCCGCGCCGCGGCGCAAGCTGTGTACAGCGGCCACGTCGCCGCGCCGCAGGTGCGTGAGCAATTCGCCGATGACGGTTTGCGAGGGCGAGATGGCAATGTCGATGGTGCTGCCCTGCATCATGTCGGCGTAGGCACGGCGATTGATCAGGGCCATGACACGCCCGGCGCCCATGCGCTTGGCCAGCATGGCCGACATGATGTTGTCTTCGTCATCGCTGGTGAGCGCGAGAAACATGTCCATCTCGCCCACGCTCTCTTCCAACAGCAGGTCTTCGTCGGCGCCGTCGCCGTTGAGGATGAGCATGCTCGATGGCAATTGGCTGGCCAGGTACTCGCAACGGGGCTTGAACCGTTCGATGATCTTCACCTGGCACTGGCCCTGCAGCGAACGCGCCAGGCGCAAGCCGACCTTGCCGCCGCCGGCGATCATGATGCGCTTGACCGGTTTGTCGATGTTGTGGATGGCGCCCAGCACGTAGCGGATCTTCTGTGTGTCGGCCAGCACGAAGACCTCATCACCCGCCAGGATGCGCGTGGTCTTGGTGGCCTCCATCTCGGTGTCGAGCCGGTACAGGGCGACCACTCGCATTTCCGCATGGGGGAAACGCTCGCGAAACTCGCCGATGGTGTGGCCAACCAGCGAGCCGCCGTGGGTGGCGCGCACCGCAATCAGACTGGCGCGGCCGCCGGCAAACTCCAGCACCTGCAGCGCCTCGGGGTAGCTGATGAGCTGGTGGAGGTAGCGCATGACCGACTCTTCGGGGCAGATCACGTGGTCCACCGCAAAGCCGTTCTTGCCGAGCAGTTCATCGCCTTCAGTGAACTCGGGCGAGCGCAGGCGGGCGATGGTGCTGGGTACGTTGAAGATGTCGTGCGCGACCTTGCACACCACGAGGTTGGTTTCGTCGTTCGCGGCGCAGGCGATCACCATGTCGGCGTCTTTGGCGCCCGCCTCCCTCAACACCGAAGGCTGGATGCCGTTCCCCACCACACCACGCAGGTCGATCCGCTCTTCCAGGCTGCGCAGGCGGGCCGGGTCCATGTCGATGACGGTGATGTCGTTCTGCTCGGAGACCAGGCTCTCGGCAACGCTTTCGCCGACTCGGCCGGCACCCAGGATGATGATGTTCATGGTGATGGATGGTACCCCCCGCGCCGCCTGCGGCGTCACCCCCCAGGGGGCGATGCCAGTGGCCCGGCAAAGCCGGTTCCACGGCATCCTGGGCAGAAAACATGTCTCGCCGGACAGG
>JBBQSX010000232.1:0-5065 GCA_038213545.1 Burkholderiales bacterium
CGGGTTGCGGCGCAGGCGGTGGCGCAGCGCGGGGCCAGCCACGCGCTTGAAGTGCGCGTCGGTCACGACGGCGTCGCCCTGCAGCGCGGCCATGGCGCGTGCGGCGCGGATCAGCGTGAGGTCGCCGCGCAGGCCGTCGCGCAGCAGGGACAACCAGGCGTCGCGCAAGGGGCCGGCAGGTGCGCGCAACGCAACGCCGCCCAGGCCGGTCGGGTCCACCGCCAGCAGGGCGGCGATCAGGGCCGCGTCGGCGTTCAGGGTGGGTGGCGCGATGGAGTCGAGCATCGGTGGAGAGCCCGAAGCCCGCGCTCAGGCGCCCATGAGTTCGGCGACGGCACGATCGACCCGCGCAGTCGAGCCGGCGTTGTCCAACGGGTTGCGGCGCAGGCGGTGGCGCAGCGCGGGGCCCGCCACGCGTTTGAAATGTGCGTCGGTCACGGCCGGGTCACCTTGCAGGGCGGCCATGGCGCGCGCGGCGCGGATCAGCGTCAGGTCGCCGCGCAAGCCATCGGTACCCAGGGCCATGCACAGCGCAGCGGCGCGCTGGCGTGCGGCGTCTGTGATCTCAACGTAGTGCAGGCGCTTGCGCGCGGCCACGAGTTTGCGGCGGATGCGTTCGTCTTCCTTCTTCCAGCTCTCGATGAATGCCTCGCGGTCTTGCTCGAAGGCATCGCGCCGGCGCACCACCTCCACGCGTTCCTGCAGCAGCTCGGGCGTCTTGACTTCCACCGACAGGCCGAAGCGGTCCAGCAGTTGCGGACGCAGTTCACCCTCTTCGGGGTTGCCGCTGCCCACGAGGACGAAGCGCGCCGGGTGGCGCACCGACAGGCCTTCGCGCTCCACCACGTTTTCGCCCGAGGCCGCCACGTCGATGAGCAGATCGACCAGGTGATCCTCGAGCAGGTTGACTTCGTCGATGTAGAGGAATCCTCGGTTGGCTTGCGCCAGCAGACCGGGCTCGAAGGCTTTCACCCCTTGCGACAGCGCGCGCTCCAGATCCAGTGCGCCCACGACGCGGTCTTCGGTGGCGCCCAGTGGCAGGTCGACCACGGGCACGGGGATGAGGTGGGTTTTGGGCGGCGGCTGGTCGGGCGCGCGCAAGGTGGCGCAGTCGACGCAGCGACTGGCCGGGTCGGCCGGATCGCAGCTGTAGCGGCAACCGTTCACAGCCCGCATTTTCGGAAGCAGGGCGGCCAGCGCCCGTACTGCGGTGGACTTGCCGGTGCCCCTGTCCCCGAGGACCAGAACACCTCCGATGGTGGGATCGATGGCGGCGATCAGGATCGCCGTTTTCATCTCTTCTTGACCAACTATCGCGGAGAAAGGGAATGCCTGTGCCATGGAAAACCAGTATGGCACAGCGTCTGCGTCCAACACCCCAGTGCTTGTACGGGGGGCGCGGCCTTCAGTGGCTTTTCAGCGAATCGCGCAGGCTGCGTGTCACCTGCGCGATTCGATGCGCGCAGGTCTTCACATCCAGAGTGCACGCCAGGCCAGGCGCGGGAGGTCGGCGCGCTGCAACGTCACTCGCGTCTGCCAGCTTCGGTGGTCGATGTCGGCGATGGCGTCCAGGATGCGCAAACCACCTTGCACCACCAGCCGCAGTTCCCAGCCCGCACGGCCCGGCACCCTTCGCGCCAGCGGTGCGCCCAACTGCATGAGGCCACGCGCATAGGCGCACAGCTCTGCCACCACGGCCTGGCGGTCTGAGGTGGCTTCGAGCTCGGGATGTTCAAAGTCAGCCACTCGCAAGCCGTGGCGCAACAAAGTGTCCGCTGGCAAATAGCAGCGCCCGTTGGGCAGGTCGCGACCGATGTCTTGCCAGAAGTTGATGAGCTGCAATGCGCTGCAGATCTGGTCGCTTTGCTGCAGCGATCGTGCATCGTGCACGCCGTACAAGTGCAGCAACAGGCGGCCCACCGGGTTGGCTGAAAGGCGGCAGTAGCCCAGCAGTTCTTCGGTGCTTTCGTAGCGGTGTTGCTGCTCGGTGTAGCGCACGTCCTGCTCGAAGGCGCTCAGGAGGTCGTGCAGCAACTGGCCCGGCAGGTCGTGGCGGGCGATGGCCAGGCTCAGCGGCCCGAACACAGCTGGCCAGCGCTCGGCGGCGGGCATCGCAGCGCCGCCCGCGGCCCGCTCGATGCATCGTGAGAGTTCGTTGCGGAAAGCCGAGAGGTCGGCCAGCCGTTCGGCCGCTGTGGCTTGGCCCTCGTCGGCGATGTCATCGGCCGTTCGCGCAAACCAATAGATGGCCGCGATCGCAGGGCGCAGCCTGGGCGGGCACAACCAGGAGGCCACGGGAAAGTTTTCGTAGTGTCCGACGCCAGGACCCAAGGCACCCAGGGGAACCTGGGTCACCAATGGCGCCGCCCCGGCCTGCCCGGTGGGGCGGTCGTCTGCCGGGGGCCGGGCGGTGGGCGTGGGCTGCGTCATGACTTTCAAGGTGAATTTTGTCGTTTATTTTGATTACTAACCGGTCAGTCAGTAATATACGGGCCTTGCTGGCGCGTGCCTTTTGCGCCCAACCTTTTTCACAACGTCCCGACCGCCATGAAAACGCCGCATTTTGTCCTGATCATGACCGCCACGCTCGCATTGACGGCATGTTCGCCCGCACCGGCACCCACAGAACCCATCCGGTCCGTCAAGTTGATGACGGTGGGTGCCAGCGCGCTGGGTGCCCAGACCGAGTACGCCGGCGAGGTGCGCGCGCGCACAGAGTCCCGGCTGGGCTTTCGGGTGGGCGGCAAGGTGGTGCAACGCCCGGCCCAGGTGGGCCAACGGGTGAATGCCGGCGCCTTGCTGGCGCAGCTGGATGCGCAAGACCTGGCGCTGTCCAGCCAGGCCGCTCAGGCGCAGGTGAGCGCGGCGCAGACGCAGCGCGATCTGGCCGCGGCCGACCTCAAGCGCTACCAGGACCTGCTGGCCCAGGGGTTTGTGAGCGGCGCCGAGATCGAACGCCGGCAAGCGACCCTGCAATCGGCCGAGGCCACGCTTCGCCAGGCGCGCGCGCAGGGTGCGGTGCAGGGCAACCAGGCGGGCTATGCGCGCTTGGTGGCCGATGGCGCCGGTGTGGTGTTGGCGGTGGACGCCGAGGTGGGGCAGGTGGTGGCCGCGGGCACGCCGGTGGTCCGCGTTGCGCTGGACGGCCCGCGTGACGTGGTGTTTGCCGTGCCCGAAGACCGCATGGCGGCGCTGCGCACGGGCCAGGTTGCTCAGGTGCGCTTGTGGTCAGGACGGCCGATGGACGCCTCGGCGCCGCTGGACGCGGTGGTGCGCGAAGTCGCTGCCAGCGCAGATCCGGTCACACGCACCTACCAGGTGAAGCTGGCGTTGCCCGAGGGTGCGGCTGCACCGCTGGGCGCCACGGCCTACGTGACGATGGCGGCGCCCGCCGGCACACCTCAAGCCGCGATCAAGCTGCCGACGTCTGCCCTGATGCGATCGGAGACGGGGGACCGCAAAGGCAGCGCGGTCTGGGTGTTCGACGCCGCCAGCGGCACGGTGCAACCGCGTGAAGTGGTGGTGGCTGGTGCGGACGGCAACGAGTTCGTGATTGCCTCCGGCCTGAAGCCGGGCGACGAGGTGGTGGCTGCGGGGGTGCATGTGTTGTCGCCCGGTCAGAAGGTGACGCGTTTCGTTGGCGCGGCCACGAAGTGAGGACCGCATGAGCTCGTCCGACTATTCATCTGCCGACCAGACAGCCACCTGGGTCTCGCGCTTCAACCTTTCTCAGTGGGCGCTGGACCACCAGGCCTTCACGCGCTACCTGATGATCGTGCTCATGGTGCTGGGCGTGGCGGCCTACTTCCAGCTCGGTCAGGACGAAGACCCGCCGTTCACCTTTCGCGCCATGGTGGTGCGGGCCTACTGGCCCGGCGCGACCGCCGAGCAGGTGGCCGAGCAGGTGGCCGACCGCATCGAGAAAACGCTGCAGGAAGTGCCCTACGCGGACAAGATCCGCAGCTATTCGAAGCCCGGCGAGACGCTGGTGATCTTCCAGCTCAAGGACTCGTCTCCGCCCAAGGAGGTGCCGCAGATCTGGTACACGGCGCGCAAGAAGAACGGCGACATGCAGGCCACGCTGCCACAAGGCGTGGTGGGGCCGTTTTTCAACGATGAGTTCGGCGATGTGTTCGGCGTGATCTACGCGCTGCAGGGCGACGGCTTTTCATACGCCGACAAGAAGCAGGTGGCCGACAACGTGCGCCAGCAGTTGCTGCGAGTCCCCGATGTGAGCAAGGTCGAACTCTTCGGAGTGCAGGACGAAAAATTGTTCGTCGAAGTCTCGCAAAAGCGCCTGGCGGTTCTGGGCTTGAACCTGCAGCAGGTGCTGGACGCGCTGGGCCAGCAGAATGCGGTGGTCTCGGCCGGGGCGGTGCAGTCGCCCCAGGATGTGGTGCAGGTGCGTGTGGCCGGTGCGTTCACTTCAGTGGACCAACTCGGCGCCATGCCGATTCGGGCGGCCAACGGCACGCAGATCCGCCTGGGCGACCTGGCCAACATCCGTCTGGGCTATGTGGATCCGCCGCAGGTGCTGGTGCGCCACAACGGCAAGGACAGCATCGGCCTGGGCATCTCCATGGCCAAGGGCGGCGACATCATCGCGCTGGGCAAGGCGCTCAAGACAACGGTGGCCCGCATCGAGGCCACGCTGCCTGCGGGCATGGTTCTGGCGCAGGTGCAAGACCAACCCAGCGCCGTGACGAACTCGGTCAACGAATTCGTGAAGGTGCTGGTGGAGGCGGTGGTGATCGTGCTGGCTGTGAGCTTTCTGGCGCTGGGCTTGCACAAGCGCCCCGGCAGCAAGGGCTTGCGAGGCTACACACTGGACATCCGTCCCGGCCTGGTGGTGTTCATCACCATTCCGCTGGTGCTGGCCATGACGTTCCTGGCCATGAACTATTTCAAGATCGGCCTGCACAAGATTTCGCTGGGCTCATTGATCATCGCGCTGGGCCTGCTGGTGGACGACGCGATCATTGCGGTGGAGATGATGGTGCGCAAGCTCGAAGAGGGCTACAGCATGGTGCGCGCGGCCACCTTCACCTGGGAGGCCACGGCGATG
>JBBQSX010000233.1:0-4933 GCA_038213545.1 Burkholderiales bacterium
GACTCGGTGCTCGACGGCATCTCGGTCTACCAGGCCCGCCTGAACATGGGTGTGACCCTGGCCAAGCGCGTTGTGTCCACCGTGCCACCCAATGAGATTGATGTGGTCATTCCGATCCCGGAATCGTCGCGCCCAAGCGCCATGGAACTGGCGCAACTGCTCGGCCTGCCGTACCGCGAAGGTTTCGTCAAGAACCGCTACGTGGGCCGCACTTTCATCATGCCGGGGCAGGGCGTGCGCAAGAAGTCGGTGCGGCAGAAGCTCAACGTCATTGGCAGCGAGTTCAAGGGCCGCAACGTGCTGCTGGTGGACGACTCCATCGTGCGCGGCACCACCAGCCGCGAGATCGTGCAGATGGCTCGCGACGCCGGCGCTCGCAAGGTGTACCTGGCCAGCGCTGCGCCGCCGGTGCGTTATCCCAACGTCTACGGCATCGACATGCCCACGCCCGACGAACTCGTGGCGCACAACCGCACGGTCGAGGAAGTGCGCGAAAGCATCGGCTGCGACGCATTGATCTACCAGGACGTGGACGCGATGAAGCAGGCCATCGGCTCGCTCAACCCCAAGCTGGCGGGCTTTGACGCCTCGTGTTTCGATGGCGTGTACGTCACCGGTGATATCACGCTGGCCGATATCGCTCGCTTGAACGCCGGGCGCGACACGAGCGAAGAGGGCGAAGAAGACAGCTCGCGTCTCGCGCTTCCCAATGCCCAGATTGCCTGAAGGTCGCCGCCGATGACCCGGAAGAAAACCGACCTGCACCGCGACACACTGGCTGTTCGCGAAGCCGTGGAGCGCAGCCAGTACGGCGAGAACTCGGAGGCCCTGTACCTCACCAGTGGCTACGTACAGCCAAGCGCAGAGGCGGCCGCGCGCCGCTTTGCCGGCGACGAAGAAGGCTTCACCTACGGCCGCTACGGCAACCCCACCGTGGCCAGCTTGGAACAGCGCCTGGCTGCGCTCGAAGGCGCCGAGGCCTGCATCTCCACCGCTTCGGGCATGTCCGCCATCCTCATGATGTGCATGGGCCTGCTCAAGGCCGGCGACCATGTGGTGTGCTCGCACTCCATGTTCGGCTCCACCATCAAACTGATCGGCACCGACCTCGCCAAGTTCGGCGTCGATTCCACC
Source organism: Burkholderiales bacterium (assembly GCA_038213545.1). Classification (GTDB taxonomy): domain Bacteria; phylum Pseudomonadota; class Gammaproteobacteria; order Burkholderiales; family Burkholderiaceae_C; genus Hydrogenophaga. Next base: position 1,135 of record JBBQSX010000233.1, read on the forward strand.
TTCGTCTCGCAGACCGATGTGGCCGCTTGGCAGGCTGCGATCAAGCCGAGCACCAAGCTGTTGTTCGCCGAAACGCCGACCAACCCGCTCACCGAAGTGTGCGATATCCGCGCGCTGGCCGATATCGCACACAACGCCGGCGCTCTGCTGTGCCTGGACAACTGCTTTGCCACGCCCGCCCTGCAACTACCGATCCAGTTGGGCGCTGACATCGTCATGCATTCGGGCACCAAGTACCTCGATGGTCAAGGCCGTGTGATGGCGGGTGCCTTGTGCGCCAGCCAGGAACTCGTGACCAAGACCTTCCTGCCGGTGCTCAAGAGCGCCGGCATGACGCTTGCGCCATTCAACGCCTGGGTCGTGCTCAAGGGACTGGAAACGTTGGACATCCGCATGCAGGCGCAATCGGCTCGCGCGCTTCAGTTGGCGCAGTGGTTGCAAGATCACCCTGCTGTGGCGCGTGTCCACTATCCAGGGCTCGCCAGCCACCCGCAACACGCACTGGCCATGGCACAACAGTCGGGCTCCGGCGGTGCCGTGCTCTCGTTCGAGGTCAAGGCCATCGACGCTGACCAGGCGCGTGCGCGGGCCTTCCACGTGCTGGACTCGCTGGAAGTCATGTCGCTCTCGACCAATCTGGGCGACACCAAGACCCTGCTGGCGCACCCTGCCAGCACCTCGCACGGCCGTCTGACTGAAGCGCAGCGCCAGACCGCCGGCGTGGTGCAAGGCCTGATCCGCGTGGCGGTGGGGCTCGAACATCTGCAAGACATCAAGATCGACCTCGACCGCGGACTCCTCACCCTCTGACATGACCACCACCGTCCGCACCCGATTCGCCCCGTCGCCCACCGGTTTCATCCACCTCGGCAACATCCGCTCTGCGCTCTACCCGTGGGCGTTTGCGCGCTCCACCGGCGGCACCTTCATCCTGCGCATCGAAGACACCGACCTCGAACGATCGTCGCAAGCCGCGGTGGACGTGATCATCGAAGGCATGAAGTGGCTCGGGCTCGACCACGACGAAGGCCCGTTCTACCAAATGCAGCGCATGGACCGCTACAAGGCTGTTCTCGCCGACATGGTGGCCGCTGGACTGGTGTATCCCTGCTACATGAGCGTGGCCGAACTCGACGCGCTGCGCGAGGCGCAGATGGCGGCCAAGGAAAAGCCACGCTACGACGGCACCTGGCGGCCCGAGCCTGGCAAGGTGTTGCCCGCTGTGCCCGAAGGGGTGAAGCCCGTGCTGCGGTTCAAGAACCCGCAGGGCGGCTTGGTGGCCTGGGACGACAAGGTCAAGGGCCGCATCGAGATCAGCAACGACGAACTCGACGACCTCGTGATCGCGCGACCCGACGGAACGCCCACGTACAACTTCTGCGTGGTGGTCGACGACATCGACATGACCATCACCCACGTGATTCGCGGTGACGACCATGTGAACAACACCCCTCGCCAGATCAACATCTTCCGCGCGCTCGGCAAGGAGCCGCCGGTGTATGCCCACCTGCCCACCGTGATGGCTGAAGCGATTGACGAGCAGGGCGAGAAGCACGTTGTGAAGATGTCCAAGCGCAACGGCGCCAAACCCGTGACGCAGTACCGCGACGAAGGCTATCTGCCCGACGCGATGGTGAACTACCTCGCGCGCCTGGGCTGGAGCCACGGCGACGACGAGATCTTCAGCCGCTCGCAGTTCCTCGAGTGGTTCAACCTCGACCACCTGGGTCGCAGTGCCGCGCAGTTTGACGACGCCAAGCTGCGCTGGGTAAATGCGCAACACCTCAAGGCAATGGACGACCATGCACTTGCGCCTCTGGTGGCCGAGCAGTTGAAGTTGCAGGGCATCACGGTGGACGACCGCCTGCCGCGCATCTGTGGTTTGTTCAAGGACCGCTGTGACACCACCGTGGTCCTGGCCCATTGGGCTCGCGCCTTTTACACCGACATCACGCCCAACGCTGACGAGCGCGCGCAGCATGTGACCGACGCGGTGCGTCCAGCATTGGCAGCGCTGGCGGGCAAGTTGGACGATGTGGCATGGGACAAGGCTGGCATCTCGGCGGCCATCAAGCAAGTCCTCACAGAGCACAGCCTGAAGATGCCGCAGATTGCCATGCCGGTGCGTGTGCTGATGATAAGCACAGCCCAGACACCATCGCTCGACGCCGTGCTCGAACTGCAGAACCGTCAAACGGTCTTGGACCGTTTGCAGAAGGCATGAAAAAATCGCCTATAATTTGAGGCTTGCTGAAATGCAGCTCCGAAGAAATTTGGTGAAGCCGGTCAGCGAAATATGTGGGGGTATAGCTCAGCTGGGAGAGCGCTTGCATGGCATGCAAGAGGTCAGCGGTTCGATCCCGCTTACCTCCACCAAAAATCTGGAGCCGCGAGGCGCAGTTGAAGAAGGAACACCTCCTTCCAATGCTACAATTCAAGGCTTCGAAAAACGCGGTTCAGAGCGTCGCGTTTCGGTTAGTCCAAGGTTTTGACCCTATCGTCTAGAGGCCTAGGACATCACCCTTTCACGGTGAGTACCGGGGTTCGAATCCCCGTAGGGTCGCCAGAATTTGCCTCACGGCAGCTCGGGCACAAGTGGTTGGCACTTGGTTTGCAAAAACAAACGCCATCTACCAGGAGTGGTAGTTCAGTTGGTTAGAATACCGGCCTGTCACGCCGGGGGTCGCGGGTTCGAGCCCCGTCCACTCCGCCAAAATGTCGTTGTAAATCAACAGCTTAGATAAAGCCCGGTGCGAAAGCAGCGGGCTTTTTTCTTGCCCGAACGGAAATCAGTGTCCCCGTTTTGTCCCGGGAAATACTTTGAAGGACTTTGAAGTACCTGGAGGATCGTCCCGGTTTTGTCCCCACTTTCAATGCAAGCAGAGTGGAAGCGTCGCTGTGAGAGCGCTTGATGTCAGGCTCTGTACCAGTACGTCGGGAGTGTACTTTCGGTGGCTGCCACCACCTGAGCCGATGCCATCGGCGCGTGTGGTATTCTGCGTGCAGTCATCCATCTGAATGTGGATAAATTGAACGTCCGTTTTCAACGGACTCGAGGCTTTGATCGTCGTGATGTCCCAAGCTGACCGTCCGACACAAGCCCTCCCACTCCATGCTCAATCGCGCACTCATGTGCGGCATCAACATTTCCCAATGTCGTGGAATGTCGATGAGTCGAACACTTCACGTGTCTCGATCGATCATCTGTCAGTCTCAACCCGTCAGCTCGTTGAAACTGGGCGCGTCCGCGCCGCCAGGAAGAGCCATGAGCACAGCGTTACTGATCCCCTACCTTGAGGGAGCCCGAACAATTGGTATTGCCAACCAGACAGCAAAAAACTGGCTTTCTGCCGGAAGGTTTCCAGTTGCGACCTTCCTGATCGGACGCCGAAGGATGGTTCGAGTTTCAGATCTCGAAGCCTTTGTCGCAGGCCTTGGCGAGCCACCTCGCGAGACCGTTTGTTCCAAGGTGGCACCACCTGCTGTCGAGCTCAAAAGAAGCAGGGGCAGACCTCGGAAGTCTGCAAACTCAAACGGGGTTTCTCGCTCTATTTGAGCAGCGGTTTGCGGTGACCGTGCACTAAGTACTCGGCGAGTCTCGGAGAATATGAAGTGAATACTGATGGCTGTCGTCCACCCTTGGAAGGTGAGAGGCAGCAGTGCAGCGGTTGCTGCCGTTCGAGTTTTCAACGTGAATGCCCTTGGCGTGCCGGATTGCGATCACTCCTATTCATGCATCGTGGTAATGCGCAGAGACAGGTTTCAGGCGCGCAGTTGACATTGCTAGAGAGTTGACAAC
>JBBQSX010000234.1:0-4915 GCA_038213545.1 Burkholderiales bacterium
CCCAGGCGCATCCACACAAAGGGCGCGATCTGTGCCGGCGGCAAACCGAGCGTGACCTCGGGCGTGCCGAGCACCGAACGCTCGGTGGCGATCACGTGATCAGCACAGCACACGAGACCAAAGCCCCCACCCATGGCCGCACCGTCAACCGCGCACACCAGCAGCTGCGGCAGTGCACACAGCGCGTGGAGCACATCGCCAAAGCCGCGGTTCATGGCGATCAAGGGGTCGTCTTCGCCAGATTTGAGCGGTTGGCCGATGGCACTGGAAAACCCGCCCAGGCTGCCACCTGCAGTGAAGGCACCGGGTGCACCGGTGAGCACGATGATGCGCAGGCTGTCGTCTGTCTGGGCGCGCAGCGTGGCCTCATACAGACCGAGCACCATGGCGTCGCTCAGGGCGTTGCGGGTGGCGGGGTCGTTGAGGATCCAGCGTTCGGTGTCGCCTTGGCGTTCGACTTTGAATAGGGTCATGGGTGGTGGTCCTGAGAAGGATTGGCGGGGGTGCCCCCACCCCCGCCCTCCCCCAGAGGGGGAGGGAGCAAGAGGGGGAGCTCTGCATTCACTCCCTCCCCCTCTGGGGGAGGGCAGGGGTGGAGGCCCGCACGAACCAACCTCACTTCACCGCCCTCTTCGCAATCCCCATCGTCTTCGCCAGGATGCCCAGCATCACCTCGTCCGCCCCGCCGCCAATCGACGCGAGCCGGCCATCGCGGAACATGCGCGAAACCTTGTTCTCCCAGGTGAAGCCCATGCCGCCCCAGAACTGCAGGCAGGTGTCGGGCACCAGCCGGTTCAGGCGGCCCGCCTTGAGTTTGGCCATGGTGGCCCACTCGGTCACGTCGGCACCGCCCACGTAGTTTTCGCAGGCCTGGTAGGTGAGCGCGCGCAGCGTCTCCACCTCGGTCTTCATCTCGGCCAGCTTGAACTGCACCCACTGCTGGTCGGCCAGCGTGGCGCCGAAGAGCTTGCGCTCCTGCGCCCACTCCACCGTCCAGTCGATGCAGTTCGTCAGGCTCTGGATGCAGCTGGCTGCAGCCCACAGGCGCTCCTCTTGAAACTGCTGCATCTGGTAGAGGAAGCCCGCGCCCTCCTGGCCGATGCGGTTGCTCTGCGGCACGCGCACGTCGTCGAAATAGATGAGGCCGGTGTCGCTGCAGTTCATGCCGATCTTCTTGATCTTCTGCGCCACCTCGATGCCTTTGACGAGCTTGCCGTTCTCGCGCATGCGCACCATCACCAGGCTCTTGTTCTTGTGCGCCGGGCCTTCGCTGGTGTTGACCAGCATGCACATCCAGTCGGCCTGCAGGCTGTTGGTGATCCACATCTTCTGACCACTGATCACGTAGTCGTCACCGTCCTTGCGCGCCACGCTCTTGATGCCCGACACATCGCTGCCGGCCGCCGGCTCGCTCACGCCGATGCAGCCCACCATGTCGCCCGCGATGGCGGGCGCGAGAAATTCGCGTTTGAGCGCTTCGCTGCCGAAGCGGGCGAGCGCCGGCGTGGCCATGTCGGTCTGCACGCCAATGGCCATGGGCACACCGCCGCAGTGGATGTGGCCCAGCGTCTCGGCCATGGCCAGGCTGTACGAATAGTCCAGCCCCGCGCCACCAAACGCCTCGGGCTTGGTGAGGCCCAGCAATCCCAGCTCACCCAGGCCCTTGAACACCTCGTGCGCCGGAAAGATCTCGGCCGCTTCCCATTCGTCCACATGCGGGTTGATGTGTTCGTCAATGTAGCGCTTGAGGGTCTTCTGGATCTCGCGGTGCTCGTGGGTGAACTGCATTTTTTGTCTCCTTGGTCAACTGGGCCGTTCGCCCTGAGCTTGTCGAAGGGTTCACCAACGCGTTGGCGAGGGCTTCGACAGGCTCAGTCCGAACGGGGGGTGGGATCTACATCCTCGCCACGCCGAACTGCATGCGCCGAGGTTCGCGGGCCGCCGCCTCGGCGCAGGTGTCCAGGCAAAACGCGAGCACGGCGCGGGTGTCGCGCGGGTCGATCACGCCGTCGTCGAGCACCAGGCCGCTGGTGTAGAAAGCGTCGGCCTGGCTCTCGAACACGTTCACGATCTGGTCGAACTGCGCCTGCATCTGCACCGGATCGGGCGTGATGCCTTTGCGGGCCATGCCGGCCTCGGCCACGATCTGCATCGTTCGGGCGGCCTGCTCACCACCCATCACAGCCGTCTTCGCCTGCGGCCAGCTGAACAGAAAGCGCGGATCAAAGCCACGCCCGCACATGCCGTAGTTGCCGGCGCCGAACGACGCTCCGCACTGGATGGTGATCTGCGGCACGGTGGCGCTGGTCACGGCCTGGATCATCTTGCTGCCGTGTTTGATCATCCCGCCCTGCTCGCTGTCTTTGCCCACCATGTAGCCGGTGGTGTTCTGCAGGTAAACGATGGGGTGACCGAGCTGGCACATCCACTGGATGAAGTGCGTGGCCTTGTTGGCGCCGGCCACGTCGATCGGGCCGTTGTTGCTGATGATGCCCACCGCATGGCCGTGGATGCGCGCCTGCACGCAGAGCGTTGCCGCGCCATACAGGGCCTTGAACTCGAGCAGCTCGGAGCCGTCGACGATGCGGGCCATGACTTCGCGCATGTCCACCGGCTCGCGGTGGTGGGGGGGCATGAGGGCGAGGAGCTCGTCGGGGGGGAAAGCCGGCTCCGCCACACCCGCCCCCTCCGTTCGGGCTGCGCCACCACCCGGTCGGGCTGAGCCGCCACCCGGTCGGGCTGAGCCGCCATCCGTTCGGGCTGAGCTTGTCGAAGCCCCGGCCCATGTGTTGGCGAGCCCTTCGACAGGCTCAGGGCGAACGGATGTTTGCACAGGGCGAAGGGAGGCGATGACCCGCCGCGCCACCCCCAGCGCCTCCCGGTCATCCTCCGCCAGGTATTCCCCCAAGCCCGACACACCGGCGTGCATCTCCGCCCCGCCCAGCTCCTCTTCGGTGGCCACCTCACCGGTCGCAGCCATCAACAACGGCGGCCCTGCGAGAAACGCCCGCGAGCGCCCCCGCACCATGATCACCACGTCGCTCAGGCCTGGCATGTAGGCCCCACCCGCCGTGCCCGAACCGTGCTGCACCGTGATCACCGGCAGGCCGGCGGCCGAGTGGCGCGCGAGATTGCGGAACAGCGAGCCGCCGTGCACGAAGCCTGCCACCTGGTACTTCATGAGGTTGGCGCCGGCGCTTTCCACCAGGTGCACAAACGGCAGCTTGTTCTGTAGCGCGATGTCCTGCACCCGCAGGATCTTCTCGAGCCCGCGCGGCTGGATGGCGCCGGCCTCGATGCCCGAGTCGCTCGCCACCACCATGCAGCGCACGCCGGCAATGAAGCCGATGCCCGCCACCATGCCGCCACCGGGCACCGACTTCCCGGGGTCTTTGGTGTCTTGCAGAAAACCGGCCAGCGAACACAGCGGCAAATACGGTGCGCCGGGGTCGAGCAGCAAGGCCACGCGCTCGCGCGGCAACAGCTGGCCGCGTTTGTCGAACACGGGTTTTGATTTCGCAGAGGCTTGCGCGGCGCGGTCTTCGAGCGCGCGCAGTTGGGCGATGCGCGCGAGCATCGCGTCGCGCCGCTCATGCGCCTGCGGGCTCTGGGAGTTGAAAGACGATTCAAACATCGGAGCCCACCGATCTCCGTTCGGGCTGAGCACATCTCCGTTCGAGTTGTGCCCATCTCCGTTCGAGTTGTGCCCATCTCCGTTCGGGCTGAGCCCATATCCGTTCGGGCTGAGCACATCTCCGTTCGGGCTGAGCACATCTCCGTTCGGGCTGAGCTTGTCGAAGCCCTGGCCCAGGTGTTGGTGAACCCTTCGACAAGCTCAGGGCGAACGGAGTGAAGCCCAGGTCGAACGGAGTGAAGCCCAGGTCGAACCGGGCGAGGGTCTCTACGAACGGATACTTTTTCATTCCTGGAACACCCTCGGCGTGACGTAGCGGTGGAATCCATCGAAGGGTTTGACCGCGTCCCGGTCCTGCACCTCCACAGGTGCCGCCACCTGGCCCCAGCCCATGCGCACCTGAGGCCGTGCGCCGTCCACACGCAACACACTGCCGCTGATGAAACTCGCAGCCGGGCTGAGCAGAAAAACAATGGCGGCCGAGGTTTCTGCCTCGTTGCCGAAGCGCCCGGCCGGCACCGTTTGGCGCATCTCTCGCAGCATGGGGCCGGCCTCGGCGGGGTAGTGGTCCATGCCGCTGGACGCGATGTAGCCGGGCGCCACCGCGTTCACGCGCACGCCGCTGCGCGCCCACTCCAGCGCAGCCGTCTCGGTGAAGTTCACCATGCCCGCGCGCGCCGCGCCGCTGTGGCCCATGCCGGGCATGGAGCCCCACATGTCTGCCACGATGTTCACGATCGAGCCGCCCCGCGCCTGCATGCTCTGCACATAACACTCGCGCGCCATGAGAAAACCACCGGTGAGGTTGGTGTCGATCACCGCCTGCCAGCCTTTGGCACTGATGTTCTCCAGCGGCGTGATGTACTGGCCGCCCGCGTTGTTCACGAGGCCGTCAATGCGCCCATGCGCGGCGACGATGGCGGTGACCACGGTGCGCACCGTGTCTTCATGGCGGATGTCGCAGGCGTGAAAGCTGGCACGCCCACCATCGGCCACGATCTCGCCGGCGGTGTCCTGCAGCTTCTCCAGCTTGCGCCCGATGAGCACCACGTGGGCACCCAGGCTGGCGAGTTCGTGCGCGGTGCAGCGGCCGATGCCGGAGCCGCCGCCCGTGACCACGATCACGCGGCCGTGCAGCAGGCCGGGCGCAAAGGCGGATCGGTAGTGCCTGTGTTCGGTGGTGGTGCTCATGTCGGTTCCTTCAAGAAGAGTTGCAAGGCCGAGGTGGTGAGGTCGTCGAGCGAGGCGCGCGCCCGCGCCTTGGCACTGCGGCCCGAGGGC
>JBBQSX010000235.1:0-4893 GCA_038213545.1 Burkholderiales bacterium
CCTTGCGGAACAGGTGGTGGTGTTCGGTCAAGGCCGCCAGCATCAGGGGCAAGCCTGAACTGCGTGAATGGTGTTCCAGCACGGCGCGGTCCACCGCACGGAAGAAGCGTTCGGCGTCACCCTCCACTTCGTCTTTGCGCCCACCCTGGCCATGGTGCGTGGACAGGTTGCCGCCACCGACGCCGCCGTTCGAGGACACGGAGGTGTGCGGCTCGGTGACCTGGTCGCCCAGCGCTGCGGTCATGGTTTGCGGCACACCGGGTGCCAGTTCCACCGCGTCCAGCGCATTGCGATCGCCTTCGAAAAGTTGCACCTTGTGCAGGCTCAATGCCAGCACCTGAAAGCGTTCGGTCGACTGAAGAAATTGACGCAGCGGTTTGGTGTGGAAGCTGTCAGCCACCACCGCCAGTTCTGCGACCGGCCGCTGCAGGAGGAACACCCGGAACAAGCCCGGTGCGCCCAGCACCGCCAGGCCATCCAGTGTGTGGTTCCAGAAGTCGCGATCCTGAGCGAGCGCCTCGAAAGGTGCCATCAGGGCCTTGATGGCTTCGGGCTTGTGGTGGGCTCGCAGCGATGCCTCCAGGGTCTTCACCAGATGCTGGAACTTGATCGCGTCTTGCTGGTTGTCCGGGTGGCGCCGATGGGTCGGCTGGTAGATCGACAGGCAGGGCCTCCCCTGGAACGACACGACCTCGGCGAGACTGGCGTGGGTAAGGGGGTGGGGGGTGTGAATGGTGTTCATCGGGCTTCCTTCATGGATGGCATTCGCCTGGAACGTCAGGCTGGGGCCACATTGGTCGAGGGTTCAGTCTCAGACTTCTTCCAGGAAAGGTATGTGCGATGTCCCGCATACGAGGGGAATGAAGTGTTTCGACGCATGAAACACAAATGCGTCGCTTGCAGCGTCGAGCGTCTCGCCGGTGATGCCGGGTTGGCCGCGATCCACCTTGAATCAATCAGGCAAGTGACTCAAACGCCGCAGCCTCGCGCGCAAAGAGGCCAGTTCCATCTCGAGATCGAACACCAGCGAGGCGAGTTCGGGAACAGCGTCGAAGTCGCGCTCCAGACTCGCCATGCGCCGCACGCGGCGCAGATCGTCTGCATTGAAGCGCGTGGCTTCTGTCGTCGGTGCTGCATCGCGGGTGAGCAAACCGTCCGACATGCGTTGCGTCACCCAGAGCTCGCTCACGCCCGCGAGCTGGCACAGATCGGGCAAGTCGAGCCAGACCTCGTCCAGCACCACATGCACGCGGTAGATGTCTTCGTTCACGGTGCGGCTCCTTCCGAGGCAAGGTCCTGCTCTGCGCCGGACGATTTGCGGGCGTCGAAGTCGGGCAGGGCTGCGGCCATCTGTTCGTAGAACGGCCTGACCCTCGGGTCGAGCGCGCTCGGCAACACCACCGCCACTTTCTAATCCAGATCACCCGGCACCTTGGCCGGCAGGCCCCGGCCGCGCACGGTGATCACCTGCCCACCCTGCGTGCCTTGCGGCACCCGCACCTTGAGCGCTCGGCCGTCGGGCAAGGTCACAGGCACAACCGCACCCAGGGCTGCCTCCCAAGGTGCCAGCGGGAGCGCCATGACCAGGTCGGTGCCGTCCAGTTGAAACCGGGCGTGGGGACGGAAGCTCACCTCCAGCAACAGATCACCCGCCGCCGCGCTTCCGTGGCCGGCCGAGCCCTGGCCTGCGAGCCGGATCAACTGGCCCGACTTCACACCGGGCGGGATCGTGACCTCCAGGGTTCTTTCCACCAGTTGCGGGCGGCCATCCGCGTCCAACTTGGGTGCCTTGAGGGAAATCAGACGGCGCGCGCCCTGCCACGCATCCTCGATGTCGAGCAGGATGGCAGCGTGGTGATCCTCGCCGCGTGCGCTGTAGGTGCCGGCACCCCGCCCGCCACGCGGCGGCGCGCTGGACTGTCTGCCCATGCGTCCAAACAGCTCTTCGAAAAACGCGCTGTGGTCGCCCTCATCCATGGGTGAGCCGCGCCCTCTGAATTCGTAGCCGGCGTCCCACCCTGGCGGAGGCGTGAAGCTCTCGCCCGCCTTCCGGTCGCGCCCGATGGCGTCGTACGCGGCCCGCTTCTCGACGTCCGACAGAACCGCATTGGCTTCATTGAGCTCGCTCATGCGCTGCACCGCGTCGGCTTCCTTGCTTACATCGGGGTGGTACTTGCGAGCGAGCTTGCGGAAGGCTTTTTTGATCTCGTCGGCGCCTGCGTCACGCGGTACGCCCAGCACCTTGTAGTAGTCCTTGAACTCCATCAACCCGTCGCGGCCAGGCGATCCATGTGATGGACTTCGCGTTCGTGCGTGGCAGGCCCATCAAGCACGATGGTTCTGAGGCCTCCGTCGTAGTTGGCCACCATGAATTGCCGATCCGGCAAATGTCCATGAATGGACGGGAACAGCGCGAACACCTGGTGTCCGGCGTTGAGGGCATCCACCACCTTGCCCACCGGCGCGACGACTTCCGGCTTCGCCCAATCGTTCTTGGCGGGGTCCACCTGCCCCCAGAAGACCCTTGTGATGCGGCCATCGGCATCGAGCTCGACCTGGGAGACTGCATGCACGGGCTTGCGCCTGCCCACAGGTGCCGCGCTGGCGGGCGCGACATGTTCTACAAGTTTCGCCTTGGACGTTTCAAGGCGACTCATGTCCTTGAGTTCACGCCCCGGCACCGGCGCGCCTTCAAAGGAAAGACGTTCCTGGCCGTTCTCATGCAGCACGATGACGAAACCCCGCTTGCGCAAATGCGGTTCGGGCATTTCAAACAAGGCAACGACCTGGGCTCCATCATGGATCGCGTCCACCACGTCGGCAGCGGACACCTCCATTCTTGGGCCAACGTACTGACCAGAAGCTGTGTCCACTTCGCCCCAGAGCACATCACGCACGTGGCCATCCGCCGACAGCCGCACCTTCGAAACCTCAAAGACGCGCCCTTGTTCGGTGGCCAGAAAGCGTGAGCGTTCGCCTCGGTAAGTCATGCAGGAGCTCCGTCAAGGGTTGTGATGGGTTGGAGCATCGATTCAATGCGTCCTTGAACTCTCCCAGTGTGGTGGCGAAGGGCAACCGTTTCCGTTCGCTCCCGCACAGAGGCGTGCCATTCATCGCCTGATAGGGACAGGGCCTGGCTTCCGATCAGAAAGCCCTTTACCGAACACATTCAGGGCACTTCATTCCACAACTCGATGGTGCGCCGATCGGGGTGGTGCGGGTCGTTGCCCAGCACGCTCACCGAAGCTGTGCGCAGCGGGAAGTGCTGGCCCTCGACAACAGCCAGCCCGATCCAGCGCGCGGCCAGCGCGGCGCTGAACTGGCCATGGGAGAAGAGCACCACCGTGCCGTGCATGGCGTCAAGACGCTCAATGAGGCGGTCCGCCCGCGCGCTCACAGCGGCCGGCGATTCCCCGCCAGGGCAGCCATCGCGCCAGATGTTCCAGCCGGGACGTTCGTTGCGAATGTCCGAGGATCGCAGGCCCTCGTAGCGGCCGTAGTCCCATTCCGCCAGATCGTTCTCGACGGGGTTCGCAGACCCCAGGCCGGCCAGCTCACAGGTCTGGCGCGCACGCAGCCGCGGGCTCACCAGGACCTGCGTGAACGGCAAGCGCTGCAGCCGGGGCACCAGAGCGCGCGCCTCGTCTTCGCCGTTGGGTGTCAGGCTGAGGTCGGTCACGCCGGTGTGTTGACCCGTCAACGTCCAGGCGGTTTCTCCGTGGCGCACCAGACAGAGTTTCATGGTCATGGTGGTCGGCCTCGATTGGGTTCAAGGCGCCGAGTTCCAGCGCCAGTTGCGTATCTCGGGCATGTCCTGGCCGTGGGCCCGGATGTGCGCCTTGTGCTCGACCAGCTTGGCCGCCAGCCGGGTCTTCAATGCAGCGCCAGCCTGACCTGTTTGTGGCAAACGATCGATGGTGTCCATCACCAGGTGGAAGCGGTCGAGGTCGTTCAGCACCGTCATGTCGAAAGGCGTGGTGATGGTGCCTTCCTCTTTGTAGCCACGCACGTGCAGGTTGTGGTGGTTGGTGCGCCGGTAGGTCAGCCGGTGGATCAGCGTGGGGTAGCCGTGGAACGCAAAGATCACCGGCTTGTCGCGTGTGAACAGCGCATCGAAGTCTTCGTCGGACAGGCCGTGCGGATGTTCGCTTTGCGGCTGCAGCTTCATCAGGTCGACCACGTTAACCACACGCACGCGCAGGTCGGGCAGTTCTTCGCGCAGGATCTGCACGGCGGCCAGGGTTTCGAGCGTCGGCACATCCCCGCAGCAGACCATGACCACGTCGGGATCGTTGTTCGACCCACCCTCATGGGACTCGTTGCCGGCCCAGTGCCATGCGCCGATGCCAGCGGTGCAGTGCGCCACCGCTGCGTCCATGGCCAGCCACTGCGGAGCCGGATGTTTACCCGCCACCACCACATTGACGCAGTGCCGGCTGCGCAGGCAGTGGTCCATCACCGACAGCAGGCAGTTCGCGTCGGGCGGCAGGTAGACGCGCACCACCTCGGCCTTCTTGTTGACCACGTGGTCGATGAAGCCCGGGTCCTGGTGTGTGAAGCCGTTGTGGTCCTGCCGCCAGACGTGCGAGGCCAGCAGGTAGTTCAGTGAAGCGATCCGTCGTCGCCATGGCAACTCTGAGCTGACCTTCAGCCACTTGGCGTGCTGGTTGAACATCGAATCGACGATGTGGATGAAGGCCTCGTAACAATTGAACAAGCCGTGCCGGCCGGTCAGCAGGTAGCCCTCCAGCCAGCCCTCGCACTGGTGTTCGCTGAGCATTTCCATCACCCGGCCCTGCGCTGCCAGCCACTGGTCGCCATCGGCGGTGGCGGCGTCCCACTGGCGGTTCGTCGCCTCGAACAGTGCGGCCAGTCCGTTGGAAACAGTCTCAT
>JBBQSX010000236.1:0-4830 GCA_038213545.1 Burkholderiales bacterium
AGCGTCCAGCCTTCTCTCCAGCGCTCCCACATCAAAGCCTTCTGGCTGTCGTTGTAGTAGTTTCGTGTCCGGTACTTCATCTGCAACACTCCATCTGCTCATGCAGTTCTCAGTGTGTTGCATCGACCGGTTGAATCCGCCAGCGATTGCAGACAATGGGGTGCAGTGATGCGCCCGTGGCCCTCGCCACATTGTTGTCATGCAGGCCTGGAGTTACTTCTGCACGTAGCGGATGATCTCTCCATCATCTCGTTTCACGTGCATCACTCCCGCGAGCATCCGCGTGTCCTGGCAAGAGCCGTCACGGCCTGTCAATTGGGCGCAAATCTTCCCGTCTTCCGGGCTCCATTTGCCTTGTCCGTTGAACCCTGAACTGGTGTTCACAAAGAAAAACCCGTTTGACTTGAACTCCAGCCGCCAACTTTGCCCATTGGCCAAAGCAACAGCAAACACCTTGTCGGCTAGGTAGGAACGGACTTCTTCTTTGTTGGGTGTTGAAGCCCCGGCAGGAAATTCGTTGGCAAACGCGTTTGACGAAATGGCGATACCGAGGGCGGCAAACAATATACGTTTTGACATACTTGGCTCCAATGGTGGTGAGGAAGACGGTCGCGAGACTGGGGTTTGCTCGCATCTCTGCTTCTTTACCGTATCAAACACCGTTGTGACGTGCGGTCAAAAACGCGAACAGCAGTTTTTAATTTCAAAAGGATGCGAAGTAAAGCGCATAGCTGGGCTTCTCGGACGGTTTTTTTAGTCCCTCACACCTCACTCTGACGTCCTACTCTGCGAATGTCGGCTGGCGACACCCGCGAACATTCAGATGTCTGGTTTGAATGACTTGGCCGATTGCCATAAACGCAGCCGAGCAAAGAGCACATGCAATTTCAACGAAGCAGCGCTCGGCCCATGCGCTTTCACACGGACGCGCCCGGGGGTGGCTGGGGTGTGCGTTGTGCCGGGTCGTAGAAGAACTGCTCCTGCACGATGTATTCGCCTTCCCAACGCTGACAGGCCAGTTCTTCCATCTCGGTGACCGAGTCGTCCTTCCAGACAAAGCGGAACACCCAGCGGATCACCACCTGGTCACCGTGGACAAACACCGGGTGCACGCAGCGCGATTCGATGGTGCTTGCGCGTGCGATCACCTTGCGTTCGCTGGCCAGCAACACGTCGCGACCCACGCGCGGTGGTGCCTGGTTTTCCTGCATGGAGGCGTGCGGCGCGTAAAAGTCTTCAATCGCCCGGTCGTGCGCGTTGCTCTCCACCAGGGCGATGAAACGTTTGAGGGTATCGGTGCTGGGCATCGTTGCAATGGGGAAGTGGATCGAGGTTGGGGTCAGCCCAGGGATTCGCTGGCAATGCAATCCGCTACCTGTTGCGCCTGCCCCGCAATCGCACGCAGCAATCCGCCGGGCTGGCGCACATCGAAGCCGACGAAGTACACACCGGTCAGCGCGCCCTGCCCCACCACCTCGGTGGGCATGCCGCGCGCGTCCAGCGGCAGGGGTGTGGTGGGAAACAGTTCGTTCAACGCAGGGTCGTAACCGGTGGCCAGCAAGACCGTGTCGAACGGGTGCTCGGTCCCGTCGGTGAAGCGCACGCCTCCATGCAGCAGGGTCTGGATGCCAGGATAGACCTGGATGTCGCCACGCTTGATGCGCGCCACCGTGCCCACGTCGATCACCGGCGTCTTGCCTTCTTCGCGCAGCTGGCGCAGCGGTGAAACCGATGCGGTGTGCAGTCCGTAGCGACCGAGGTCGCCCACGCTCAGGCTGCGCAGCAGCGTGGCCGCCGCGTCACCCAGCGCGGGCGGCAGGCGGCTGAGCAGGATGCTGGAGAGCTGGGTGGGTCGGCCCAGCACGTCGCGGTGCACGATGTTGAGCGGCGAACGCACCGAGAGCGCCGCGCTCACGCCGTGTTCGACCAGATCCAGCGCGATCTCGGCGCCGGTGTTGCCCATGCCCACCACCAACACGCGCTGGTTGGCAAACGGCGCGGCGTTGCGGTACTCGCGGCTGTGCAGAACACGCCCACCAAAGTGACTTTGGCCCGGCAGCGCGGGTGCACGCGGGCGGCGGTTGGCGCCGGTGGCCACCACCACCCGGCGGGAAGCGATGAGCCGCCCGCTCGCGGTGCGCGTGAGCCAGCCCTGGCCCGGCGCGGCGGGCTCGATGCCCACCACGGTCTCCTCCAGCTCGGGTTCGATGCCGTGGTGATCGGCGTACCGCGTGAGGTAGTCCACCACCCCCTGGCGCGACACATAGCTCGGCGCTTCGTCGGGAAACGCCAGGCCCGGCAGCGCCGAATGGGTCTTGACGGTGTGCAGGTGCACACGTTCGTAGTGGTTGCGCCAGCTCGATGCGACCTCGGGCGCCTGGTCAATCACCAGCGGGCGCTCACCGTGCTGGGCAAGGCAGGCCGCGGTCGCCAACCCGGCGGGCCCGGCACCGATGACAAGTGTGTTGGTTTCGGTGCAGGTGGTGGGTTGGGAATCCATGAACGCTCGCTTCTCTTCGAGTGTGGAAAGCTCGCACGCATCGCGCCATGGGGGATATACCCGCGCCAAAAGACCACAGATCGGCGCGTTCTCCCGGCCTCTTCCAGCAGGAAAGTTCGCTCCCTCTCGTTGCTGGCGCTGGCCGGTGGTGCGAGTGGGTTCACGCAGGTTGAATGGCCTGCAGAGCGAGGGGACTTACAGCACGCCACCGTTGGGGGTCTTGGCGCCGAGCCCTGCAGCACGGCGCTGGCGCCGATACGATTCGCTCCATGACCGAGACAACCCCTGCCCAGAGCTGCATGACCGTGCTGTACGACGGCGACTGTCCCTTGTGCCGGCGCGAGATCGCGGTCTACCAGGGCCTTGCGGCGCGAGAGCCGGTGCGCTGGGTGGACGTGAGCGCGCCCGGCACCGACCTGCCCGATGAACGCAGCACGCTGATGGCGCGCTTTCATGTGCAACGCGAAGACGGCAGCCTGCTCAGCGGTGCCGAGGCGTTTCTGGCGCTGTGGGCGCGGTTGCCGGGCTGGCGCTGGCTCGCTTTCCTGGGCCGAATGCCCGGCGCAGCCTGGCTGATGGAACGCGCCTACGTGGGTTTTCTGCGTGTGCGCCCAGTCATGCAGCGCGTGGCGCGCGGGCTCGATGCACCCGCCGTGCCCGACGACATGCTGGCCGAGCTGCGGTCGGACCACGCGGGCGAAACCGGCGCGGTCTGGATCTACCGCGGCATCGCGCTGGTGACCCGCGACGCCGAGCTGAAGGCCTTTGCGCTGCGCCACGGCGCCACCGAACAAGACCACCTGCGGCGCGTGTGCGAGGTGTTGCCCTGGGCGCGGCGAAGCTGGCTGCTGCCGGCCTGGCGCGTGGCGGGTTTCCTCACCGGAGCGCTGCCCGCGCTGGCGGGGCCGCGCGCAGTGCACGCCACCATCGCGTCAGTGGAAACGTTTGTGGACCACCACTACCAGCAGCAGATCGACCGCATCGAGGGTCGCGCCGGCGTGGATCACTTGCGCGCCCTGCTGGTGGAATGCCAGGCCGACGAGGTGGCGCACCGCGACGAAGCCCTGACCCTGCAGACCCGCCCGCCTGGGGGCTTGCTGCGCGCGTGGTGCGCGCTGGTGGGCAGCGGCTCGGCTCAGGCGGTGAAACTCGCCCGTCTCATCTGACGGCGCAGCGTCGCCCATTCGCTTGACCTCGCCCCAGCGTTGCGGAGAATCCGGCCCATGAACACCACCACCTTCGACACCTTCCGCCAGCAACGCCTCGCCGAGGGCTTCGACGAAGTGCTGGAGCGCGAATGGGCGCCGCTCACCGTGCTCGACACCCACACGCATCCGTTCGCCGCCAACGCCTTGGTGGCGCGAGGCGAGATGTGGCTCACCGTGGGTGAGCACACGCGCCACCTGCTGGCAGGCGACACCTTCGCGCTGGAGGCGCATGTGCCGCACGCCGAGCGCTACGGCGCCGAGGGCGCGGCCTACTGGGTGGCGCGGCGCAACGCCTGAACCGCCGGGCGCCTTCCCCCATCCGGGGGTGGCGCTGTCACGCGGTGGGTGCACAGTGGTGATCCCGATCTTCCGGAGGTCTCACCATGAATCTCAGGCAACTCAGCATCGCCTCGTTCAACCTCTACAACCTGAACGAGCCCGGTCTGCCGATGTACACCGACAAGACGGGCTGGACCCAGGCCGAATACGACCGCAAGATCGGCTGGACCGCACACCAGCTCCAGTCGCTGGACGCCGACGTGTTCGGCCTGCAGGAAATGTGGAACCCGGTGTCGGTGCAGCGTGCGCTGGCATCGGCCGGTGTGGCCGACGGCTACGACTTGCTCGCGCCGCCTGGCTCCAGCGGCAAACGCATCGACTGCGGCGCACTCGTGCGCAAGGGCCTGCTCACCGGCCAGCCCGAATGGATCACGAAGTTTCCGCCCGGCTTCGTCCTGCGCTCCACGGGTGACGACCCGCAAACGCCCAGCATCAGCGTGAACATCCAGGGTTACTCCCGGCCCGTGCTGCACTTCACCATCCGGCCGCGCAGCCTGGGCCCCGAAGTGCATGTGTACGTGTGCCACTTCAAGTCGAAAGGGCCCACGCAGGTGTTCAATGAAAAATGGTTCAAGGCCGACAAGACGCTGTACGGCAAACACGCCACCGGTCTGGGCGCTGCGCTCTCCACCATCCGGCGCACGGCCGAGGCCACTGCGTTGCGCTTCCTGCTGTCCGAGCACATGAAGGACAACGACACACCGGTGACCGTGCTCGGCGACATCAACGACGGCCAGCACAGCAACACCGCCAACATCCTCACAGAGCAGCCACGCTATCTGG
>JBBQSX010000237.1:0-4809 GCA_038213545.1 Burkholderiales bacterium
GCGGTAGAAGCGCTCGATGTCGTTGCCTTTGTAGGTGCTGCCATCGCCCCAGATGTTGACGTCGTCTTCCTTCATCGCAGCCACCAGCATCGTGCCGGTCACGGCGCGGCCCAGCGGCGTGGTGTTGAAGTAGGTCACGCCAGCGGTGCTGATGTGAAAGGCGCCGCACTGCAGCGCGGCAATGCCTTCGTGCGCCAGCTGGGTGCGGCAGTCGATCAGGCGCGCCTTTTCGGCGCCGTACTGCATGGCCTTGCGCGGGATCTCGTCGTAGTCCGGTTCGTCGGGCTGGCCGAGGTTGGCGGTGTAGGCGTAGGGGATCGCGCCCTTTTGTTTCATCCACAGCAGCGCTGCCGAGGTGTCGAGGCCGCCGGAGAAGGCGATACCGACCTTTTGCTGGGTGGGGAGGTTCTGAAGAATGGTGGCCATGACGGTCGCTCAGTGGTTCAGCCGAAATGGCAGATGTAGTGGTAGGGCTCGGTCACGCGGATCTCGAAGCTGCTGTTGCCAGGCACGCTGAACTTGTCTCCTGGACCGGACTTGAGCCAGGCGTCGGTGCCAGCCAGTTTGTATTCACAACCACCGGCCACGCATTCCATGATTTCGGGTGCGCCGGTGTTGAAGGTGAGCGTGGCGGGCAGCACCACGCCGACCGACTTTTTCGTGCCGTCGGCCAGGGTGATGCCGTGGCTGACGCACTTGCCGTCGAAGTACACGCTGGCCTGGGTGTTGACGGTCACGCCGTCGAAGTGGGTGGTGCTCATGGTGTTGGGGTGTGGTGCTGGGACAAAAGGCGAAACCGAAAGAAGACGCGCGATTTTAGGCCGCGAGGTTGCGGTGGTTGCGCGTGGTCAGAGGCGTGCTTGCCAGGCCGTGGCGTCAAAACCCACGGTGATGCCGTCGGTCCACTGCACCAACGGACGCTTGATCACGCTGGGGTACGCCAGCGCCACAGCTCGGGCGCTGGTTGCGCCGGTCACGCCGACCCGCACGGCCTCGTCCAGCTGGCGCCAGGTCGTGCCCTTGCGGTTGATAACGGTTTCCCAGCCCAAGGCGGCGAGCCAGCGGTCCAGCTCAGCCTCGGGCACGCCCTGTTTCTTGAAATCGTGAAAGTGGTGTTCGACACCGTGTTCGGTCAGCCAGGCACGGGCCTTTCTGACGGTGTCGCAGTTGGGAATGCCGTAGACGTTGATCATGGAAAGGGATTGTCTGCGATGGCGCCGAAGGTCGTGGGCCCGATGGGACAATCCAGCCATGCTCAACATCCCACTGCCTCCGCATCCCACCACGCTGCCCGAGTGGCTCGCCCACGCAGAACGCCTGCACCCGGTCACCATCGACATGGGGCTGGAGCGTGTGCAGCGGGTGGCGCAGCGCATGAACCTCGCGCTGACCTGTCCGGTGATCACCGTGGCCGGCACCAACGGCAAAGGCAGCACCTGCGCCATGCTGGAGGCGGTGTACACCCAGTCGGGCTACCGCACCGGGGTCTACACCTCGCCGCACCTGGTGCATTTTGAAGAGCGCTGCCGCATCGCCGGTGAGCCGGTGGCCACGAACGATTTGCTGCCGGCGTTTGCCGAGGTCGAAGAGGCGCGCAAGGGACAGGGCGGTGACGAAGAGATCAGCCTGAGCTACTTTGAATTCACCACGCTGGCCATCCTGCGCACGCTGTCCCGCGCCGGGCTCGATGTGGCGATTCTGGAGGTGGGCCTGGGCGGTCGGCTGGACGCTGTGAACATCATCGACACCGACTGCGCCGTCATCACCTGCATCGCGCTGGACCACATGGCGCTGCTGGGCAACGACCGTGAGGCCATCGGTTTCGAGAAGGCCGGCATCATGCGCACCGGCCGCCCGGTGGTGGTGAGCGATCCGGTGCCGCCGCAGAGCGTGCTCGACCGCGCGCTGGAGATCGGTGCCGACCTCTGGCGCATCGGGCGGGACTTCCATTTCGCTGGCGACCAGCAGCAATGGGGCTGGGCCATGCATCCGTCACACGGCGGTCGGCGTTATGCCGGGCTGGCCTACCCGGCCCTGCGCGGCGCCAACCAGCTGGTGAATGCTTCAGGTGTGCTGGGCGCGGTGGAGGCGCTGCGGTCGAAACTGCCCGTGACGGCGCAGGCTGTGCGCAACGGCCTGGCGCTGGTGGAGCTGCCCGGGCGCTTTCAGATCGTGCCCGGCACCCCCACCCTGGTGCTGGACGTGGCGCACAACCCGCATTCGGTGGCGGCGCTCACCGAAAACCTCGATGCCATGGGCTACTACCCCACCACCCACGCCGTCTTCGGCGCCATGGCCGACAAAGACCTGGGCGCCATGGTCGAGCGCATCGCGCCACTCATCGACCGCTGGCACCTGACCGACCTGCCGCTGGCCCGAGCCAGCACCGCCGCTGCGCTGGCCGAGGCGCTCAAGGCCCACCCCGCCACTGCGAAAAGCACGGTGGCGGGCTGCCACGCCAACCCCATGGAGGCCCTGCAGGCGGCGGTGTCCCACGCGGACCCCGCTGATAGAATCGTGGTCTTCGGATCGTTCTTCACAGTGGGTGGTGTTTTGCAGGACGGTGTGCCCCGCTTGTCGGCCAAACACCTGCCTTCCTGACCCTCCCGCAAGAGCTGTCCCGACCGCTCCCCGTGTCGCGCCCCTCGCCAGGCCTCCTTTGGCGCCATGGTTCCCACCCGAATGTTCAAATCCCGTTCAGGCTCACAGGGCAATCCATCGACACCGCCGCCGCAGAGCATTGACGCCGTGCGCCGCCGCGCACGCCACCGCCTCATTGGCGCCAGCGTGCTGGTGATGCTGGGCGTGGTGGGGTTCCCGCTGTTGTTCGACACCCAACCGCGCCCGATTTCGGTCGACATCCCGATCGAGATTCCAGCCAAGAGCACACCTGCACCCGCCGTGAAGCCGCCAGTTGCGGCGGCGGTGGCGCCCGCCGCCATCAAGCCTCCAGCTCCGAGCGTTGAAGCCCGTGAAACCCTGAGTGCACGCGAAGAGGTCGTTGAGGCCTCTGCCCCCCCCAAGCCCACGGTGGAGCCCGCCAAGTCCGCTCCTGCGCCCGCTGACGCCGAACGCGCCCGCGCCTTGCTCGAAGGCAAGACCGCCACTGCACCTGCGGCAACCGCCGCTGCAACGCCGGCCACCGCAGCCGCCGAGCGCCTTGTGGTGCAGGTGGGTGCATTCTCCGAAGAGGCTGGTGCCCGCACCGTGCGCCAGAAACTGGAAGCCGCCGGTCTCAAAACCTACACCCACGTGGCCGAAACATCAGAAGGCCGCCGCATCCGCGTGCGCCTGGGGCCGTACAACAGCCGCGCCGAGGCCGACAAGGCAGCCGCCCGCGTGAAGGCCCTGGGCTTGCCTGCGGCGGTGCTCACGCTGTGACGCCTCAAAGGACGACGGCTGCATGGAGTTGACAGATGGTTTGCTGCTGACGGTGTTGTTGCTGTCGGTGTTGCTTGGTGCGTGGCGCGGCCTGGTGTACGAGGTGCTTTCCGTGGCCAGCTGGGTGGCGGCTTTTGTGCTCGCGCAGGCGTATGCCGACGAGGCGGCCTTGATGCTCCCGCTGGACAGCTTGTCGCCCCCCTTGCAGCTGGCGGCAGGCTTCCTGGTGGTGTTCATCGCGGTGGCGTTCGCGGGCGGATTGCTCGCCTGGCTGGTCAAAAAATTGGTGGCATCGGTCGGCTTGCGCCCGGTGGACCGGATTCTGGGCAGCGCCTTCGGGCTGGCGCGTGGCGTGGTGATGCTGCTTGCGTTTGCGGTGGTGGTGAGCATGTCGCCGCTGAGGGACGCGGCCTGGTGGCAGGGCTCGGCGGTGGCCGACCTGCTGGTGGCCACGCTGCACACCATCAAGCCCTTGTTACCCGAGCCGGTGGCCCGATATATCGCTTAGAAGAGCTTGAGTTTTTTCAGAGGATCGAAACATGTGTGGAATCGTCGGCGTGGTCAGCAAAACGCCAGTCAACCAGTTGATATACGACGCCTTGCTGCTGCTGCAGCACCGTGGTCAGGATGCGGCCGGCATCGTGACCCAACAGGGCCGCAAGTTTTTCATGCACAAGGCCAAGGGCATGGTGCGTGACGTGTTCCGCACCCGAAACATGCGCTCGCTGCCCGGTATCTGCGGGCTGGGCCAGGTGCGTTATCCCACAGCCGGCAACGCCTACAGCGAAGAAGAGGCGCAGCCGTTCTACGTGAATGCCCCGTTTGGCTTGGTGCTTGTGCACAACGGCAACCTGACCAACGCGCATGCGTTGAAACAGGAGCTGTTCCAGACCGACCACCGGCACATCAACACCGAGAGCGACTCCGAGGTCTTGCTCAACGTACTCGCGCACGAATTGGAAAAGGTCACACGCGGCATCACATTGAAACCGGCCGACGTTTTTGCCGCCGTGCGCGGCGTGCACCAGCGCGTCAAGGGCTCGTACGCGGTGGTGGCGCTCATCGCCGGCCACGGCTTGCTGGCGTTTCGCGATCCATTCGGCATCCGCCCGCTGTGTGTGGGCCACAACGACCAGGGTGGCGTGATGGTCGCCAGCGAATCGGTGGCACTCGAAGGCAACGGCTTTGAACTGGACCGAGATGTGCTTCCCGGTGAAGCGGTGTTTGTCGACATGGACGGCAAGATGCAGTTCCAGCAGTGCGCCGACAAGGTCAGCCACAACCCCTGCATCTTTGAATACGTGTATCTGGCCCGACCCGACTCGGTGCTCGACGGCATCTCGGTCTACCAGGCCCGCCTGAACCTGGGCGAGACGCTGGCGAAGCGGGTGGTCTCGACCGTGCCGCCGAGCGAGATCGACGTGATCA
>JBBQSX010000238.1:0-4740 GCA_038213545.1 Burkholderiales bacterium
CGCATGCACAAGGCGGCTTATGGCAACGACCCAGTGCTTGCCACCATGCTCGACACCGGCGGCGAATACGCCTGGCGAGTGCGTGGCGAAGAGCACATGTGGACGCCCGATGCGATCGCCAAGTTGCAGCACAGCACGCGCGCCAACAACTGGTCGACTTACAAGGAATACGCCGAGATCATCAACGACCAGAGTCGGCGCCACATGACGCTGCGCGGCCTGTTCGAATTCAAGATCGACCCGGCCAAGGCGATTGCGCTGGACGAGGTGGAGCCCGCCAGCGAGATCGTCAAGCGTTTTGCCACCGGCGCCATGTCGCTGGGCTCCATTTCCACCGAGGCGCACGCCACACTGGCGGTGGCGATGAACCGCATCGGCGGCAAGAGAAACACGGGCGAAGGTGGCGAAGATGCGCTGCGCTACCGCAACGAGCTCAAGGGTATCCCGATCAAGCAGGGAGAGACCATGTCCGACCTGCTGGGCAAGGACGTGTTTGAGGTCGACTATGTGCTGCAGGCCGGCGACTCCATGCGCTCCAAGATCAAACAGGTGGCCTCCGGTCGCTTCGGTGTGACGGCCGAGTACCTGAGCAGCGCTGACCAGATCCAGATCAAGATGGCCCAAGGCGCCAAACCCGGCGAAGGCGGCCAGTTGCCCGGTGGCAAGGTCAGCGATTACATCGGCAAACTGCGCCACAGCGTGCCGGGCGTGGGTCTCATCAGCCCGCCGCCGCACCACGACATCTATTCCATCGAAGATCTTGCGCAGCTGATCCATGACCTGAAGAACGTGGCGCCGCATTCGAGCATCAGCGTCAAGCTGGTGTCCGAGATCGGCGTGGGCACCATCGCAGCGGGCGTGGCCAAGTGCAAGGCCGACCATGTGGTGATCGCTGGCCACGACGGGGGCACCGGCGCTTCCCCCTGGTCGTCCATCAAGCACGCCGGCAGCCCCTGGGAAATTGGCTTGGCTGAGACCCAGCAGACGCTGGTGCTCAACCGACTGCGCAGCCGCATCCGCGTGCAGGCCGACGGCCAGATGAAGACCGGCCGCGACGTCGCCATCGGCGCGCTGCTGGGTGCCGACGAATTCGGCTTCGCCACCGCACCGCTGGTGGTCGAGGGCTGCATCATGATGCGCAAGTGCCACCTCAACACCTGCCCGGTGGGCGTGGCCACCCAAGACCCGGCGCTGCGCAAGAAATTCAGCGGCAAGCCCGAGCACGTGGTGAACTACTTCTTCTTCATCGCCGAAGAAGTGCGCCAGATCATGGCCCAGCTGGGCATCCGCAAATTTGACGACCTGATCGGCCGCGCCGACCTGCTCGACATGAAGCAGGGCATCGAACACTGGAAAGCGCGCGGTCTCGATTTCAGCCGCCTGCTGGCCCTGCCCAACGTGCCGGCCGAAGTGCCGCGCCTGCACACGCAGGAGCAGGAGCACGGTCTTGAGAAGGCGCTGGACAACATCCTGATCGCCAAATCCCGAGCAGCCATCGACAAGGGCGAGCGCGTGCAGTTCATCGAGGTGGCACGCAACGTCAACCGCTCGGTGGGCGCCATGCTCTCCGGCGCGGTGACCAAGGTGCACCCCGAGGGCCTGCCGGACGACACCATCCGCATCCAGCTTGAAGGCACGGGCGGCCAGTCATTTGGCGCGTTCCTCACGCGCGGCATCACGCTGTATCTGATTGGCGACGCCAACGACTACACCGGAAAAGGTCTCTCGGGCGGCCGCGTGGTGGTGCGCCCCAGCATTGACTTCCGCGGTGAAGCCGTGCGCAACATCATCGTGGGCAACACGGTGATGTACGGCGCCACCACCGGTGAAGCCTTCTTCAGCGGCGTGGCCGGTGAACGCTTTGCGGTGCGCCTCTCAGGCGCCACTGCGGTGGTGGAAGGCACGGGCGACCACGGCTGCGAATACATGACCGGCGGCACCGTGGTGGTGCTGGGCAAGACCGGGCGCAACTTCGCTGCCGGCATGAGCGGCGGCGTGGCCTACGTGTATGACGAAGATGGCCAGTTCGCCAAGCGCTGCAACACCG
This sequence comes from Burkholderiales bacterium, assembly GCA_038213545.1. Classification (GTDB taxonomy): domain Bacteria; phylum Pseudomonadota; class Gammaproteobacteria; order Burkholderiales; family Burkholderiaceae_C; genus Hydrogenophaga. The sequence continues at coordinate 2,048 of JBBQSX010000238.1, forward strand.
CCATGGTCAGCATGGAAAAAGTGCTGCCCGCCGCCGAGCAGGAAGCCACCATGGACAAGGCCATCTGGCACCGCGGCCTGAGCGACGAAGCTCAACTGAAGAAGCTGCTTGAAGAGCACAACCGCTGGACCGGCAGCAAGCGCGCGCGCGAACTGCTGGACACCTGGGCGCAGGCGCGCGACAAGTTTGTGAAGGTCTTCCCGAACGAATACAAGCGCGCGCTGGGTGAAATCCACGCCCGCAAGAACGCAGTGGACGTGACCACCAAGGCCCAGGCCACGGCGAAAAAAGCCACCGCTGGCGCCAAATAAGCAAACCCGATCGAAGGACACGCATCATGGGAAAAGTCACCGGCTTCATGGAATACGAGCGTCTTGAAGAGGGCTACAAGCCCGTGCCCGAGCGCCTGAAGCACTACAAGGAATTCGTGGTTGCGCTGGATGACCAGCAGTCCAAGGTGCAGGCCGCGCGTTGCATGGACTGCGGCACGCCGTTCTGCAACAGCGGCTGTCCGGTCAACAACATCATTCCGGACTTCAACGAGCTCGTGTACCAGGGCGACTGGAAGAACGCCATCACCGTGCTGCACAGCACCAACAACTTTCCCGAGTTCACCGGCCGCATCTGTCCCGCTCCTTGCGAGGCCGCCTGCACGCTCAACGTGAACGACGACGCCGTGGGTATCAAGTCGATCGAGCACGCCATCATCGACCGCGCCTGGGCCGAGGGCTGGGTGCAGCCGCAGCCGCCGCGCCACAAAACCGGCAAGAAGGTGGCCGTGGTGGGCTCAGGCCCGGCCGGCATGGCCGCGGCCCAGCAGCTTGCGCGCGCCGGTCATGACGTGACCCTGTTCGAGAAAAACGACCGCGTGGGCGGCCTGCTGCGCTACGGCATCCCCGACTTCAAGATGGAGAAGACCCACATCGACCGCCGTGTGGCGCAGATGGAGGCCGAAGGCGTGGTGTTCCGCACCGGTGTGATGGTGGGTAGCTTGCCCAAGGACACCAAGGTCACCAACTGGGCCAAGGAAACCATCGCGCCCGAGCAACTGCATAAAGACTTCGACGCCGTGCTGCTGACCGGCGGCTCCGAGCAGAGCCGTGACCTGCCGGTGCCCGGTCGGGACCTCGATGGCGTGCACTTCGCCATGGAGTTCCTGCCGATGCAGAACAAGGTCAATGCAGGCGACAAATTCAAGGGCCAGTTGCGCGCCGACGGCAAGCACGTGATCGTCATCGGTGGCGGCGACACCGGGTCCGACTGCGTGGGCACCAGCAACCGCCATGGCGCCCTCAGCGTCACGCAGTTTGAGGTGATGCCCCAGCCGCCCGAAGAGGAAAACAAGCCCTTGGTGTGGCCGTACTGGCCGCTCAAGTTGCGCACCAGTTCCAGCCACGAAGAAGGTTGTGTGCGCGAGTTCGCCATCTCCACCAAAGCCTTTCTGGGCGAAAAAGGCAAGGTCACGGGTTTGCAGACCGTGCATGTGGAGATGAAGGATGGCAAGCTGGTGGAAATCGCCGGTACCGAGAAGACCCACCAGGCCGACCTGGTGTTGTTGGCCATGGGTTTCGTGAACCCTGTGGCCAGCATCCTGGACGGCTTTGGCGTGGACAAGGACGCCCGGGGCAACGCCAAGGCCAGCACCGAGTTCACCGGCGGCTATGCCACCAACGTGCCCAAGGTGTTTGCCGCCGGTGACATGCGCCGCGGCCAGAGCCTCGTGGTGTGGGCGATCCGCGAAGGCCGTCAGGCGGCACGCTCGGTCGATGAATTCCTCATGGGCTTCTCCGACCTGCCGCGCTGAGGCACCACGGCCCCGCCGGACTCGGGTTTACCCCGAATCCCTTATCATTCAACGACCGGGCATCCACTGCCCGGTTTTTGTTTGATGCCCACCGAAAACGCACCTCCTCTGGTCGAACTGCGCAACCTGACCTTCGGGTACGGACAGCGCGTCATCCTCGACAACGTCACGCTGACCGTGCCCCGCGGCAAGGTCACGGCGCTCATGGGCGCGTCGGGCGGCGGCAAGACCACCGTGCTTCGCCTCATCGGCGGGCAGCTCCGAGCCCAGAAAGGCCAGACCCTGTTTGACGGGCAGGACATCACCGTCATGCGGGCAGAGGCCCTGTACGCCGCGCGCCGTCGCATGGGCATGCTGTTCCAGTTCGGCGCCCTGTTCACCGACATGAGCGTGTTCAACAATGTTGCCTTTCCGCTGCACGAGCACACCCAGCTGCCTGAAGCCCTGGTGCGCGATATCGTGCTGATGAAGCTCAACGCGGTGGGCCTGCGCGGCGCGCGCGACCTCATGCCCAGCGAACTCTCGGGTGGCATGGCGCGGCGCGTGGCGCTGGCCCGGGCGATCGCGCTCGATCCCGAGCTCGTGATGTATGACGAACCCTTTGCGGGCCTGGACCCGATTTCGCTGGGCACCGCTGCCCGACTGATTCGCCAGCTCAACGACGCCATGGGCCTCACCAGCATCGTGGTCTCCCATGACCTGGACGAAACCTTCCACATCGCCGACCGAGTGATCGTTCTGGCCAACGGCAAGATCGCCGCGCAAGGCACACCCGAAGAAGTGCGCCACAGCGAAGACCCGCTGGTCAAACAGTTCGTCAACGCCCTGCCCGATGGCCCGGTGCGTTTCCACCACCCTGGACCGAGCCTCGAAGATGACTTCGGCAACG
>JBBQSX010000239.1:0-4704 GCA_038213545.1 Burkholderiales bacterium
TGCAACTTGAGAAAAGGGAAGACCTCACGCAATTCAAGCTCAAGAATGCCAAGGCCAGCATCCAGGAGCGACAGCGGCGCGGCTTCACCTGGTACCCCGTCACCGTCACCAAGGAAGACATCGGCTTTGGCGGCAAGTTAATGCTGGAGCTGGAACGCCCCGCCGCCCAGCAGGGCCTGCACTTGTTTCAGGTTGGCAAGAACGCCTCGCTGTTTGGCAATGCGCCTGCGCACTCGATCGACCGGCCCACGCTCCATGGTGTCGTGACCAGCGTTCGGCGCAACAAGCTGCTGCTGACCACCACCAAAGAAGAGCTTCCGGACTGGGTGCAGGACGGCGGCAGGCTGGGGGGCAGACTAGGAATTGACCTCACCTTCGACGAGGTGAGCTACCGCGAAATGGACCACGCCCTGAGCGAAGTGATCGGCGCCCGCGGTAACCGGTTGGCCGAGCTTCGCGACGTGCTGCTGGGCGCCCGGCAGGCCCGCTTTCGTTCACCCCACTGCGACGATCTGTTCTATCCCAGCCCGCTCAACGATTCACAGCTGGCGGCTGTGCGCCATGTGATCACGGCACAGGACGTGGCCATCATCCACGGCCCGCCCGGCACGGGCAAAACCACGACGCTGGTGCAGGCCATCCTGGAGACCATCCGGCGTGAGCGGCGCGTGCTGGTGTGCGCACCCTCGAACACGGCTGTGGACCTGCTGACCGAAAAGCTGTCTGAGCGCGGTGTCAACGTCATCCGCATGGGCAACCCCAGCCGCGTGTCAGATCTGCTGCTGCAGCACACCCTGGATGCACGGGTGATGGCCCATCCGAGCTACAGCAAGATGCGCGCGATGCGCCAAACCGCAGACCAACAGCGCGAAACGGCCAACCAGCACGTTCGCAGTTTTGGCTACGAGGAGCGGCAGCAGCGCGCGCTGTTGAAGGAAGAAGCGCGGCAGCTGTTTCAGCAGGCCGACGATCTGGAGCGTTACATCACCGAGCATGTGCTCGAGTCCGTGCAGATCATCACCTGCACACTGGTGGGCGCCAGCAACCGGAACATTCGTCACCTGACCTTTGACACCGTGTTCATCGACGAGGCCGCACAAGCTCTGGAGCCGGGCTGCTGGATTCCGATTGCCAAGGGCCAGCGCGTGATTCTGGCGGGCGATCACCACCAGCTACCGCCCACCGTGAAAAGCGACAAAGCTGCCCGCGAAGGCCTGCGCGAAACCCTGTTCGAGAAGTGCATCAAGCGGCAGCCAGAAACAGCCCGCATGCTCACCGTGCAGTACCGCATGCACAAGCAGATCATGGAGTTCAGTTCCGAGAAGTTCTACGACGGCCAACTGGAAGCGCATCAGAGCGTGCGCGACGCCGGCCTGGAGGCCTACGACCCGGGCTTTGCGCCCGACCTGCCCGTGGAGTTCCTCGACACAGCCGGTTTCGGTTTCCTTGAAATCACCATCCCTGAAAGCCGCTCCACGGCCAACCCCGAAGAAGCGGATTTGCTGCTCCGGCGTCTTGCCCAGCTCCTGGAGCCCTACGACCCGGCCGCGCATGCGCATGACCCGCTCACCATCGGTGTGATTGCCCCCTACCGCGCCCAGATCAACTATTTGAAGGACGCCATCGAGGAAAACGAACAGCTCAGCGGCTTTCTGCAGCACCGCAGGCTCAGCGTGGGTACCGTCGATTCGTTTCAGGGCCAGGAGAGGGACATCATTGCGATTTCACTGACACGCAGCAACAACCATGGCGAAATCGGCTTCCTCTCCGACATCCGGCGCATGAACGTAGGCATGACCCGCGCCCGCCGGAAGTTGCTCCTCGTCGGCGACTCGTCCACGCTCAGCTCCCATCCGTTTTTTAAGGAGCTGCTGACCCACGTTGAGCGTATCGGGGGCTACCGCACAGCCTGGGAAATCGATGATTCGCTGTGATCGAATGGAAGGACAGCGGTCGCTGCAGAGCGGACACAGGCATCGGCACAGAGGCGCATTTGGAAAAGCGCTAATTGCCCCCAATCACCAACCCAACCCAACCCAACCCACGCGTGGCGCACGGTGGACGGCATCGGCGACGAATGTCTGGACGCGCGCGTCGTCGGCGCCATGCACTTCAGGCACTCGACGCTGCGCGGTGAGAAAGCCGGCGCGAAGGCCGCCCGCTGGGCGGCGATGCGATAGCTCCCGAGATCGCCACGACGATGACAACGTTGATCCACGGCATCTCGTCCAGATCGTTGACGAACTCGCCACGTCCGATGTAGCGCGAAAGTATGGGACGCTCGGACTTACTCCCGAAGTCGAGCCTTGCCCATGCGCCACAACAGGAACGACTGCATGTCGACTGCCAGTGCCTGAATCTGGTTCAAGGTGCTGCCCACCCCGTGACCGGCCTGGGCATCCAGTCGCAGCAGTGCAGGTCGGCCCCGTGGATTGGCTGCTTGCAGACGGGCGGTGGTCTTTGCGCTGTGCCAGACATCCACGCGCGGGTCGTTGAGCCCGTGCACCAACAGCACAGCGGGATAGTCGACACCGTCGCGGATCTGGTGATACGTGCTCATCGCCAGCAGGGCCTTGAACTCGGCGGGGTCCTTGACACTGCCCATCTCGCTGGTATTCGTGGCTCCGTTGGCGCTTTCCTCGAAACGGACGGCGTCCAGTACGCCGACATTGAAGATGGCAGCAACGAAGAGCTCGGGGGCATCGGTGACGGCACGGCCGACGAATATGCCGCCTGCGCTGGTGCCCATGATGCTCAGGGTCTTGGCGGAGCCGTATCCCTTGTCGATCAGCCAGCGCGCCGCAGCAATGCCGTCCTTCCAGGTATTGGGCTTGGTGGCCTTGAACCCGGCACGGTGCCAGGCTTCGCCATGGACGCCGCTGCCACGCGGGTTAACGAAGGCCATCACGCCCCCGTTCTCGATCCAGACCATGCTCGCGCTCGAGAAGAACGCCGCAGTGCTGAAACCGTAGCCGCCGTAGCCTGTCAACCACACCGGGTTGGATCCGTCCAGCGCCAGATCGCGCCGGTGCAGCACCGTCATCGGCACCAGTACGCCGTCATGGCTCGGGAAATCGACGTCGGTCACGACGAGATCAGGCAGCCCTGGGGGAACTGCGCGGATGCCCAGCGATACCGCCTTGGCGGAGTCGCCATCAAGACGGAACCACTGCAGAGGCTCGGACCAGCTGGAGAAGGCGAACAATACCGAATCGCGGTCATGCGCTGGCATGCTGGCCAAAACGGCGGCCCCGGGGCCTGGCATCGGCAAGTCTCTTCCAGCCGTGTCGCCGTCGGGATGGCGTCGCAGCACGATCGACGTCCCACGCCGTACTTCGGTCAGCAAGCCGCCGGGTACCGGCAGGAAGCCCTCGACCACGCCATCGGTTGGCTCGGCAACCAGCAGCCGCGATCGCGTCATGTCCGGATAGGTCAGGTCCACGGCGATGACTCGGCGGCGGGGCGCCGCCGCTCGCGTCAGCACCAGCAGTTCATCGCCACGCAAGGCCACGTCGGTAACTTGGTCCGATGCGCTGGCGAACTGCCGCCAACGGATGCCCGGCTTGCCTAGATTGGCCAGTAAGGCGACGAAGAGTTTGCCCTCCGGCACCGTCGTGTCGGTCGTGCGGGCCACGACCCAGCGGCTCCCGGGCACGGTGATGAGTTCTGCCACATCCAGGCGGTCCAGCCTGAGATTCGGGGTGACCTTCGTACCGAATACGGGCTGTGGCGCGGCACCCAGGCGCAACAACATGCTGCGGCTGTCCTTGTAGGTGTCGGCGACGGGGGCGCCGGGCTTCGAGACACCGATCTGCACGAAGGTCAACGAACGGCTGTTCGGCAACCAGTGCAGCGGGGTGTCGTAAACACGGGGCACAGGTTTGGCCACCGGCCTGCCGGTGGCCACAGCCACGACGTTCAACATAGCGTTCTCCGAACCGCCTGCCGACATGCCGTATGCGATGTAGCGCCCGTCCCACGAAGGTTTGAAGTAATTGATGGCGTGAGGCACACCCGTCTTCTTCGCCAGTACCGCGGGATCGACCAGCGTCTTCTCGGGACCGTCAAGCCCTTGCTGCATCACGAGGCGGAACTGCGCCTCGCCCTGCCCGCGCTTCAGGTAATAGAGGCGATCACCGACCTGTACAACATTACGAACGGCGTCGCCCTGTGCCGCAACCATTGCAGCCAGGCGGGTGGCGATCGCGTCGCGGCCCTCGATGCGGTCGAGAACACCGCGCGCCGCTGCACCCTGCGCCTTGATCCACGCCAAGGTCGATGGGTTGCGTGTGTCTTCCATCCAGCGATAAGGGTCGGGCACGCTCGTTCCGTGCAGCCTGCTGGGCTGGTCGCGGATCTCCGCGACGGGTGCGGCCACCGTCGCTGTTTGCGCGTAGGAGGCGCCACCGTGGATGAGCAGGGACAGGCCGAAAAGCAGGGTACGAAGAAAAATTGTCATGGTGGACAAGCCTTTCCTAAGCTGCTGAGTTTCGATGCGCAAGCTGGGTACACACCGTCAATCTGCGGCTGTTCTCTCGCCTTCGGCCTCGGTCTTGCCGTCCGGTGTCGTCACCGGGTCGCTGACAACATGAAAGATTGAAACTGATAGCTTGAAACGAAACCGACACCGCGTGTTTGCCAGTTCGGACTCTCAAGTGCTCAGTCCTTGGCCGCAATCTTCGGCTTGAGGTGCTTGCCCAAGAA
>JBBQSX010000240.1:0-4682 GCA_038213545.1 Burkholderiales bacterium
ATGGACATCTCGGGTTTCTCACAGCTTCAGCTCAACGCGATCGCGAGACAATTGAACCAAAGGCCGCGCAAGACGCTCGGCTTCCATACGCCCGCTGAGATGTTCAGCGAATCTGTTGCATCGACCGGTTGAATCCGCCCTGGCATTCCTGCCTTTGGTGATGTCGCAGCCCCCGGCTTCTGAAGGCCCACAGCAGCCGACCATCCAGGTCGTACGGCCCCTTCCCAAGACCGGAGGCCTGAACACCGTCACTGATTGATCGTCGGCAAAGGCCGGCAGCGGCCTTGCCGGAGCACATGCCAACCACCGCACTCCTTCGATCCGGCGTTTCAAGAGAACCTGGATCACAGTTCGCTCAACCGCGTGCACTTCACCGCCCTTCTGGTGCGAGGCCAACCTTGTCGACCGGCGGCGGTGCGTTGCCCTGTTGCAGCACGAAGGTGCGGCCGTAGGGCGTGAGCGAAGACCTGAGGGCAACGGCCGGGATTGCGACCGTGATCTCGCCCACATCGTCGAGCGCGCGCGAGGCGTGGTTGCTGCAGCGGCCGACCGAGAGCACGAGCTCCTTGCGGCTGTTGAACTTGAAGGAATAACTCAACAGCCCCTCGGGGGTCGAGGGTTCGGCGGTCACGCGCTTCAGACACGCTTTGTTGAGCGCGAGGCGGTCGGCGTCATCGCTCTCGCTGCCCTGCTGGCCCTTCGCATGCTTCTGCGCGACCTGGAGCAGGCGCACCTGCTGCCGGTAGGCCCGATGCCGCTGCGCATCGACCCGGCGGCCCACGTCGGTGAAGCCTTTGACCGTGAGCAGGTCGCCGAGCGACAGCTGGCGGCCGTCACGCAGGTCGAACACGCGGGTGTGGGTGAACTCTTCACAGTACGCACCGCACGCCTCGCCGCTGAAGTCCAGCGACAGCCAGCGCGGTTTTGCCGCCGGGATGAACTCGGCGCGGTACGCCAGCGAGACCGTGCCTAGCGGCAGCTGGTCGGGTGGCGGCGTGAAGGTGTCGCCGGGCTGGGTGGGCGCGGGTGTGCCGTCCAGAACCTCGCGCCACACCCTGTCGTTGATGCGCCAGGCCACACCGGGCGCGCCGCCGGAGACAAACGGCATCGTCAGCGCGCCGTCTTCAGGGAGGGTCATGGGCGCCTCGCTGCCGGCCGGCATCGCAGGCATGACGAACACACGCGGGTGAACCGCGACAGGTTGTGCGCCGGCGGCGAGCGCGGGGGCCACGGCGCCCGCGGCAACCAGTGCGAGCACAAGCAAGACGGTGCGAAGCAACATGGCGCGATTGTCACCGCCAGCCAGCCGTTAGCATGAGCCACATCCCGTCCAGGAGACCACGATGCCCGATGCCCAGCCCCACCTCCGCGAAGCCGGCGCCGGCCCGGCCGTGATCTGCCTGCACTCCAACGCCAGCCACAGTGGCCAGTGGCGCGCCCTCATGACACAGCTGGCGCCCCGCCACCGGGTGCTGGCACCAGACTCGTACGGTTCCGGGTACAGCCCCGAGTGGCCCTCGGACCGCACGATCGCGCTGGCCGACGAGGTGGCGTTTCTTGATCCGGTGTTCGCCAAGGCCGGTGACAGCTTCAGCCTGGTCGGCCACTCTTATGGAGCGGCCGTGGCGCTGATCGCGGCACTGCAGCAGCCGCAGCGCGTGCGCGCCCTGGTGTTGTACGAGCCCACGCTGTTCTCGCTGATCGAAGCCGATGGACCTGCGCCCAACGAAGCCGACGGAATCCGCAACGCGGTGATGAGCGCAGCCGCCGCGCTGGACGCAGGCGACAAGAACCTGGCCGCGAAGTCCTTCATCGACTACTGGATGGGCCATGGCAGCTGGGACGCCACGCCGCCCGAGCGCCAGTTGGGGATGGCAAATTCCACCGTCAATGTGCGCCGCTGGGCCCACGCCCTGATGACCGAGCCAACGCCGCTGGCTGGTTTCGCCAGCCTGGGCGTTCCGGTGCTGCTCATGACGGGCGGTCACTCCACCACGTCCGCGCACGGCGTGGCGCGTCGGCTGCTGAGCGCGCTGCCGCGCGCGGAGCATGTGGTGTTCGAGCGGCTTGGCCACATGGGACCGATCACGCACCCGGAGCTGGTGAACGAAGCGATCGACGTGTTTCTGCAGCGCCACACCTGAGCACGCGCGACGGCGGGCCGTGCAGCCGCGCGTCCATACTGCAGCACCTCAGGCTCGCCACGCACGCCCATGCCGCTCTTTGCCGCCACGGTCTTTCTCTCAGCCTTCCTGCTGTTCCAGATCCAACCCATCGTGGCCAAGATGATCCTGCCGTGGTTCGGGGGCTCGTCGTCGGTGTGGACGCTGTGCATGGTGTTCTTCCAGGTGGAGCTGTTGCTGGGCTACGCCTACGTGCACCTGCTGCACGAAAAGGCGAGCGCGCGGCGCCAGCCTTGGGTCCACGGCGCGCTGCTGCTGCTGAGCCTGGTCACCCTGCCGGTGGTGGCCGACCCCTCGTGGAAGCTCGATGCCCAGGCCTACCCGACGTGGAGCGTGCTCGGCGTGCTGGCCACCACCGTGGGTGTGCCCTATTTGCTGCTCTCCACCACCGGCCCGCTCATGCAGGCCTGGTACGCGCGCAGCTTCGTGAGCCAGGGGGTGCAGCCTTACCGGCTCTATGCGCTGTCCAACCTGGCCTCCATGCTGGCCCTGCTCTCCTACCCGGTGCTGGTGGAGCCGATGCTGGCGGTGAAGCCGCAGGCCTGGGTGTGGTCCACCGGGTATGCACTGTTCGTGCTGGTGTGCGTGGCCACGGCGGCCTACACCGTGCGGCGGCAGAACGACGCCACCACCGCCACCCCGCCGCTGGACGACACGCCCCGCCCCGGCTGGCGCGAATGCCTCATGTGGGTGGGTCTGGCGGCCACCGCCTCCATGCTGCTGCTGGCCATCACGCGCCACCTCACGCAAGATGTGGCGCCCGTGCCCTTTCTCTGGGTGTTGCCGCTGGCGCTGTACCTGCTGAGCTTCATCCTGTGTTTTGACGCGCCGCGTTACTACGTGCGCCCGTTCTTCCTGTGGGTGGCGTTGCCGCTGGCCTTTGTGGCGCTGGACTTCGCCATGAACCACGGCCTGGACGTGCCGGTGCTCGTGGCCCTGCTGTGCGCGTCGGTGTTCGTGTTCTGCATGGTCTGCCACGGTGAGCTGGTGCGCCGGCGGCCGCCGCTGCGCCACCTCACGCTGTTCTATCTGATGCTCTCGGTGGGCGGCGCGCTGGGCGGCCTGTTCGTGGGGCTGGTGGCTCCGGTGATCTTCAACGCCTATTTCGAGTTGCCGCTGGGCCTGTTTCTGTGTGCACTGCTGATGGTGCTGGTGCTGTGGCCCGAGCTCCGTGGCCGCTGGCTGCGCGGTACCCTGCTGCTGGCACTGCTGCTCTATGGCGCGCGCCTGTCCAGCATTTCGCTCGACTACGTGCAGGGCTACACCGAGGTGGTGCGCAACTTCTACAGCCAGACGCGCATTGAAGACGGTGTGGACGAAGACGGCCTGGGCCCCGTGCGCAGCATGGTGCACGGCAGCATCACGCACGGCGAGCAGTACCTGAACCACCCCAAACGCGCCACCGCCTACTACTGCGAGCGCACCGGCATCGGCCGCGCGCTGCAGAGCCTGCCCACCGACCGGCCGCGCCAGCTCGGCGTGGTGGGCCTGGGCGCGGGCACGCTCGCGGTGTACGGACGCGCGGGCGACGAAATGCGCATGTACGAGATCAACGACCAGGTGCTGGACCTGGCGCGCAAGCACTTCAGCTACCTGAGTGACAGCGCGGCAAAGATCGTGCCGGTGCTGGGCGACGGCCGCCTGATGCTGGAGCGCGAATCACCGCAGGCCTTCGATCTGCTGGCCATGGACGCTTTCTCGGGCGACTCCATCCCCACCCACCTGCTCACGCTCGAAGCGTTCGACGCCTACCTGCGGCACATGAAGCCAGATGGCTTGCTGGCGGTGCACATCACCAACACCTACCTGGATTTGCGCCCGGTCATGGCCTCTGCCGCACAACACGTGGGCAAGGTGGCGCTGCTGCTCGAATTGCCCAGTGGCCACGGCGACCCGTTCTGCCGGCGCTCCACCTGGGTGGTGTTCGTGAACGCCGCGCAGGCCGCTGCTCTTCCGCCCTCGCTGCAAGGCGCTCAGGTGCTGCAGCCGCGCCCCGGTTTCCGGCCTTGGACGGACACATTCTCGAACCTGTTCGACATCCTGATCTGAGCTCGGACTCAGGCGTACGCCAGCCAGTGGTTGTCGATGCGGCAGCCCGCCGGCAGATCGGTCGCCGGGCTGGTGCCGTCCAGTCCGGCTTCGCCCAGAGCGCTCGAACGCCCGGCGGCCCACCAGCGGCCGGCCACCTTGTCCAGCGCGCAGGCGTCCTCCAGCGCGATGCGGCCGTGCCAATGACCGTTGCCACCAAACAGCGCCACCTGGTGGCTGCGCGGGCAGCTCACCAGAAACCCACCGCCGGTGCGCGCGCAGATGTCGCCTCCGTAGCCAGCCAGCACCGGTTTCCCCTGGCCGACGCGCAGCTCGCGGCCGTTCCAGACCGCAAGCACCGGGGCGGCCAGCCGCGCCTGCGGGTCGTCGTGTTCGGCCTGCAAGGCGATGCCCACGCTGGCCGAAACCGGGTCCCACGCGAGGTGGCGGATGCTCAGGCGCGGATCGTCC
>JBBQSX010000241.1:0-4673 GCA_038213545.1 Burkholderiales bacterium
CAAAGCCGGTTCCACGGCATCCTGGGCAGAAAACATGTCTCGCCGGACAGGGTGCTGGCCGAGCTTCACGCCTTCCAACGAGCGGCCCGAAGCGCGTGCCTGAACCGGGAGATGCCGAGGAACCGGCTTTGCCGGGCCACTGGCATCGTCCCCCTTTCAGGGGGACGCCGCGTCAGCGGCGCAGGGGGTCACAACCCTCGTGCAATGATGATCTTCTGAATGTCCGACGTGCCTTCGTAAATCTGGCACACCCGCACATCCCGGTAAATGCGCTCCACCGGAAAGTCGCTCACATAACCATAGCCGCCAAACACCTGGATGGCCGCCGTGCACACGGCCTCGGCCATTTCGCTGGCGAACAGCTTGGCCATGGCCGCTTCCTTCAAACACGGCTGCCCGGCGTCGCGCAAAGCCGCCGCATGGTGCGTGAGCGCGCGTGCCGCTTCGATCTGCGTGGCCATGTCGGCCAGGCGAAAACCCACGGCCTGGTGATTGAAGATCGGTTGGCCAAAACTCTCACGGTCCTTCGAGTAGGCGAGCGCACAGTCGAACGCGCTGCGCGCCATACCGATGCTCTGCGCGGCGATGCCGATACGCCCACCTTCGAGTGCAGACAGAGCGATCTTGTAGCCCTCGCCTTCGGCGCCGATCAGATTCTCAGCCGGGATGCGGCAGTTGTCGAAATTGATCTGTGCCGTGTCGCTGCTGTGCTGGCCGAGCTTGTCTTCCAGCCGCGCCACCACATAACCCGGTGTGCTCGTGGGAACCACGAAGGCGCTCATGCCCTTCTTGCCCGCGCCCTTGTCGGTCACCGCGATCACGATCGCCAGGTGTCCGTTCTTGCCGCTGGTGATGAACTGCTTGACGCCGTTGAGCACGTATTCATCACCCTGCTTGGTCGCTGTCGTTCGCAGGGCCGAGGCGTCGGAGCCCACATGCGGCTCGGTCAGGCAGAAAACGCCCAGCATCTGGCCAGCGGCCAACGGGCGCAGCCAACGCTCTTGCTGTTGCGCACTGCCATAGCGCATCAGGATCGCGTTGACCGGGCAGTTGGTGACCGAGATCGCGGTGCTGGTACCGCCATCACCAGCGGCGATTTCCTCCAGCACCACGGCCAGCGTCACATAGTCCAGCCCCGCACCGCCCAGCGCTTCGGGCACGCAGATGCCATACGCGCCAAGTTCGGCCAGGCCTCTGTGCACGTCGGTCGGAAAGTGGTGTTCCTTGTCCCACTTCGCCGCGTGCGGCCAGAGCTGCTCCTGGGCAAAGCTGCGCACCGCGTCGCGGATCATGAGTTGGTCTTGGTTCAGCATGGCCAGGTCGTCTCCGGGTTACAGCAGTTCAATGGCCATCGCCGTGGCCTCTCCGCCACCAATGCACAGTGTGGCCACGCCCTTCTGGCCGCCACGCGCCTGCAGCGCATGGATCAGCGTGACCAGGATGCGCGCGCCGCTGGCGCCGATGGGGTGGCCCAGGGCGCAGGCGCCGCCGTTGACGTTGACCTTCTCGTGCGGAATGTTCAGCTCGGTCATGAGCGCCATGGGCACCACGGCGAAGGCTTCGTTGATCTCCCACAGGTCCACTTCATTCACGCTCCAGCCGGTCTTGGCCAGCAGCTTCTGCGTGGCGCCCACCGGGGCGGTGGCGAACCAGTTGGGTGCCTGCGCATGGGTGGCGTGTGCCACGATGCGCGCCAGCGGTTTGAGGCCCTGGGCCTTCGCGGTGGACTCCCGCATGAGCACCAGCGCAGCGGCACCGTCGTTGATGGACGAGCTGGAGGCAGCGGTGATGGTGCCGTCCTTCTTGAACGCGGGCTTGAGGCTGGTGACCTTGTCGAGCTTGACTTTGCCCGGGCCTTCGTCGGTGCTCACCACGCGCTCGCCGCTGCGGTCTTTCACCGTCACCGGGGTGATCTCGGCAGCGAAAGCGCCGCTCTCGGTGGCGGCCTTCGCGCGCGTGACCGAGGCGATGGCAAACGCATCCTGCTGCTCGCGGGTGAAGCTGTACTTGGCGGCACAGTCTTCGCCGAAGGTGCCCATGCTGCGGCCGGCTTCGTAAGCGTCTTCCAGGCCATCGAGCATCATGTGGTCGAAGATCTTGTCGTGGCCCATGCGGTAACCGCCACGGCCCTTCTGCAGCAAATACGGCGCGTTGGTCATGCTCTCCATGCCGCCGGCCACCATCACGGCGGCGCTGCCGGCGGCGATCATGTCGTGCGCGAGCATGGTGGCCTTCATGCCGGAGCCACACATCTTGGAGAGCGTCACCGCACCCGCCGACTTGGGCAACCCGCCCTTGAACGCCGCCTGGCGCGCCGGCGCCTGGCCCTGGCCAGCCATCAGGCAGTTGCCGAACAGCACTTCGTCGACCAGGTCAGGGTTCACGCCGCTGCGCTGCACGGCGGCCTTGATGGCGGCACCACCCAGGTCGTGGGCCGAGAGGCTGGCGAAATCGCTCTGAAACGAGCCCATGGGGGTGCGGGCGGCGCCGACGATAACGATTGCGTCTTGGGACATGGTGAATCTCCTGGAAAGGTGGACAAAGGTTCAGGCGAGTGCGTGCGACAGGAAACGCCGCTCGCTCTCGTAGGGAAAAACATCAAACACATGGCCAGCGGCGATGCGCTCCTTGTGCAGTTGCCAGAAGGCGGCATCGAGCAGGTCGGCGTGGTGCTTCATGAACACGGCGCGCACCACCGGATTGCCGAGCAGGAAGGGGCCGAAGGTTTCGGGAAACACGTCGTGCTTGTGCACCGTGTACCAGACCTCGCCCGACATCTCGTCCTCCTCGTTGCGCGGCGCGGGCACGCGGCGGAAATTGCAGTCGGTGATGTATTCGATCTCGTCGTAGTCGTAGAAAACGACCTTGCCGTGGCGGGTGATGCCGAAGTTCTTCCACAGCATGTCGCCGGGGAAGATGTTGGCGGCCACCAGGTCCTTGATGGCGTTGCCGTACTCCACCACCGCACGCTCCAGCTGCGCAGTGGCTGCAGGGTCTGCGGCATGCACCTGAAGCGCATCGAACGCTTCCTGCAGATAGATATTGAGCGGGATCATGCGGCGCTCGATGTAGCAGTGCTTCAAGACCACCTCGGTCGTGCCATCGCCATCGCGGTCGCTGATCTCCAGTTGGCTGGGCGCGAACTTCTGGATCTCGGCAATCAGCTCGTCGGTGAAACGGTCGTGCGGGAAACCCACCTCAGAAAACTCCAGCGTGTCGGCCATGCGGCCCACGCGGTCGTGCTGTTTCACCAGCAGGTACTTGCCGCGGATCTGCTCGCGCGTGGTGTCCTTCTGCGGTGGGTAAAAGTCCTTGATGACCTTGAACACGAAAGGAAAGCTGGGCAGATCAAACACCAGCATCACCATGCCCTTGATACCGGGCGCGATGCGGAACTGGTCGGTGCTGTGCCGCATGTGGAAGAGGAAGTCGCGGTAGAACAGCGTCTTGCCCTGCTTGGCCAGGCCGAGCGCGTTGTAGAACTCGGCGCGCGGCTTGCGCGGCATCATGCTGCGCAAAAACTGCACGTAGGCGCTAGGCACCTCCATGTCGACCATGAAGTAGGCGCGTGCAAAACTGAACAGGATGAGCAGGTCGTCTTCGCCGAACAGGGCGGCGTCCACCACCAGTTTTCCGTCGGTGTTGTGCAGGATGGGCAGGGCGAACGGCACTTCCTGAAACCCGTTGATGATCTTGCCCACCACATACGCGCCCTTGTTGCGGAAGAACAGGCCCGAGAGCACCTGGAACTGGAAGTTGGCGCGCAGCTTCACATGGTCGAAATGCCGCTTCATGGCGCCCAGCACCAGTCCGGCGTCGCGCTCCTGGTCTTCAAACGGCACGCGCAGGTCGAAGTCCTGCAGCAGACGCAGTGCCTCGGCCTGCATGGTCTCTGCCGTGGGGTAGTAGCAGCGGTAGGTGGGCTTGGCGCTGGGCTCTTCGTTCTCGATGTACTCGGTGGAGACCGCCGGGCGCACGAAGATGAAGTCGTTCTGGAAGTAGGCGCGTTGCAGGATCTTGGTGGTGACCGAGTTGAAGAAGGTCTCGGCCAGCTCGGGCTGGTGGTGGTTCACCAGCAGTCCGATGTAGTGCAGCTTGACCTGCTCCCACACGTCCATGGGCTGCGCTTCGGCACCGAACTCCTTCATCAGACGCATCACGCATTCCTTGACCCGCAGGTCGTAGAACTCGATGCGCTCGCGCTGGGCACGCTGCTGGCCGAGCCAGTCGCGGGTCTCGAAACGGTGCTTAGCACGGGCCGACTCGGTGCGGAACAACCGGTAGTGCCGGTTGAAGCCGTCCATCATCGCCTTGGCGATGGCGTAGGCGAGGGTCGAGTCCAGGCGCTGGGGAAACATGGGGCGCCGCAGTGGATGAAGTTGCACAGATGAGACGGAGGGGGAAACCGCCCGGCTCACGCCCGCGCCCGGCTGGCCACCTCAGCCACAGCGCATCGGTAGGTGTCATCGAGCACGTCGGTGCCGCGCACGACCATGTGCAGATCCTGCAGCAGGCCGTCCCTCAGGCCGTAGACCCAGCCGTGCAGCGTCAGCGGCTGGCCGCGCTGCCACGCGTCCTGCACCACGGTGGTTTCGGCGACGTGCATCACCTGCTCGATCACGTTGAGTTCGCACAGTGCGTCCAGCCGGTGGCGCTCGTCAAGATCGCCGAGC
>JBBQSX010000242.1:0-4659 GCA_038213545.1 Burkholderiales bacterium
ACTCTTGATCGAATGTTTGAGCCCTTTTTCACAACCAAACCGCCTGGCGAGGGTACTGGTCTGGGTCTGGCGGTGGTGCATGGAGTCGTCCAATCCCATGGCGGTCTGGTTAATGTGTCGAGCAAGCTCGGTGAAGGTACATCTTTCACGATCGATCTTCCGGCGGCTTGTGGCGTACCTGATGCAGGTCAGCAAGTGGACGCAGCACCGCAGGGAATTGCCCCAACGCTGACCAAGTCTGGAGCCGGTCGGCACATCCTCTACCTGGACGATGACGATTCGTTGATATTTTTGGTACGACGCTTGCTGGAGATTGAGGGCTTCAAGGTCAGTGCATTCAGCGAGCAGTCCGAAGCCATCGCAGCGGTGGCGGCTGATGGTGATGCCTTTGATCTGGTGATTACCGATTTCAATATGCCTGGCATGAACGGCATCGAGGTGATGCGAGAAATGCTCACTATCAACCCTGCACTGAAAACAGCCATCGCATCAGGGTTTGTCGATGAAGCTTTGACTGAGGCAGCTCGAGAAGTGGGCGTCACCAGGCTGATCTTCAAGGAAAGCGCCATCGAGGATTTCTGCGCGGTTATCCGGGGACTGATTGAAGAAACCAGCTAGGCGAGGTTGTTGCACCACTTCGCGAAGGCGGCGCTGAATTAGTAAGTTGAGCGGCGGCGAGAGGTTGCTATCACTCGACGGGCTGCTTAGGGCCGATTGCTGAAGTCAAACCTCGGAGGCGGTGAACTGTTGGTGTGCAGGGCTGGACGGTGGTGGCTGACCTTCAGCGCTGACCGATCTTCACATCGCCGAACAGCTGGTTCATGCCGCGCGGCTGGCTGCGCCAGTACTGCGGTGGAGCGTCCACCTGGGCGCCGAGTTTCGCGGCGGCGTGCCAGGGCCAGCGGGGGTCGTACAGCATGGCGCGCGCCAGGGCCACCAGATCGGCCCGGCCGCTTGCGATGATGTCTTCGGCCTGCTCGGGCTCGGTCACCAGGCCCACGGCGATGGTGGGCAGGCCCACTTCGCGCTTGACCTGCTCGGCCAGCGGCACCTGGTAGTTGGGGCCCAGCGGAATCTGCTGCAGCGGCGAGATGCCAGCGCTGGAGATGTGCATGAAGTGGCAGCCGCGTTGCTTGAGTTCGTGGCCAAACACCACGCTCTGCTGCGCGTCCCAGCCGCCGTCCACCCAGTCGGTGCCCGACAGGCGCATGCCCAGCGCCATGTTGGACGGCAGCACGGCGGCCACCGCGTCGAACACCGCCAGCGGGAAACGCATGCGGTTCTCCAGCGAACCGCCGTACGCATCGGTGCGCTGGTTGGAAATGGGCGAGAGGAACTGGTGCAGCAGGTAGCCGTGGGCCGCGTGCAGCTCGATCGCGTCGATGCCGATGCGCTGGGCGCGCAGGGCCGCGTCCACGAAGGCCTGCTTGATGCGGTCCAGGCCGGACGCATCGAGCGCGTGCGGTGGTGGCTCGTGAGCGAGGTGGGGAATGGCCGAGGGCGCCAGCGTCTCCCAGCCGCCGTCTTCAGGCGCGATGAGCTGGCCACCTTCCCACGGCACGCGGCTGGAGGCCTTGCGCCCGGCGTGCGAGAGCTGGATGGCGATCGGCATGGCCGAGTGCTTGCGCACCTTGGTGATCACCTCGGTCAGCGCGTGTTCGTTCGCCTCGTTCCACAAGCCCAGGTCGGTGGGCGAGATGCGGCCCTCGGGCGTGACCGCCGTGGCCTCCAGGATCATGAGGCCCGCACCCGAGAGCGCGAGGTGGCCGAGGTGGATCAGGTGCCAGTCGGTGGCGTTGCCATGGTCGGCCGAGTACTGGCACATGGGTGCGATCACGATGCGGTTTTTCAAGCGCAGCGGACCGAGATTGAAAGGCGAAAACAGCTGGCTCACGGGGGTTCCTTGGAAACAGAGGGAAATGGTCGATTGGCGGGCTCAGGCGCCGCCCACGGGATCGAAGGTGAGGTGCTCGCGCACCCAGTCGGCTGCGTTGGCATAGACCTCGCCCTGAGAACCCACGACCACATGGTCGGGGTGGCGCACTTCGAGCGTGCCTTCCAGCGTGGCCAGCACGGCCACCGAGCCGGGTGGCACCTGCACCAGGCGGCTGCGCTCCACCTTGCGGTAGCGCCCCGGCTCGACTGCCTCGTAAGTGCGTGCGAAGAGGTCTTTCTTGATCGGCCAGGCCGCGCCGTCGTCCTGCATCACCACCCAGTCCGAGCCGGGGTTGGCCGTGAGCTCGCCCCAGGCCACAGAGAAGGACTCAAGGCCGCGTGGCTCGCGAAGGGCCACGGTGAACCGGCGGGAGGCCGTGCGCGGTGCGCCCCAGGCGGGCGGGATATCGCTGGCGTGGCCGATGAATACGCGTTCTTCGGCCATGGGTCAGCGGGTCGGCGGGTTGTCGACGATCTCGAAGCTCAAACCCGCGCGTTCCTGCAGTCGGCGCACCAGCGTGAGACCCATGGCCGCACCGGGCGTCCACACGCCGCCAGGCGCCATGGTCTGGCTGGTCTCGCGCGCCAGACACAGCGCGGTTTCGCTGATCAGTTTGCAGGTGGAACCGTAGCCCGGGTCGCGATCGCCCTTGACGCTGGCGCGCAGGGTTCGGCCATCGGCCGTGTTGCCGATGAACAGCACTTCGTAGCGCCCCTTCTCGCGCTGCTCTTTGGTGGGGCCCTGGCCGGGCTGTGGCAGCGCAAAACGGCGGATGAGTGCACGCGTGGGGCCAAAGGCCAGCAGTGCGTTCTGTACCCGCGTGTTGCGCGCGAGGGTTTTGGCGCGTTTCTCGCCTCCCTCACCGCCACCGGTGAGCATGCGTTCGCTGTAGGTGAAGTCGGTGCCCCAGGGGTGGCCACGCAGCGCGTGGGTGCGGTGCACGTTCTTGGTGTTGATGGGCGCCATCACGAACGGCCCGGTCCACGACTGCGCGAGTTCGTCGAAGGCGGCGGTGCTGTCGTCGGGTTGTCTGGGGCCGCGAAAGCCCGGCGTGAGCGCAAAGGGGTCGGCCAGCGTGCGCGCCAGCGTCGGGTCGCGCCCGGCGGTCTCCAGCGTGGCCAGCAGGCTGGCTGCCGTGCCACCGGAGAAACCACCCTTCATGACCTTCACCCGGCCATGCACACGCACCAGCGGTGCGCCCAGGCGCTGCATTGCCTCGTGCTGCAGGAAGACCACGCCGAGGTCGAACGGGATGGAGTCGAAGCCGCACGAGAACACGATGCGCGCGCCACTCGCCGCCGCCGGGCCCTGCAGGCGCGGGATCATCTGTGCCATCCAGCCGGGCTCGCCGCACAGGTCCACGTAGTCGGTGCCTGCGTGCGCGCAGGCGTCCACCAGCGCCTGGCCGTGCTTCTGGTACGGCCCCACGGTGGTGATGACCACGCGGGCCTGCGCCACCAGCTGCGCCAGCGCTTTCGCATCGGTCGCATCGGCCACCAAGAGGGGCAGGGCGGCGTCGATACCCAGCGCATCGCGCACCTGGGTCAGCTTCTCCAGGCTGCGCCCGGCCATGGCCCAGGTCACGCCGCCATTGGCGCCATAAGTCGTGTGCAGGTACTCGGCCACCAGCCGCCCGGTGAAGCCGGTGGCGCCGAACACGATGATGTCGAAAGATTTTTGCATGCGGCATGGTCGCAGAAACGGGGCGTCCTGAGGGTTTGCGCACTCCTCCGATGTCGATCCGGAGACAGCTGTTCACATTTTCACAAAGCAAGTGCTTGTTGAAATTCGGCGACGCTGATATGGTTTGCTTCCATGAACCTGGACATTCCCGATACCGTGGTTGCAGATGCGGGCAACGATGCACCCCGCCGCGCGCGCGGGCGCCCGCGAAAGACGGCTGATGAGCGCGACGATGGCAACCGGCGGCGCGAGCTGATTCGCGGTGCCGCCAGGCTGTTCAGGGCGCAGGGTTTTGCCGGCACCAGCACGCGCGACATTGCCACCGCCGTGGGCATGCGCTCGGGATCGCCCTTCTACCATTTCGAGAGCAAGGAAGCCCTGCTTGCCGCGGTGATGCTTGAAGGCATGCAGGGAGCGCTGCAGCGGCAGAACGCCGCGCTGGCCAGCCTGCCGCCGGGGGCGGACGTGCGCGAGCGCATGCGGGTGCTGGTGCGCAACCACTTCGACGTGCTGCTCGGCCCCGACAGCGAATTCATTCCCGTGATGCTGTACGAATGGCGCTCGCTCGACGCGACACAGCGCAGCGAAGTCAACCGCCTCAAGGACCAGTACGAAGCAGCCTGGGTCCCGGTGTTCGAGGCGCTGCACGCCACCCGTCAACTCGCGGGCGATCCGGTGCTGGCCCGGCTCATGATCTTTGGCGCGCTCAACTGGTCGGTGCAGTGGTACGCACCGCCCTCGGGCCGCAGTGCCAAGGCGCGGGCGCGCGCCTCGCTCGACGACCTCACCACCTCGGCCTTGCAACTCTTTCTGAAGGAACCGGCATGACCACCCCATCCACCACCGGACACCAGCACTACCGCTCCGCCTTCGCCCCCGGCCTGCTCCACGGTCGCGTGATCGTGGTCACCGGCGGCGGCTCGGGCATTGGCCGCTGCACCGCGCATGAACTGGCGGCGCTGGGCGCGCATGTGGTGCTGATCGGCCGCAATCTTGAAAAGCTGCAGGTGGTGGCCGGCGAGATCGCGGCCGACGGCACG
>JBBQSX010000243.1:0-4553 GCA_038213545.1 Burkholderiales bacterium
CGGTTCAGCGCTGGTGGTTGCGTGGTATTTCATCAAGAAGCGACGCGCGAGCGACCCCTCGGTGCGCTCCCTTCGCAGTGTGAACCTCGATGTGGGCGAGATCCTTCAGATCGACGAGTGGAACCTCGATGGCACGGCCAGCGTCAGATACCGTGGCGCGCAATGGACCGTGATCCACCGCCCAGGCAATCCGCCCGCGCCCGGCAGCTACCGCGTGGCCGAGTTGGTGGGCAGCCGCCTGCTGGTCGACAAGGTCTGAAGCCCGGCGCTTGTCTGCACCTGCTCCAACCTCCCAATCTCCAATCTTTCGAGAACCGTCCGCCATGGAAATCGCCATCCTTTTGCTCATCGTCGCTGCCATCTTCATCACCCGCTCCGTCAAGGTCGTACCGCAGCAAAACGCCTGGGTGGTCGAACGCCTGGGCAAGTACCACTCGGCGCTGGCGCCCGGCTTGAACTTCCTCGTGCCTTTCATCGACAAGGTGGCCTACAAGCACAGCCTGAAAGAGATTCCGCTCGATGTACCCAGCCAGGTCTGCATCACGCGCGACAACACCCAGCTGCAGGTCGACGGCATCCTGTACTTTCAGGTCACTGACCCCATGCGCGCGAGCTACGGCTCTTCCAACTACATCGTGGCTGTGACACAACTCGCCCAGACCTCGCTGCGTTCGGTCATCGGCAAGCTGGAACTCGACAAGACGTTTGAGGAGCGCGACATCATCAACGCCCAAGTGGTACACGCCATCGATGAGGCCGCGCTGAACTGGGGTGTGAAGGTGCTGCGCTACGAGATCAAGGATCTCACCCCGCCGAAAGAGATCTTGCTGGCCATGCAGGCCCAGATCACCGCCGAGCGTGAAAAGCGCGCGCTGATCGCCGCCTCCGAAGGCCGTCGCCAGGAGCAGATCAACATCGCCACCGGCGAACGTGAAGCCTTTATTGCCCGCTCCGAAGGTGAGAAGCAAGCCGAGATCAACAACGCGCAGGGCGAGGCTTCAGCCATCCTGGCGGTGGCCGAGGCCACGGCCGAAGCCATTCGCGTGGTGGCCGAAGCCATCCGCCAGCCGGGCGGCCAGGAGGCTGTGCAGCTCAAGGTGGCCGAGCGCGCGGTCGACGCCTACAGCAAGGTCGCCGCCGACGCCACCACCACCCTTATCGTGCCCAGCAACATGACCGAGGTGTCCGCCCTGATTGCTTCGGCGATGAAGATGGTCGGCACCAGCAAAACCACCTGATCCTTTGACTCTTGTCGAGAACACCATGACCCTCGCGCGCAATGTCCTTGGTGGCGAACTGCTGCCCTGCTCCTACGACCCGCTCACAGGCTTCTACCGGGATGGGTGTTGCGAGACCGGCCCTGACGACCTCGGCACACATGTGGTTTGCGCGCGCGTCACCGCAGCATTCCTCGAATTTTCTCGTGAGCGCGGCAACGACCTGAGCACGCCCCGGCCCGAATGGCGGTTCGCCGGCCTCAAGCCGGGCGACCGCTGGTGCCTGTGCGTGCAGCGCTGGAAAGAAGCCTTGCAGGCCGGCGTTGCACCACCCGTGGTTCTTGAGGCCACCAATGCCACCACCTTGCAGTACGTCTCGCTGGAGGTGCTGCAACAACACGCCTGGCACAAGACCGCCGACGGCAGCCCGACCACCTGAGCGGGCTCCCGAGGCTGCTACAATCGAAGGCTGCACGGAGAGGTGGATGAGCGGTTTAAGTCGCACGCCTGGAAAGCGTGTGTGGGCTAATACCCACCGCGGGTTCGAATCCCGCCCTCTCCGCCAGGGATCAAGCAAACACGGGCCTCATGGCCCGTTTTTCTTTTCTGCAGCGGTTTCGTTGGCTGTAAAAGTCATCATGCTTCAACAGACCGCATGCGCTTCTGGTCACGACTGTATGTCTTGCGTGCCTGGCCCAAGGCCTCGACACATTCGTCGATCTTGTGGTGTTCAGACAGGGCGTGCCTGGAAGGTTTCAAACCCAGATCATCCAGCACGATGGGTGAATACAGAAACCGATCCTAGGCCACGGCGTGAGCCGCGAGTTCAACGCGCAGTTCGCCATGGATTTCCAGAGCGTGCGGGTCATCAGCCTTGGTGCGCACCAATTGCCAGCACAACTTGCGCTCCACCCCGTGGCTTTCCCTCAGAGCGTCGTCGATGTTGTCCATGGCTGCGTCCTTGTATTGCTTTGTCGGTTGACCACCAAGTCGACCTTGGCTGTATTCGTCACTCAACGGTGCAGAACATTCCGGCGCAGTGACAACCCGAAGGCGTTGCCGTTGCGGTCCGGTGTGGCTCAAAGTCGGGCGCATGCATGAAAAAAGCCACCCGTAGGTGGCCTTTCAATAAGAGCCAGAAAGCGCTGATCAGCGGATCACGGCCAAGGTGGTGCGGGCACCGGCCTTGTAGGTCATCAGCGTCAGGGCACCATTCTTGATGTCGCCTTTTTCGTCAAAGGCGATGTTGCCGGTCACGCCCTTGTAGTTGGTGGCCTTGAGTGCAGGCAGGTAGACCTTGGGGTCTGCAGAGCCAGCGGTCACCATGGCGTTGGCCATGACTTTGACAGCGTCGTAGACGTAAGGTGCGTACACCTGCACGTCAGCACCGTACTTGGCCTTGAAGTCGGCGCGGAACTTGTCCATGCCAGCCTTCTGCTCGCCTTCAACACCACCAGCTTCTGCGCAATAGACCTGGTCGTCGGCCATGCCGTCAGCGGCCAGCTTGGGCAGTTCGCTGGAGCAGATGCCATCGCCACCCATGAACTTGGCGTTGATGCCGAGCTGCTTCATCTGCTTGAGCATCGGGCCTGCCACGGCGTCCATGCCGCCGAAGAACACGACGTCAGGCTTCTTGGCCTTCAGGGTGGTCAGGATGGCATTGAAGTCGGTGGCTTTGTCGTTGGTGAACTCACGGCCCACCACGGTACCGCCAGCAGCGGCCACGCCTTTTTCAAACTCGTCAGCCACGCCTTGGCCGTAGGCCGTGCGGTCGTCGATCACGGCCACGGTCTTGGCTTTCAGCGTTTCCACAGCGTACTTGCCCAGCGTGCCACCAAGGTGCACGTCGTCAGCCACCATGCGGAACACGCCGGCGTAGCCCTGGCGGGTGTACTTGGGGTTGGTGGCCGATGGGGAAATCTGGGGAATGCCAGCGTCGTTGTAAATCTGGGAGGCGGGGATGGTGGTACCGGAGTTCAGGTGACCGATCACGCCGGCGACCTTGGCATCCACGAGCTTGGTAGCGGCAGCGGTACCTTGCTTGGGATCCGCAGCGTCATCTTCGGCCAGCAGCTCGAATTTGACTGGCGCGCCGCCGATGGTCAGGCCAGCAGCGTTGAGTTCCTCGATCGCCATCTTGGCGCCGTTTTCATTGTCTTTGCCGAGGTGGGCAATTGCGCCACTGGTGGGACCGACATGACCAATCTTGATGACCTGGGCTGCAGGTGCAGGAGCCGCCGCAGGTGCTGCGACCGGCGCGGCTTCTTCTTTTTTGCCGCAAGCGGCAAGAGCGACGGCCGCCGCAAGAACGGCCAGTTTCAGGTTCAGTTGCATGGTTTTCCTCAAAAAGGATTGAAAAAGTTAAGCGATGGGAACTTTTGCCATCACGCTCATAAAGATACTCTAAAAAGGCTGCGAATTTCACATACGGGACAAGGCTAAAGCCCAATCAAGGGTTTTCACAGACCACATCACCCGCGCGAATGTCGCATTAGCGGCTGTCATGCCCCGCCGCAGTGCGCACTTAATCCAAAGGCACCAACTGGAGGTCATGCCGTTGCGGCTCCAGGCCCAGCGCCCTGTATTGGCGCCATCGATCGCGCGCCGGCGCTCGATCGGCTTCGTCCAGCGTCACCACTTCGATCACCCGGTTGAACGCAGCAGGTTCGTCAGGCATGTCGTGACGCAGGTTCACCAGAATCAAATCGGCTCGGGAGTCGGGCAGCTGGTGACCGATCTGGATGGGCGACCGCGTGGTCAGCATTTCGGGGTCGTCGCTGCGGCAATGGGGCACAAATTCACCCGGGCCCATGGTCCACAGCGCTGCGTCGAGTCGGGCCAGATCGCTCTGTACGACCCACACAAACAGCCGCGCCTTGCGCAAATACGCCTTGCGCAGCAGCCGGCAGGCATAGCCCACCCGATCGGGTGCATTGAAATGAAAGGCGACGTCGGGCAAGACAGCCTCAGGTTTTCGTGGTGCTGCGGGACGCTGACCTGGAAGGTGACGCGGGCGCAGCAGGCGCTTCGGCCTGGTCGATCAGGTACTGAAGCAGCAGGGGCACAGGCCGGCCGGTGGACCCCTTGGCCGCCCCGCTCTTCCAGGCCGTGCCCGCAATGTCCAGGTGGGCCCACGGCAGCTCTGTCGCGAACTTTTGCAGGAACTTGGCGGCGGTGATGGCGCCGCCAGCTCGGCCGGCCACATTGCCCATGTCGGCAAAGTTCGACTTCAGTCCTTCGGCGTAGTCGTCGTCCAGAGGCATGCGCCAGCACAGGTCGAGCGACTTCTCACCAGCGCTGGCCAGGGCCTGCGCCAGATCGTCGCGGGCCGAGAAC
>JBBQSX010000244.1:0-4516 GCA_038213545.1 Burkholderiales bacterium
CAGGCGGTGGGCCAGCTCGACTCGGTGACACAGCAGAACTCCGCCATGGTCGAAGAGCTCTCCGCAGCGGCCAGCTCGCTGCAGGCCCAGGCCCGCGTCATGAACGACGCGGTGAAAATCTTCCGGCTGGACAAGCGCAAATGAAAGACCTCTACCTTGAAGAGGATCAACGCCGGCCAGTCTGTTTGTCAGGGCCGCCGTGAACCAGATTCCGGGGACTTCCTCTGGAGGACCAGCGCGGGCCCATGGGTGTGGTCCGCCATCTCATGCGACTGCGCCAGGACGGCATCAGCCCGGTGAAAACCGTTGAGGCGGCACTGGTCCTGTTGGTGATCCTGAACCAGAGCACACACAAGAAAACCGAAAACCCCGCCAATGCCGCGCTTCAGCAAAAGCAGCTGTTGCTCAAAGAGATGCAGGCTTGTATGCATTTCGCAAAAACATCCTTGGTGGGCGGGCCAACCCCTGCGAAAGCCAGGGCTGCTGCACGGTTCGACCCAAGGTTGCCCAAGAAGGAAACTGGCAGCGAAACCTTCTTCTTTTCCGGGGCTTGCGCCGACCCCTTGTTGACTAAGCTGCCCACTGCAGCCGCCAGCACGCGCTGTCAAGAGGTGAGAGGCTCTTCGCAGCGATTCAGACGGGAATCAAGTCGTGCTCAAAAAGGTTGTTGATCCCGACCAAAACCAGTTCGCTTCAGCAGCACCTATGCCTTGACCGCCATGCCATCCACTCTCCAGGCGCAAAAACCTTCGACCCTCCCCATGGTGCAACAGCGCAAAAAACTCACGTTGTGGATCGTTGGCTTGTGGCTCATGGGCTTGGTTGTCACAGCGGTGTTGACGGCCCTGCTGCACAACTACCAACAAGAGCGGCTGCGAAACCGGTTCAGCTCCGAGCTGCAGCGGGTCAGCGACGACATCTCGCGTCGGTTTCAGACGCCGGTGTACGGTTTGATGGGAGCTCGGGGGGTGTACGCAGCATCTGGCTCCGTGAATCGTCAGCAATTTCGGCAATATGTGGAGTCGCGCAACCTGGCCGCAGAGTTTCCGGGCGTGCGTGGCATGGGTTTTATTGAACGGGTACAGCGCTCTGAACTTGAAGACTTTGTCCTGAGCGAACGAGCCGACGGCGTGCCCGACTTCGCGGTGCGCAGCCTGGGTGCCGACGGGACCGACCTCTACGTCATCAAGTTCATCGAACCATTGGCCAGGAACCGCTCCGCCCTTGGGTTGGACGTGGGCTCTGAAGCGGTTCGCCGGGAAGCGGCCGAGCGTGCGGCGCGCAGCGGTCAGCCTGCGCTTTCTGGCGTCATCCGTCTGGTTCAAGACAACCAGTCCCGCCCTGGCTTTCTGATGTTTGTGCCGGTGTACCGGCGCGGCATGCCCTTGAACACGCCCGAGGAGCGGCTGGCCGCCTTGCACGGCCTGACGTATTCGCCCATCGTGCTCGAAGAACTGCTGCAACCCAGCCTGAACTTGCTGCGCTCCAGTGGGTTGTCCATACAGGTTGCAGACAAGCCCATCGCCAAAGGCGGGACATCGTTGTACGAAACCGGCCTTGCTGCCAGCAAGCCTTTGTTGAACGCTGAAGTGCCCTTCAACACCAACGGCACCAGCCTGTTCATCAGGGCCCAGAGCACGCCCGCGCTGGATGCCTCCGCCAATACCTTGTTGGTCTACGGACTGGGTGCCGCAGGCGCGTTGCTCAGCACCTTTGTGTGCTGGGTGCTGTGGCTGCAAGCGACCGGCCGGGTAAGGGCCGAGGTTCGCGCCCAGGCGATGACGCTGGACTTGCAGAAGCTGGCCATGGTGGCTGAGCACACGGCCAACGCGGTGGTGATGACCGATGCAAGTTTGCGCATCACCTGGGTCAACGATGGTTTCACCCGTGTCTGTGGGTACACCCTGGAAGACGCATTGGGGCGCACGCCTGGCGAGTTGCTGGGCAGCGGGATGGCAGACCCCGCCACCCTGAAAAAGCTCAAGGAATCGAGCGAGCAAGGCGTGGCGTGCCGGGTGGAAATTCTCAACCGCGCCAAAGACGGCCATACCTACTGGCTCGACACCGAGGTACAGCCGATTCGGGACAGTGCGGGGCAATTGACCGGGTTCATTGAAATTGGACTGGACGTCACACAGGAGCGTGAGACCAACCAGCGCCTGATACAGGCGCTTTCGAAGTCTGAAGCGCAAAAACAGGAGCTGGACATTCTGGCCCGCGTGGCGCGTGAAACCACCAACGCCGTGATCCTGACCGACACCGCAGGCCTGGTTGAATGGGTCAACGAAGGCTTCACCCGCATCACGGGCTACACGCAAGAAGAATCCCTGGGCCGCTCGCCTGGATCCTTTTTGCAATGCGCTGAAACCGACCCACAAACGGTGGCCCATATCCGCGAGGCACTCGCACTGCGCCAGCCTTGCAAGGCGGAAGTCCTCAACCGCGGGAAAGACGGGCGGCTTTACTGGCTGGAGCTTGAGATCAACCCGCTGTTCGACAGCAGCGGACGACACACCGGCTTCATGGCCATTCAAAGCAACGTGACCGACCGGCACGAAGCGCTGGAACGGCTCAAAGGCGCCGTGCAAGAGAACACATCGCTAATGGAAGCGATCAATCAGGGCACCATCTACTCGGTGGCCGACCTGCAGGGCAACATCGTTGAGCTGAACGACGAGTTCGTGCGGATCAGCGGCTACGAGCGCGACGAGCTGATCGGCTCCAACCACCGGGTGCTCAGATCGGGCCTGCAGACAGACGAATTCTGGACCAACGCCTGGGACACCATCAGCAGTGGCCAGATATGGCGGGGCGAGGTGTGCAACCGGCGCAAGGACGGCCAGTTGTACTGGGTGGACTCCAGCATCGTGCCGTTTGTGGGTCTCGATGGCATGGTGGAGAAATACATCTCCATCAGAATCGACATCACCGAGCAAAAACGGACACACATCGAGCTTGAATCCCAGCGCAAGCGGCTGGACAACATTCTCAAAGGCACCCAGGCAGGCACCTGGGAGTGGCATGTGCCCAGCGGTCACATCATCTTCAACGAGCGGTGGGCAGAGATACTGGGCTACACAACAGAAGAGCTCGAACCCACGACGATCGACACCTGGATGAGCCTGGTGCACCCGGACGACATCGGCGCATCAGACGAGGCGATGAGGCAGCACTTCAACGGCGAGTTGGACTTTTACAAGGCCGAATTCCGCATGCGCCACAGCAGTGGCCGATGGATCTGGGTACAGGCCCGTGGTCAACTGGCCAGCCGCGAACCCGATGGCTCACCTGGCTGGATGTATGGCACCGACATCGACATCACCCAGCAGAAGACCCAGGCCGACGCGCTGCTGATTGCCAAAGACCAGGCAGAACAAGCCAGCCTGTTCAAGAGCCAGTTCCTCGCCAACATGAGTCACGAAATTCGCACGCCCATGAATGCGATTCTGGGCATGTTGACCTTGATGCAAAACACGCCGCTGCAACCCCGCCAGCTGGACTATGTGATGAAAACCGAGGGAGCGGCCAAGTCGCTGCTGGGGCTGCTCAACGACATCCTGGATCTCTCGAAGGTGGAAGCAGGGAAGATGACGCTGGACCCCCAGCCCTTCGATCTTGACCAGCTGATGCGTGACCTGTCGGTGATTTTTTCGAGCAGCTTGGGCAACAAGCCTGTGGAGGTGCTGTTCGACATCGATCCACGGGTGCCGCGCAAGTTGCTGGGAGACTGCATGCGTCTGCAGCAAATTCTCATCAACCTGGGCGGCAACGCGATCAAGTTCACCTCGCACGGCGAGATCGTGCTGCAAGTGCGCCTTGAAAGCCTGGCGGGAGATGCACCCCGACAACAAGCCCGCGTGCACTTCTCTGTGAAGGACAGCGGCATCGGCATTGCACCGGAGAACCAGCACAAGATTTTTGCGGGCTTCACCCAGGCCGAGGCCTCAACCACCCGGCGCTTTGGCGGCACCGGACTTGGCCTGTCGATCTCCCGCCGACTGATCGAACTCATGGGTGGGCAACTTCGACTGGAAAGCGTCGAGGGTAGCGGGAGCACCTTCTCGTTCAACGTGACGCTGCCGGTGGTGGAGACTGCGTTCAATGCGGGGACTGGAACGGGCAGTGCACAGGCCGACATTGTTCCGTGGTGCGTCCCAGGTCTTGGGGTGCTGGTCGTGGACGACAACCCGGTGGCCCGCGAGTTGTTGGCCAGGATGGGGGAATCCCTGGGCTGGCAGCTGGACACAGCGGACAGCGGCGAAGCCGCGCTGGCGCGCATCGCTTCGCGCAATGCCCAGGGTCAGCCGTACCGGGCGGTTCTTGTGGATTGGCAAATGCCGGGTCTGGACGGCTGGCAGACCAGCGCCCGCATCCGCTCCTTGATTGCCGATGCCAGCGAGTCCAGCACAACGCCGGTTGTCATGATGGTCACTGCCCACGGTCGTGAAATGCTGGCACAACAAACCACTGAAGTGCAAAACCTGATCGATGGCTACCTGGTGAAACCGGTGACTGC
>JBBQSX010000245.1:0-4470 GCA_038213545.1 Burkholderiales bacterium
CAGGTTCGGAATCAGGTCGTAGCGGCGCTTGAGCTGCACGTCGATCTGCGCATAGGCGTTCTTGAAGCGGTTGCGCAATGCGACCAGTTTGTTGAAGACGCTGACGACGAACAGAATCGCCAGCAACATCAAGCCGGAAACAACAGCGAGGGTGATGGTGGTTGAAGTGATGAGTGGCTCCCATGGGTGAGATGTGAAGCGTGGGCGCATGAAGCGCTGGGGTCTGTGCGGTAGCGCGCTGCGAGGGTCGGAGAAAAGCAAAGGGAGCTCGGCTTTCTGCGGTGTCGCTCTCACCCACATCGACAAAAGGTGCCTGTGCACCTGTGTCGGTCAACGAACAGACGGATGCCATCCACCACGCCACATTGATCTCCTTGAAATGAGGAAAACCACATGTTGAGAAACCTGAAAGACATCGAGCTCTGCACCATCACCGCCACCGCCACCGACGGCGACATCGGACAGGTCAAGGACCTCTATTTCGATGACCAATCCTGGGTGGTTCGCTACCTTGTGGTGGAGACAGGGTCCTGGCTCTCCAGCCGCATGGTTCTGGTCTCACCCATCTCGATCGACAAGGCCGATGAGAGACCGCACACGATCCGGGTTCGCATCACCCAGGAGCAGGTGGAGAAGAGCCCCGACATCGATACCGACAAACCCGTGTCCCGCCAGCACGAAGTGCAGTTTCTGGGCTATTACGGCTATCCCGGTTACTGGGGCGGGTCTGGGTTGTGGGGAGCGGACATGGTGCCCATGGCCACCTACTCCGGCTACGCCGGCATACCGGGGGGCGATGAAGATCAGCCAAAGGCCAGCGAAGGTGATCCGCATCTGCGCAGCTGCGAGGCTGTGATTGGCTACCACATCAAGGCCACCGAAGGCGAGGTGGGGCATGTGGATGAAATCATCATCGACGAGGAGACCTGGGCGGTGCGCTACCTGGTCGTCAACACGAGCAACTGGTGGGTTGGACACAAGGTGCTGATTGCGCCACAGTGGATTGAGGCCGTGAACTGGTCCGACCAGACCGTGACCGTCGACCTCAGCCGTGAATCCGTGAAGGAGGCCCCGCCCTACGACGCCACACAGGTGGTGAAGCGGCCATCGGAGTCCAGTCTCTACTCCCACTACGGACGTCCTCCTTACTGGGCGGTGGGCTCGACGCTCGAGCGCGAGATCTGAACACGTGGCCCGGCCCTGCTGGCTCAGGTTCACACCCGCCTCCCGCACGGATCAGGGGGCAGGCCAATGACCATCGCCACCCAGTCGTTCCGCGTTCGCGAGTCCGACACAGTCGATCGTGCGCAGTGGGTAACGTCGATCGACCCGCTGTACAAGTCGAAGAGGAAATACCACAAGATGCTCCGGGACCACGTGGAGCAGCTGAGTGATCAGCAACGACTGCTCTACGCATCCAACCGCCACGCCCTGTTGCTGGTGTTGCAGGCCATGGACACGGCGGGCAAGGACGGCGCCATCCGGCATGTGATGTCGGGCGTGAATCCGCAGGGGTGTCAGGTGTTCAGCTTTCAGCACCCGAGCGCGACCGAACTCCAGCACGACTTCCTGTGGCGAACCACACGCGACCTGCCTGAACGCGGTCGCATCGGCATCTTCAACCGCTCGTACTACGAAGAGGTTCTGGTGGTGCGGGTGCACCCCGAGATCTTGCGCAGCGAGCGCCTGCCCGACAGACCATCCAGTGAAGCATCGGTCTGGCAGGGTCGCTACCGCTCGATCGTTGACCTGGAGCGGCACCTGCACGCCAGCGGCACGCGCATCGTCAAAGTCTTTCTGCACGTGTCGAAGGAAGAGCAGCGCAAACGGCTGCTGGCTCGCATCGACGAGGCCGACAAGAACTGGAAGTTCAGCGTTGCCGACATCACCGAGCGCGCCTTCTGGGACAACTACATGCAGGCCTACGGGCAATGCCTGAGCGAGACCAGCACCGACGACGCACCCTGGTACGTGGTGCCTGCCGACGACAAGCACAACGCCCGGTTGATCGTGTCGCAGATCGTGTTGGACACCTTGACGCGCCTGAAGATGAAGTACCCGAAAGTCAGTGCCGAGCGCCGCCGGGAGTTGCTGGGCTTTCGCAAACAACTGGCTGATTGAGGCGAGGCAAGTGGCCGGGGGACAGTCCGATCGAAGATCATCAAGGCTCATCACCCGTAAGTGGGCTGCCTGCATGCTGTTTGATGGGGGGATCCATCGCGATCTCTGCGCGCTGGCGGGGCAGAAACTCAACGTATTCGCGCTGCATGAAATCGAGAAGTCCTTCGCGCACCTCGCAGCGCAGGTCCCAGCCCGCCGGGGCAGAGGCCGATGTCACCAGGCAACGCAACTGCATCGCATGCGGGCCGGCTTCCGTCACCTGGATCATGGCCATGCGCTTGTCCCAGTGCACCGACGTTTCGCACAGCCGCTGCAATTCCGCGCGCAAAGGTGCCAATGGCATGCGGTAGTCCACCCACAGGAACACCGTGCCAATGAGCTCCGAACTGCTGCGCGTCCAGTTCTGGAACGGCTTCTCGATCCAGTATTGCAAGGGCACGATCAGACGGCGCTGGTCCCAGATGCGGACCACCACGTAGGTTCCTGTGATCTCTTCGATCACCCCCCACTCGTTCTCGACAATGACCACGTCGTCCAGACGAATGGGCTGACTCAGTCCGATCTGCAGACCGGCGATCAGGTTGCCCAGAACGGGGCGCGCGGCAAAGCCCGCCACGATGCCGACCACACCCGCCGACGCCAGCAGGCTGGCCCCGATCTGACGCGCTGATGGAAATGTCATCAGCATCATTGCCAGCCCTATCAGCACCACCAGGCCCTGCAGTGTGCGAGCCAGCACACGCGTCTGCGTCTGAATGCGGCGCGCCTCGAGGTTGTTTGCCACGCCGGTTGGATTGGCCGATATCACCCCCTGTGACATCCCTCGGACGGCGTTGGACACCATCCAGGTCACGCTGGCGATCAGCATCAACGCCAGCAGGCGCTGAATTCCGGCCAGCCAAAGCGCGTCTTCGGGGGCACCCTGCAGCACCAGGTTGACGAAAAGCATCGGCAACAGCCATTTTGTTGGTGCGCGAATGCTGGACGCAACGCTGGCGGCGATGGGTGCTTCGCGTGTGGCACGGCGCACGATGCGTTCGCCCAACCGGAAAATCAAACTTGCAGCGAGCACGCCAACCAACATGCTGCCCAGCATGGGCAACCAGGTCACGAGCGGGGGTGGAAGCCAGAGCGGATAGTCCATGCAACAGCGTAACGCACGCGCAGACAGGCACAAGAAGTTGCGAAGGCTTCAGGCGATGCCAGCGCAGGGGCTTGATCGGGATACTCTTTGTTCCGCCTGCAGATCACTTCGGGTCCACGGCCTGACCTGAATATCGAAGCCGCAAAGCGTTGCCAATGACCGACACCGAACTCAGGCTCATCGCCAACGCCGCGATCATCGGTGACAGCAGCCAGCCGGTGAACGGGTACAGCACGCCGGCCGCCAGCGGGATGCCCAGCGCGTTGTAGACGAAGGCGAAGGCGAGGTTCTGCTTCATGTTCGCCACCGTCTCGTCCGAGATGGTTCGGGCCTGCGCGATGCCGCGCAGATCCCCTTTCACCAATGTCACCTGGGCGCTGTTCATGGCGACGTCGGTGCCGGTGCCCATCGCCACGCCGACATTGGCCTTGGCCAGCGCCGGCGCATCGTTGATGCCGTCGCCGGCCATGGCCACGATCCGGCCCTCGCCTTGCAGCTTTGTCACCAGCGCCAACTTGTCTTCGGGTTTGACGCCACCATGCACTTCGTCGATGCCCAGCCGCGACGCGATCGCCTGTGCCGTGGTCAGGCCGTCGCCTGTGGCCATGATCACGCGCAGCCCCGAGGCCTTCAGCGATGCAAGCGCCTCTCCGGTACTCGCCTTGACCGGGTCGGACACCGCCAGCAAACCAGCCAGCTGGCCGTCCACGGCCAGTGCCATCACGCTGGCGCCTTCGGCACGCAGGGCCTCGGCCTGTTCCTTCAGAGCCTCGACGGCCACGCCGCTTTGTTCCATCAGCGCCGTGTTGCCCAGCGCCAGCTTCTTCCCGCCGACGCTGCCGCGCACGCCAATGCCCGTGTCTGACTCGAACCCTTCGGCCTTGTCCAGGGCGAGCTTGCGCTCCCGGGCTTCGGCCACGATGGCGTGCGCCAGCGGGTGCTCGCTGACCTGGTCCAGGCTCGCCGCCAGGCGCAACACCTCGTCCTCGGTGAACCCGGCGCCGGCCACGGCGCGGTCGAAGCGCGGCTTGCCTTCGGTCAGCGTGCCGGTCTTGTCGACGATCAGCGTGTCCACCTTGCGGAAGTTCTCGATCGCTGCCGCATCGCGAAACAGCACGCCCTGGGTGGCCGCCTTGCCGGTGGCGACCATGATCGACATCGGTGTGGCCAGCCCGAGCGCGCACGGGCAGGCCACGATGAGCACC
>JBBQSX010000246.1:0-4454 GCA_038213545.1 Burkholderiales bacterium
GGCGGCACCTCGGGCCGGCGGAGCCGGACCCTCGGTGCCTCTGGGTGGAGACACCTCGCTCGCGCCGGTCGTTTCTGAATCCGTTGACTGACAGCCTGCGTACACATGCCATGCATTTCCCGAAACCCACCCCCTTGAAGACCTCCAGCCGCCGCCGCTGGCTCACCCTGCTGGGCCTGGCGCCTTTGCTGCAGGCCTGTTCCCCGCTGCGGTTGATCAACGCCACCGTGCCGTCGAACACGCACACGGTGCTGCGCGACGAGGCTTACGGTGGCGCTGAACGCCAGCGCATGGACGTGTACCTGCCGGTGAACAAGGCGCCTGAGGCGCCGATCGCCGTGTTCTTCTACGGCGGCAGCTGGAGCAGCGGCGAGCGCGCCGACTACAGGTTTGTGGGCGAAGCGCTGGCCTCGCGCGGCATCGTCACCGTGATCGCCGACTACCGTCTGAGTCCCGAAGTGCGTTACCCGGTGTTTCTGCAGGACTGCGCGCGGGCGGTGCGCTGGGCGCGCGACAACGCACAACGACTGGGCGCATCGCCTTCGCGCTTGTTCGTCACCGGCCACAGCGCGGGCGCCTACAACGCAGCCATGCTCGCGCTCGACGCGCGGTGGCTGGCCGAGGTGGCCATGCAGCCCGCCGAACTCGCGGGTTGGGCCGGTCTGGCCGGGCCCTACGACTTCCTGCCCATCGGCATCCCGGATGTGCAGCGCGCCTTCAACTGGCCCGACACGCCGGCCAATTCCCAGCCGCTGTTCCACGCGGGTGCGGGCACGGGCCTGAAACACCGCGTGCTGCTGCTGGCCGCCAAAAGCGACAAGCTGGTCAGCCCGCAACGCAACACCCTGGCGATGGCGCAGGCCCTGCAGCAGCGCGGAACGCCGGTGGAGCTGGAACTCTTCGACCGGGTCAGCCACGTGACGTTGATCGGCGCGATGGCCCCACCGCTGCGTGGTCTGGCCCCGGTGCTGCACCGCTTCAGCGGATTCCTGAACCGACCTGGCGCGACCTGAAGGCGCCAAGCCAGCCTGCAGCGGTCGTGATGCACTGTCGGGCCACCAGTGCACAAGAGACACCGAGAGCCAGGCCCATGGCCACGTCGGAGACAAAGTGCACGCCGAGGAAGACGCGGCTCCACGCAATGGCCAGGGTCACACAGCCCGCCACTGGAATCCAGGCCCGGAGGTGGTGGCGGGCGTGGAACACGAGACCAGCCGACCACGCCGCCGACACCGTGGCGTGGTAGCTCGGAAACGTCGGTGTGCCGGCATGCTGGATCCACTGGTAGCCCAACCCCAGGTTGAACGGGCGAGGCATGTCGAACACCCCTTTCAGACCACGCACCGCCATCCAGGCCAGCACCATCGCCAGCGCAGCGCCCAGCACCTGTTTGCGTGCCTGCGGCCCAGCCAGCGCCAGGGGCGCCAGCGCCAGCAGGGCCACGATGGGCAAGACCTCCGAGAACCAGCGCGCCAGGGCAATGAGGCCGGAGGGCGTGGCCGGGGTTGCGTTCATCCAGAGGAACAACGCTTGGTCGATGGAGGTCATGGGCATTCCTTTTCTACCCACTACTGTGGTGCGCCTTCGTTACGCCCACATGAAGGCACTGACCAGCCCAACGGGTGCGCGGACTAAAATCCCGGGTTACCGCCCAGTTACCAACTGACTTAAGGGATTCCCATGGCACTCGTTTCCATGCGCGAACTGCTCGATCACGCCGCCATCCACGGATACGGCATTCCAGCGTTCAACGTCAACAACCTCGAACAGGTGCAGGCCGTCATGTCGGCGGCCCACGAAGCCGGCGCGCCGGTGATCCTGCAGGCCAGCGCCGGCGCGCGCAAATACGCCGGCGAGCCCTTCATCAAGCACCTTATCCAGGCTGCGGTGGAGTCCTACCCGCACATTCCGCTGGTGATGCACCAGGACCACGGCCAGAACCCGGACGTGTGCCGCGGCGCGATCGACCTGGGCTTCAGCTCGGTGATGATGGACGGCAGCCTGGAAGGCGATGGCAAGACGATCGCCAGCTACGAGTACAACGTGGACGTCACCCGCAAGGTGGTGGACATGGCGCACAAGCTGGGGGTTACCGTGGAAGGCGAGCTGGGCTGCCTGGGCAGCCTGGAGACCATGCAGGGCGACAAGGAAGACGGCCATGGCACCGACGCGGTGATGACGCGCGAACAGCTGCTGACCGACCCCGAGCAGGCTGCGGACTTTGTGAAACGCACGCAGCTGGACGCGCTGGCCATTGCCATTGGCACCAGCCACGGCGCCTACAAGTTCACCCGCAAGCCCACCGGCGACATCCTGGCGATCGACCGCATACAGGAAATCAACCGCCGCCTGCCCAACACCCACCTGGTGATGCACGGCTCCAGCTCGGTGCCGCAAGACCTGCTGGCCGTGATCAACCAGTACGGCGGCAAGATCAAGGAAACCTACGGCGTGCCGGTTGAAGAGATCCAGAAGGCCATCCAGTTCGGCGTGCGCAAGATCAATATCGATACCGACATCCGCCTGGCCATGACCGCCGCAGTGCGCAAGTTCCTGGCCGAGAACCCCGACAAGTTCGACGCCCGCGAATGGCTCAAGCCCGCGCGCGAAGCCGCCAAGGCGATCTGCAAGCAGCGCTACATCGAGTTCGGCTGCGAGGGTCAGGCCGGCAAGATCAAGGGCGAGAGCCTTCAAGTCGTGGCCGCCAAGTACGCCAAGGGCGAGCTGGCCCAGGTGGTGCACTGACCGGCCACCGACTCAAACGCCCTGCACAACGCCACCCTCGCGGTGGCGTTTTTCATTCAATCCTCCCACCCCGCCGCCTGGATGGCCGCCACGATCTCGCGGCCCGTCTTCACCAGCGCCGGCCCAAAGTCCTCATGCAGCAAGGCGCCCTTCAGCCGCGAGGCCGGCCCACCCACGGTGAGCGCCAGCGGCTCGCGGCCGTCGCCCAGGTCCAGGCCCACGCCGATGGCGGCGATCTCGCTCTCCCACTCCGACTCGGACACCGCGTAGCCGCGCCCGGCCCAGTCGGCTTCGGCGCGGTGCAGCCCGGCCTCGCGCGCGGGCCAGCGCTGCGGGTCTTGCGCCTGCAGGCGCTGCGCCATCAAGGCTTGCATGCCCGGCGCGGCCGAGCACCAGATCGCGCGGCCCATGGCGGTTTCGGCGAACGGCAAGCGTGTGCCCACATCCAGCCCGAGGATGAGGCGCGCCGTGCTGCGGCAGTGCGCCACATAGACCACCGAGGTGTCGTGACGCACGCCGAGTGAAATGGCGGCCTGCGTGTGCTCTGCCAGGGTTTCCATGAAGGGCCGCGCGATGCGCCCGACCTGAAAGTTGGACAAGACGCTGAAGCCCAGCGAGAGCACCGCCGGGCTCAGCGCGTATTCACCTGTGGCCGCGCGGTGGCGCAAATAGCCCAGGGTGGTGAGCGTGAAGGTGAGGCGCGACACCGTGGCCTGCGGCAGACCGGT
The DNA here is from genome assembly GCA_038213545.1 of Burkholderiales bacterium. Classification (GTDB taxonomy): domain Bacteria; phylum Pseudomonadota; class Gammaproteobacteria; order Burkholderiales; family Burkholderiaceae_C; genus Hydrogenophaga. The sequence continues at coordinate 3,474 of JBBQSX010000246.1, forward strand.
GCGTCGGGCCAACTCCTGGTGCGCCAGCCAGCGGTCGGCTGGGCTGAAGCAGCGCAGCACCGTGAGCCCACGCGCCAGCGCGGTGACAAAGCGGCGGTCGTCGGCCGGGTCGGCTTCGGCCAGCGGAAGGGGTGGTGTCTGGCGCTGGCGTCCCATGGTCGTGTTCCTTTTTTCTGCAGATCGGAATATGCGGCGCCTTGCGACATCTCGTATTCCGCAGAATGGAATTCTGGCGTGCCGCTCGCGCGGTTCGCATGCTCGCTTTCCCTGATCCGCGTTTACACAGGCATGCAGGCAGCCGTATATTGACAGTGCCACAGACTTTTTCCGCCCAGCGGAATGCTGCGGTCCTCATTCACTCCGCCCGCATGACGCCCCCCACACCGGCCCACTGGCCACCCGGCCTGCCGCAGCACCTCGCGCTGCCGCAGACGCACGTCTTCTACAACCTGGAAGTCTCGGCACGGCGCTACCCCGACAAGCCTTTCATCGTGTTCTACGACTCGGCGCTGACGTACGGGGCTTTCCTGCGCGAAGCCGAGCACCTCGCGGGGTACCTGCAGCAATTGTGCGGCGTGCAGCCCGGCGACCGGGTTCTGCTGTGCATGCAGAACAGCCCGCAGTGGGCGCTGGCGTTCTACGCCATCCTGCGCGTGGGCGCGGTGGTGGTGCCGGTGAACCCGATGAACCGCACCGAGGAGCTGCGCCACTGCGTCAGCGACAGCGGAGCCCAGGTGGCCCTGGTAGCGCAAGACCTGTTGCCGCAAGTGCGTCCATTGCTGACGACCGACAACGACGGTCTGCGCCATGTCGTCGTGGCCACCTACAGCGATCACCTGCGCATGCCCACCGATCTTGCGGTGCCCGACTTCGTGGCCGCGCCGCGCCAAACCCTCACCGAACCGGGACTGGTAGCTTGGGGGGACGCGATCGCCCAGCAACGGACCCCCGGGCCGCTCACCACCGGTCCCGACGACCTCT
>JBBQSX010000247.1:0-4435 GCA_038213545.1 Burkholderiales bacterium
GCGTGGCGTAGAAGAACTCGCTGTCGAACGGCGGGTCCTTGCGCATGAGCACCGCGTCGAAGGTGTGCAGGGCTTCGCGGCCCTGGTGGAGCACGCGGTACCAGTCGTCGGCTTCTCCGGTGAGCTCGATGCGGCGCACCAGCGCGGTCACGGGCTGGCCGGTCTCCCACTGCAGTTGCTGTGGCTCGCAGGCGGCCAGGGCGTGGCCGCGTTTCTGCAGCTCGCGCATCATGGCGAAGGTGGTGTCTTTGTAGGTCTTGAAGGTGACCAGCGGGTCGGCGACAACGAGGATGTTCATGGCTAGCTTTTCTGACGAAGGCCGTACTGTTGCACAAACAGCGCAACGGCGCCGGCCACCACGCCCCAGAAGGCCGAGCCGATGCCGGCGATCACCACGCCACTGAGCGTGACGAGAAAGGTGATGAGCGCGGCTTCGCGGTGCGCGTCGTCCTTGAGCGCCGCGTGCAGCCCGCCACCGATGCTGCCCAGCAGCGCGATGCCGGCAATGGCCAGCACCAGTTCGCGCGGGAAGGCGATCAAGAGGCCGGTAACCGCCGCGCCGAACAGACCGATGAGCACGTAGATGGCGCCGCAGGTGACGGCGGCGGTGTAGCGCTTCTTCGGGTCGGGGTGCGCCTCGGGCCCCATGCAGATGGCGGCGGTGATGGCGCTGAGGTTGAGCGCAAATGCGCCAAAGGGTGCCAGCAACAGCGTGGCCACACCAGTGAGTGTGATGATCTTCGAGATCGGCATGTCGTACCCGGCAGCCCGGATGGCGGCTACACCCGGCAGGTTTTGTGAGGCCATGGTGACCACGAACAGGGGCAGCGCCAGGCTGGTGAAGGCGGCGAGCGTGAACACCGGCAAGGTGAACACGGGTCGGGCCAGCTCCAGGGTGAGCGAGCCGGCGCTGAACTGACCGCTCAGCACCACATACACCACCGACACCAGCAGCGTGACGACCACCGCGTAACGAGGCGCCAGCCGCCGACCGAGCAAATACGCCAGCAGCATGAGCACCACCAAATTGAGCGCGGTCTGTGCAGCGGCAAACGCCTGCAGGCCGAAGCGCGCGAGCACGCCGGCCAGCAAGGCCGAGGCCAGCGCCATCGGGATCTTGTTCATCACACGCTCGAACCAGCCGGTGGCGCCCGCCAGTGTGATGAGTGCGCCGCACACCATGAAGGCGCCGATGGCCTCGGCCATGGAGAAGCCACCCGCCAGACCGGCGGTGGCCAGCACGGCCGCGCCCGGCGTGCTCCAGGCCACCATCACCGGCTGCTTGAGCACGAGCGAGGGAATGGCCGAGCACAGACCCATGCCCAGGCCCAGCGCCCACATCCACGAGGCAACCTGCGCCGGTGTGGCGCCAAAGGCCTGCGCAGCCTGAAAAACGATGGCCACCGAGCTGGTGAATCCCACCAGCACCGCGACAAAGCCGGCGGTGGCGGCCGACAGGTTGAGGTCTTTGAAGAACGGCATCGGGCGATTCTCGCTGCGATGCCTGGTGCCTCAGGGTATCAGCGGATGCCGCCCACGTAACGCGAGTCTGGGTCTTCGCCTTCCTTGCGCGGCCCGCCAAAGGCCGAGATCAGTGTGGACTCGATGAAGCCGCTGTGTTGGCCGGGCACCGAGTTGGCAAACCCACCCGAGCGGGGCGTGGCTGCGCGCTGGGCGGTGGCGGCACTCACCTGGCCTGCCTTCAGCGTGTCCGCTGCGGTTTGCAGCAGGGGCTTGCGAGCCGGGTTGGCAATCAGTGGAATCGCGGCTTCGAGTTTGTCGGCCAGTGTCAGCAGGTCGGCGTGCTCGTCGGCGGTGGCCTTCTCGCGGGTGAAACGCACGATCTCGCGCGCGTAGTCCGAATTGCTGGCCAGCCACTCGGTGTCGGTGACGCGGCCGGTCTTGCGCCGCAGCAGCACATGCATGTGGGCTGCGATGGCAAAGACGTCGTTGGAGGTCATGAGGGTGCTCTCAGTGGCCGAGCTGTTCGTTGTGCAGCGACACGTCCAGACCTGCGCGCTCTTCGAACTCGCGCACGCGCAGCGTGGTGAAGCGTGAGGTGATCCACAGCACCACGGCCGTCATGACCAGGCTGTAGGCCAGCACCGCCACACAAGCAATCACCTGCGCCATGAAGCTGGCCTCCACGCCCGAGATGGCCGGGTCGGCCAGCAGGCCGGTGAGCAGCGCACCCACCAGACCGCCAACGCCGTGCACCCCGAAGACATCGAGCGAATCGTCGGCACGCAGCTTGCGCTTGAGCGCGGTGGCACCCCAGTAGCAGGCCACGCCGGCCACCAGGCCGATGATGAGCGCGCTGCGCGGCGATACGAAACCCGCCGCCGGGGTGATGGCCACCAGACCCGCCACCACACCCGAGCACAGGCCCAGCAGCGACGCGCGTTTGCGCGCCAGCCACTCCGCGCCCATCCACGACAGCGCACCCGCCGCCGCCGCAATGTGCGTGACGGCCATCGCGAGACCGGCGCGGCCGTCGGCTGCGAGCGCGGAGCCGGCGTTGAAGCCGAACCAGCCCACCCACAAGAGGCCGGTGCCGGCCATGGTCAGGCCCAGGTTGAACGGAATGAACGGCTCGCGGCCATAGCCCTCGCGCGGGCCGAGCGCGTAGGCACAGACCAGTGCAGCAGCGCCAGCGTTGATGTGCACCACCGAACCACCTGCAAAGTCCAGCGCGCCGAGCTGCGCCAGCCAGCCGCCCGGCTCCCACACCCAGTGGGCGATGGGCGCGTACACCAGCAGCAGCCACAGGCCGGTGAAGGTGAGCAGAGCACCGAAGTGCATGCGCTCCACCAGCGCCCCCACCACCAGCGCGCAGGTGATGATGGCGAAGGTGAGCTGGAACATGGCGAACACCGACTCAGGCACGTGTTTGGCGATGTGGCTCACAGCCACCTGGCCGGTGGAGCCCAGGAACTCCATGCCCGAGAAACCCATGCGTTCCACACCGCCAATGAAGCCGCCCAGTGCCCCACCCGGCGTGAACGCCAACGAATACGCCACCCCGAACCACAGCAGGCTCACCACGGCGGCAATACCCACCACGCTGGCCATGGTGTTGATCACATTGAAGCGGCGCACCATGCCACCGTAAAACAGGGCAATGCCCGGCAGCGTCATGAGCAACACCAGCGCGGTGCTGACCATGAGCCAGGCGGTGTCCGCGCCCTGGATCGTGCTGGCCGCGACCAGTCCGGGTGCGGTGAGCGCTGCCGAAGGAGCCGCAGGAGCGGTTTGCGCAGCAGCCGTCAGTGGCGCGAGCAGCGCGGTGATCAGTGCACAGTGGGTGAGGCGGGTTCTCTGCTGGTGAATGTGGTGGGAGTGGACTGTCACACGGTTCTGGTGCATTTTGTTACCTGTTTCCAACGACACCTGGGCGCTGCATCAACTGTGCCAACGGCCGTTTCGGCCAAGGGAAACCCCCGATGCACATCGCTGGTGCGAGCCTATACAGTGCATGCACTCGCTCAAGCGCACTGCGCTGGTGACCGCGGGGGACCGAGGAGACAACCCAGTCCACAACCAAAAAATCGTGTTTCAGCGTCCCCAGAGATGCCAGATTTCTCAAACCGACCCCCGTGGGTCGGTTTTTTTTCGCCTGCGCGCCGCGACGACAATCGCTCTCATGGAATTGCTGCTCGTCTCGCTGGCTTCTTTGTTTGCTGGCTTCGTCGATTCGATCGTGGGTGGCGGGGGACTCATCCTGGTGCCCGCGCTGTTCGCCATGTTTCCCACGACCCACCCGGCCACGCTGTTCGGTGTGAACAAGGGCGCCTCGGTCTGGGGCACGGCCGCCGCCACCTTGCAGTACGCGCGGCGGGTGAAGATGCCCTGGCACGCGCTGTTGCCCGCTGCGGCCGTGGGTTTTGCAGGATCGATGGCCGGGGCCTGGACGGTGACCGTGATCTCACCCGACTTTTTGCGCCGTGCCTTGCCCCTCGTGCTGCTCGGCGTGCTGGCCTACACGCTGGCGCGCAAGGACCTGGGCCGTCACCATGCCCCGCGCTTCAGCGGTCGGCAAGAAACCGCCGCTGCCTGCGTGCTGGGCTTGACCATCGGCTTCTACGATGGCTTCTTCGGCCCGGGCACCGGCAGCTTCTTCGTGTTCCTGTTCGTGCGCTGGCTGGGCTACGACTTCCTGCACGCCCGCGCCAGCGCCAAGCTCATCAACACCGCCACCAACCTCTCGGCCCTGATGCTCTTCGCCTGGAAAGGCCATGTGTGGTGGCACTTCGTGCTCGCCATGGCCACGGCGAACGTCGTGGGCAGTCTGCTCGGCACGCGCCTGGCGCTCAAGCACGGCAGCGGCTTCGTGCGCATCGCCTTCATCGTGGTGGTGTCGGCGCTGATCCTGAAGACCACTTACGACGCCTGGGTCAGGTAGAGGCGCCCTCAGGCGCGATGCTCCCTTTCAGGG
>JBBQSX010000248.1:0-4417 GCA_038213545.1 Burkholderiales bacterium
GCTGGTGTCGCTGGCGCTGGTGCAGCGCGCGCTGCGAACACCGTCGGTGGAGGTGCTGAGCTTTGCCGACGCCAAGCAGCGCTTCGAGCGCGAGTACCTGGTGGGCCTGCTCAAGATGACCGACGGCAACGTGGCCGACGCCGCCCGCCTGGCCCAACGCAACCGCACCGAGTTCTACCGGCTGCTGCAAAAACACGCGCTCACGCCCGGGCTCTTCAAAAGCGACGCCACGCCGGGTTCTTCGGGTATTCCCGGAGATGCTGTCGCTGATGAGTGACAGCGCCATCTCGTTGATTTCATTGGGTTTTGTCACCGGGTCGACACCAGCTGTCGCCGTTTGGCGACAAAAACAGGGGTTATGGACCCTCCCAGACCCGTCTTGCGAGCCGGCAAAAGAGGTTTTCATTCCAAGTCTTTGATTCAGCTGGGTTTTTTCAACCTGGCACGGGGTTTGCCCTCTACAAGGCATGTCCCCCTCGCTCCGCCCCTTTTCAGCCCTTTGGCGCACCCATGCCGCCGTGCTGTTGAGCGCCCTGTTTTCCTTGCTCTGCGGGGCGTCAGCCCAGGCCCAGCGCCTCGACTGGGACAGCCTGACCCAACTGGCCCAGACCCGCGCCGCCGAGCCGCTGCGCGCAAACAGCGACAAGCTGCCCGCCGAGCTGGCCAGCATCACCTACGACCAGCTGCGCGACATCCGCTTCAAGACCGATCAGTCGCTCTGGCGCCCGGAAGCCCTGCCGTTCGAAGCCCAGTTTTTCCACCTCGGCCTCTACCAGACCGAACCGGTGCGCATCCACGAATTGATGCCCGATGGTCGGGTCAACCACCTGCCCTACCGCGGTGCCGACTTCGATTACGGCAAGAACACCTTCGACCCCGCTCCCTGGGGAGACCTGGGCCACGCCGGCTTCCGCCTGCACTACCCGCTCAACGGCCCCACCTACAAGGACGAATTGGTCGTCTTCCAGGGTGCCAGCTACTTCCGCGCACTCGGCGCTGGCCAGCAATACGGCCTGTCGGCGCGCGGCCTGGCGATCGACACCGTGGGCGGCAGCGGCGAAGAATTCCCGCGCTTCACCGAGTTCTGGCTGCAACGCCCGGCCGCCGGCGCCACCGAAGTCACCGTGTTCGCCCTGCTGGAATCGAAACGCGCCACCGGCGCCTACCGATTCGTGATCCGCCCTGGCCAGCAGACCACCACCACGGTCAACGCGCGCATCTTCCTGCGCCCCGGCGCTGGTCCGGTGAACACACTGGGCATCGCACCGCTGACCAGCATGTTCCTCACCGGCGAGAACCAGCCCTCGGCCAGCGACTTCCGCCCCGAGGTGCACGACTCCGACGGTCTGATGATGGTCACGGGCGAGGGCGAGTGGCTGTGGCGTCCGTTGCAGCGGCCCAAGGCCGTGACGGTCAGCTCGTTCACCATGCAGAACCCGCGCGGTTTCGGCCTGATGCAGCGCGACCGCAGCTTTGCCAGCTATGAAGACGTCGAGGCCCGCTACGAGCGCCGCCCCAGCGCCTGGATCAAGCCGCTGGGCAACTGGGGCCCAGGCCGCGTGGAGCTCGTTCAGTTGCCCGCGCCCGACGAGACGCACGACAACATCGTGGCGTACTGGGTGCCCGCCGCCCTGCCCGCACCGGGCCAGCCACTCGAAGTGGCCTACGAACTGGCCTGGCAAGGCGATGCGCAGCAGCGCCCGCCGTCGAGCTGGGTGACCCAGAGCCGCCGCGGCCATGGCTACACCAGGCTCAGCGCCGAAGAGCAGGGCCGCCAGCCGCAGTACGTGATCGACTTCACCGGCCCCGCGCTGGACGCGCTGGCGGCCGACGCCACCGTCAAGGCCGTGGTGAGCGCCAACGCCAACGGCCGCGTGCTCCAGACCCTGGCCTACCCCAACCCCGCCACGCGCACCTGGCGCGTGACCGTGCGCGTCGAGCGCATCGATGCCACGCAGCCGGTGGAGCTGCGCGCCTTTCTCCAGCACAACAACGACACCGTGAGTGAAACATGGACACATCTGCTGTTACCCGAATGAGCACTTCCACGAAACCCACCCCGGCCCTGCGCAGCACGCTGCGCGAGGAGCGCCACCCCAACGCCGTGACCGCACCGCCGATCAACCGCGGCTCCATGGTGCCGCGTCCCTGGCGTGGTTTCTGGAACAGCATCGGCACCGCGCTGCTGAGCATGGCCGGTCGTGCCCTGCCTCCCTACGACGCCACCGCACAAGGCATCACGCGCCCCGCGCCCGAAGCCTGGGAAAGCGCGGCCAACCGCCGCCGCGCGGTGTTCGTGCTGCTCACCGTGCTGACCACCGGCCTGGCCGCCAGCCTGTTTGCCAGCGCCCAACCCGAGCACCACAACGTGTGGCTGCAGTACGGCCAGCTCGCGCTGTTCGTGGTGCTGTCGGCCTGGGTTGTGACCGGATTCGTCACCGCTTTGATGGGCTTCTGGGTCTCCCTGCGCGGTGATGCCCACACGCTGTCCGCCGCTGCTGTGCGCCACCACCCGATGAACCCCGATGCGCGCACGGCGATCATCATGCCGATCTGCAACGAAGACGTGGCCACCGTGTTCGCCGGCCTGCGCGCCACCTGCGAGTCGCTCGCGGCCACCGGCCATGCACGCCAGTTCGATGTGTTTGTGCTCTCCGACAGCTACGACCCGGTGATCGCCGCGGCCGAAAAATCCGCCTGGGAAAACCTGCGCGCCGCGCTGGCCGCCCAGCCCGAGCTGCCGCAAATCGAGGTGTATTACCGCCTGCGCACGCGCCGCAGCCACCGCAAGGCCGGCAACGTGGCCGACTTCTGCCGCCGCTGGGGCAAGGACTACCGCTACATGGTCGTGCTCGATGCCGACAGCGTCATGAGCGGCAGCTGCATCGTCTCCATGGTCAAACTCATGGAAGCCCACCCCAAGGCCGGCATCGTGCAGACCGCCACGCAGGCCATCGGCCACGCCACGCTGCACGCCCGCGCGCAGCAGTTCGGCTCGCGCGTTACTGGCCGCCTGTTCACACTGGGCATGCAGTTCTGGCAGCTTGGCGAAAGCCACTACTGGGGCCACAACGCCATCATCCGCGTCCAGCCCTTCATGGAGCATTGCGCGCTGGCCCCCATCAAGGGCACGGGCGGCATGTCCGGCGGCATCATGTCGCACGACTTCGTGGAAGCCGCGCTGATGCGCCGCGCCGGTTACCAGGTGTGGCTGGTCTCCGACCTCACCGGCAGCTACGAGCAGCAGCCGCCCGATCTGCTGAGCGAGCTGCAGCGCGACCGCCGCTGGTGCCAGGGCAACCTGCAGAACTCGCGACTGATGGCCGAGCCCGGCATCCACCGCGTGCACCGCACCATGTTCGCCATCGGCGCCATGTCCTACATTTCCGCGCCGCTGTGGCTGGCTTTCCTGACCATCGGCACCGCGCTCTGGGTGGCCGATTCCAGCGCCTTCTCGATCTGGCACGCCGTGCCGGAAGAGCTGCGCGGCCTGTGGGCCTGGACCTTGTCCATGCTGTTCCTGCCGCGCATCCTCGGCCTGGCGGCCGTGTTCATGAAAGGTGAGCAGAAGTCCTTCGGTGGCGCGCGTGGTCTGCTGGGCAGCGCGGCGGTGGAAACCGTGATGGCGTTGCTGCAGGCGCCCATCCGCATGCTGGCGCACTCGCTGTTTGTGCTGGTGGCGATCACTGGCCTGAAGCTGGAGTGGAAGTCGCCTCCGCGCGAAGCGGCCGGTGTGACCTGGCGCGACGCCGCTGCCCGCCTGGCACCGATGAGCTTCGTCATCGGCCTGCTGGGTGTGGTGGTCGCGGCGATCAACGCCGAAGCATTGATCTGGCTGGCGCCGGTGGCATTGCCGCTGCTTCTGTCGGTGCCGCTGACGGTGGCCACCAGCCACGTCGACCTGGGCGCCTGGATGCGTTCGCGCGGTGTGCTGTTGATCCCCGAAGAGTCCTGGTCGCCTGCGGTGCTGCGCCGCGCGTGGCGCCATGCGAGTCGTCTGGCTCTGAAGGCCGCCTGAGTCTGATTTCGTTGTTGAAAAGGCCCGGTGGGTTTGTACCCGCCGGGCCTTTTTTGTTGGTATTCGTGGGGGTCTTCTCCGGTGAGTCCGGTCATCGGCGACCACGGGGCACGGCTCCGCGAATGTCCTCCGGGGCCTTTGGCCCCTCCTCCTTTATCTCGCTGCGCCGTGCCCCGTGGCCGTCGATGACCTCGTTGGCACTCGAGGAATGCTCACTCCAACGTCACTTCAGGCTCGCGGACGTTGGGCGTTCTGCGCAGCGGGGGAAAGGAGGAGACGGCACCAGCCGTCGGGGGACACCCGCGGAGCAGAGCGCCCAACGTCCGCGAGTCCGCGAGGGTCCAGGCACGAAACGCACCCGAACCCCAACCCCAATCAATCCGCCTGTTTGCGCAAGAA
>JBBQSX010000249.1:0-4412 GCA_038213545.1 Burkholderiales bacterium
CGGGCCTGGGCTCGCACCCAGGATGGCCACCGGCTTGCCGTCGAACGGTGGCGAGGGTGGGCGCGACATCCAGTCCAGCGTGTTCTTGAGCACGCCGGGAATGGAGAAGTTGTACTCGGGGGTGGCGATCAGCACCGCGTCGGCTGCGGCGATCTTCGCTTTCAGTGCCGTCACCGAGGCAGGTTCACCAGCGGCACGCACGTCGTCGTTGTAGAAGGGAATGTCTGCGATGTCGACGATCTCGATGGCCATGCCCGCGGGTGCGAGGCGTTGCGCGGCGCGCAGTGCCATGGTGTTGGTGGAGCTCTTGCGCAGGCTGCCGGAGATGGCAACGACGTTGAAGGTCATGGAATGTCCTGAGGTTGAAAGAATCAGTCGAGCGAGATGTTGGCCGTGCGAATCAGCGTGGTCCAGCGATCCACGTCGCGCTTGAGCATGGCAGAGGTTTGTTCCACGCTGATGGTCATGGGTTTGCCGCCGGCCTTGGCGAACACCTCGCGCAGCTCGGGCTCGGCGATCACCGCGGCCAGTTCGGTGCGCAGTCGCTGCAGGGCCTGCGGCGGCGTGCCGCGCGGCGCGAAGAACCCGAACCACGATTCGAGATCGAGCCTGGCCACACCGGTCTCGTTGATGGTGGGCACCGTGGGCTGCAGTGCGTTGCGCTCGACGCCCGACACCGCGAGCGGAAACACCTTGCCGGATTCAATGTGCGCACGCGTGGTGGGCGTGAGGTCGAAGAACATGTCGACGCGGCCGCCGAGCAGGTCGGTGTACGCGGCCTGTGCACCTCGGTAAGGAATGTGCGTGATCTCCACGCCGGCAAGCTGCCAGAGCGCTGCGGCCAGCACGTGCTGGCCCGAGCCGTTGCCGGCGGAGGCATAGGTGAGCTTGCCGGGATTGGCTTTGGCGTGGGCCACCACCTCGGCCAGTGTCTTGAAGGGCAGGTCGGCGCGCGCGATCAGGGTGTAGCTGTAACTCACAGCCAGGCCAACGGGTTCGAAGTCGCGCAGGCTGTCGTACGAGAGGTTTTTGTACAGGCCCATGTTGAGCACCATGTTCGACACCGAACCGGTGAGCAGCGTGTAGCCGTCGGGCGCGGCCTTGGCCGCTGCGTCGGTGCCGATCAGCGTGCCCGAGCCGGTGCGGTTTTCCACCACGACCGGCTGACCCAGTCGCTTGGACAGCCGCTCGCCGAGCGCGCGCGCCACGAAGTCAAAGCCCCCGCCGGGCGGCTGCGGCACGATGACGCGCAGAGCGCGCGAAGGAAAGTCGGCCTGGGCCCAGGCACCGGGCGTGAACACGCTCAGCAGGCAGGCCGCGGGCAGGGCGGCGACGAGGTGGCGGCGCGAAGCCGATGGGCTGTTGTTGTCCTGCATGTCTGTCTCCTGTCTTGTTGTGAAGCGAACCACCGGGCGTGTGATTCAGTCGGGGTTGATCTCCCGCTCCAGCGGCCCGCCGGCCAGCCAGGCCGCGCCCCGGCGGTACAGGTCCTGCACCTCGGAGCCCTTGAGCATGGGCATGTCCAGCTTCACCGTGTAGCCGATGCGCGTCTGGATGTAGGCCAGGTGCCGGTAGCCCTCGGGGAAGCCGGCCAGGGCCTGTTGGTCGAGTGACAGCTGCGCGGCCGGATCGACCGCATCGATGCGGTCCTTCTCATAGATGGGCTGGCGGTGCAGCAGCTTCCACTGGCCGTCGACCTTCACCACGAAGTCGTAGAAGCGGCCGGTGCACACCACGTCGCACAGCACCGGGCCGTGTTCGCCTTCGACCATGCCGCGCTGTGAGATGGTCATCTTGGTCTGCGAAATCGCACGGTCCCCCGCCACCTCGATGGCCGAGCCGCCGAGAAAGTGCAAGATGCTCACGCCCTTGGCCCAGCCCTCCTGCGTGACGCGGATGAACTCGGCAAACGGGCCCTGGAACCAGGTGGCCATCATCACGCCCTGCGGGTGCCACACGGTGGCGAAGCGGTGCCAGTCGCCCGCATCGCGCCACACCGCCCAGCGCTCCACCATCTGCCGGATCAGCAACTGGTCGTTCAGGTCTTCGTTCATGGGGTGTCTCCTCGTTGTTGTGCATGCACGCGGCGCGCGCGCAGGCCCGGGCCGACGCCGGGCTTGGGCGGACTCTATGTCGATCGCCATGGGGAAAGAACCCCCGGGCTGGAAATCAAATTTGCAGAAACTGCAAAACCCGGGGTGGGAGACCTCGGGTCAGGCCGTCGGTGCACCGGCCTGCAGGCCGGGAGCCGCGCGTGCAAACGCGTCGAGCTGTTCGCAGGCCGCCATGATGCGTTGCACATGGGGAATGTCGGGCACTTCGATCTTGAAGATGCGTGTCATGACCACGATGCTGGCCAGGCAGATGTCGGCCAAGGTGGGCTTGTGGCCATGGCAGAAGGTGCCGGTCTCGGTCTCGCTGGCCAGGCGCTGCTCCAGCGCCTGCAGACCGGTGGAAAACCACTGGATCTGCCAGGCGCGCCAGGCGGCTTCATCAAACCCACCGACTGTGGTGAGGTACTTCTTGACCCTTGGTGTGATGAGCGGATGCGTGTCGGCCGCGAGCAGGGCGGCGAGCGATCGCACGCGGGCGCGGCCGTGGGGATCGGCCGGCAGCAAAGCGGGGGTGGGGTGGGTCTCCTCGATGAATTCGAGGATGGCCAGCGACTGTGTGATGGGCGTGTGCGGCTGGTCGGGTGCGTTGTCGATCAGCGCGGGAATCGCACCCATGGGGTTGATCTTGAGGAAAGCCTCACCACGCTGTTCACCGGCTTCCAGGTTGACGTTGATCTCGTTGGGCTGCACGCCCTTGAGGTTGAACGCAACGCGCACGCGGTAAGTGGCCGAGGTGCGCCAGAAGGCGTAGAGGTCAAAGCGTGCGGTGTTGGCCATGGTGTGTCCTGCGGGTGGTGAAAAGGGCTCGTTGCACTGTAGCCGCAGTGCAGCATCAAAGTCGCTTCACAGTCCAGTGAGCGACCGTTACCATGCTCACGATCGCGCCATAAGGCGCGTCCGGGTGTGGCCTTGCGCCCGTGTTTTTCAGCCAAGCGCCCTTATCAAAAAACCTCAGGAGACAAGACATGAAAGCCTTTCACCGCACGACCCCGGTGGCCCTCGCCATGAGCCTGGCGCTGGGCGCCAGCGCCGCCCTGGCGCAGACCGCTGCGCCCGTCGCACCCCCGGCACCCGCGTGGAAGCAGGGCATGCCCGAGAGCATGGCCACCTCCACGCTGGCACCGCTGGCCGGCAAGAACACCGCCACCGCAGCGGCCGATATTCCCATTGACAAGATCAAGCTGCCGCCGGGTTTCAAGGTCGAGATCTGGGCCACCGGCCTGCCGGGTGGACGCGCCATGGCCATGGGTGACGAAGGCAAGATCTACGTGGGTACGCGCGGCCTGGGCCGGGTGTACGAGGTGAGCAACAACGGCACCGAACGCACCGTGCGCACCGTTGTGGACAAGCTGGTGCAGCCCGCCGGCGTGGCTTTCAAGGACGGCTCCCTGTATGTGATGGCCATCAACAAGGTGCTTCGGTTTGACGGTATCGAGAAGAACCCCGCCGTGGCGCCGGTGGACATGACCGAAGTCTTCAAGCTGCCCCCCGAACAGCACCACAACTGGAAGTACATCGCCTTCGGTCCGGACGGCAAGCTCTATGTGCCGTTCGGTGCACCGTGCAACATCTGCGCGCTGCCCACGCCCGAGTACGCGCAGATCCGCCGCTACAACCCTGACGGCTCGGGCATGGAAGTGGTGGCCACCGGCGTGCGCAACACCGTGGGCTTTGACTGGCACCCCGCCACCAAGGAACTCTGGTTCAGCAACCACGGCCGCGACTGGATGGGCGAGGACACGCCCAACGACACCGTCAACCGCATGCACAAGGTGGGTCTGAACTTTGGCTTCCCGTCGTGCCACCAGGGCAACCTGGCCGACCCCGATGTGAAGAAGGACAACGCCTGCGCCGGCGTCGAACAACCCGTGGCGCTCATGGGCCCGCACGCTGCCAGCATGGGCGTGACCTTCTACACCGGCAACATGTTCCCGCCGGAGTACAAGGGCGTGCTGTTCAACGCGCGCAAGGGTTCGTGGAACCGCACGAAGAAGATCGGCTACGACATCGTGATGGTCAAGGCCAGCGCCGATGGCAAGAACAGCCAGGTCGTGCCCTTCATGACCGGTTTCATGAATGAAGCCGACCAGTCTTTCTGGGGACGTCCTGCTTATCTGCTGCAGATGCCGGACGGAGCGCTGCTGGTGTCCGACGAGCAGATGCCGCGGCTGGCGGGTCAGCGCGAGGACTATCTGCTGCAGACGATGCAGCGCTTCAAGAACAACCAGGCCACCGGCCGGGACACCCTCATGGCCGCTGCGCTATACGGCATCCCGGATCCGGATCTGGAGGCAATCG
>JBBQSX010000250.1:0-4380 GCA_038213545.1 Burkholderiales bacterium
GGAGTCCGTGCTGGCCGCGCGGGTGACGGGGGGGGCGCCGCTGCGCACCTGGCGCACCCCGGTGTTGCCCAACTTGTTGGGTCCGGTGCTGGTGCGGCCCACCATCCAGGGGGCCACGGCCATCATCACCGAGGCCACGCTGTCTTTTTTGGGCGTGGGCGCTCCGCCCACCTCACCTTCGCTGGGCACGCTGATCCGTGTGGGCAACGACTACCTTTTCTCCGGCGAGTGGTGGATCACGATCTTTCCCGGCGCCATGCTGGTGCTCATTGCGCTCAGCGTGAACCTGCTCGGCGACTGGCTGCGCGATGCTTTGAACCCGCGACTCCGCTAACACCATGAGCCTTCTCCAAGTCAAGAACCTCGTCGTCGAATTCCCGAACCGCCGTGGCACGCTGCGCGCGCTCGACGATATTTCCTTCGACATCGCACCGGGCGAGATCCTGGGTGTGGTGGGCGAGTCTGGCGCTGGCAAGTCGCTCACCGGCGCTTCCATCATCGGCCTGCTCGAACCACCGGGCCGTGTGGCCTCGGGTGAGATCTTGCTGCACGGTCAGCGCATCGACAACCTGCCGCACGACGAAATGCGCAAGGTGCGCGGGCGCCAGATCGGCGCGATCTTTCAAGACCCGCTGACCTCGCTCAACCCGCTGTATTCGGTGGGCCGCCAGCTCATCGAAACCATCACCACCCACCTGCCGGTCACACAGGCCGAGGCGCGCAAGCGCGCCATCGAGCTGCTGAAAGACACCGGCATTCCGGCGGCCGAGCAGCGCATCGACCACTTCCCGCACCAGTTCAGCGGCGGCATGCGCCAGCGCGTGGTGATCGCCCTGGCGCTGGCTGCCGAGCCCCAGCTGATCGTGGCCGACGAGCCCACCACCGCGCTGGATGTCTCGATCCAGGCGCAGATCATCACGCTGCTCAAGACCATCTGCAAACAGCGCGGCGCGGCGGTGATGCTGATCACGCACGACATGGGCGTGATCGCCGAGACCTGCGACCGTGTGGCCGTGATGTACACCGGGCGCATCGCCGAGATCGGCCCGGTGCATGAAGTCATCAACCACCCAGCCCACCCCTACACCAAGGGCTTGATGGCCTGCATTCCCGACATGAGCATGGACCGCGAACGCCTGCACCAGATCGACGGGGCCATGCCGCGCCTCAATGCGATCCCGACGGGCTGCGCCTACAACCCGCGCTGCGAGAAAGTGTTTGACCGCTGCCATGTGGACCGGCCCGATCTGCTGACGGCCGGCGCCACGCGCGCGGCCTGCTGGCTGCACGCCACCGCAGGAGAAGCGGCATGAGCGCCGACATGTTCGAGCGGGCCGTGCAGGCTCAAGCTGCCAAGGCACAGACGGCCGAGACCCGAGCAGCCGTGTCTGCCGCGACCCTGGATGCAGCCAGCGTTGCCCCGCTGGTGCGCGCCACCGATCTGGCCAAGACCTTCGACGTGTCGGCCCCGTGGCTCAACCGCGTGATCGAGCGCCAGCCGCGCCAGCTGTTGCGCGCGGTGGACGGTGTGTCTTTTGACATACCTCGCGGTCAGACGCTGGCACTGGTGGGCGAATCCGGCTGCGGCAAAAGCACGGTGGCTCGTTTGCTGGTGGGCTTGTACGAGCCCACGCGCGGTGGCTTCGAGTTCGACGGGCAGGACGCACACGCTGCGTTCAAAACGCCCGAGGGACGCAAGCTGCGCCGGCGCATCCAGATGATCTTTCAAGACCCCTATGCCAGCCTGAACCCGCGCTGGCGCGTGCAAGACATCATTGCCGAGCCGCTGCGCGAACACGAGATCGTGACCGACGCTGCCGAGTTGCGCGACCGGGTTGATGAACTGCTCAAGTCGGTCGGGCTGTCGCCACTGGACCGCGTGAAGTACCCGCACCAGTTCAGCGGCGGCCAGCGCCAGCGCATCTCCATTGCGCGCGCCCTGGCCACGCAGCCCGAGTTTCTGGTGTGTGACGAGCCCACCAGCGCACTGGACGTGAGCGTGCAGGCGCAGGTGCTCAACATCATGAAAGACCTGCAGCGCCAGCAGGGGCTGACGTATCTCTTCATCAGCCACAACCTGGCCGTGGTGCGCCACGTGAGCGACCAGGTGGGCGTGATGTACCTCGGGCGGCTGGTGGAGCTGGCGCCCAAGCACACCTTGTTCGACAGCCCGCGCCACCCCTACACGCGCATGCTGCTGGACGCGATTCCGAAGATGCACGACACGGGCAGGGCACGCACGCCGGTCTCGGGCGAGGTGCCCAACCCGCTGAACCCACCCACCGGCTGCGCCTTCAACCCGCGCTGCCCGCACGCCAACGAACGCTGCCGCAGCGAGCGGCCCAACCTGCTGACCCTGGGCGGTATCCGCATTGCTTGCCATGCGGTGGAAGAGGGTCGGATTTAGGTTTTCCCCGCTTCACCATCGGCGTTGTTCCGGTCACGCGTACCTTTTGCTCTTCAAGTTGTTCTTCATTTCCTTGAGCAGCGGCTGCAGCTTGGCGCCGCCAATGCGCAGCGCGAGGCACGTGGCCACGACGTCGATCACCATCAGGTGCATCAGGCGTGAGGTCATGGGGCTGTAGCGGTCGTAACCCTCGGGGTGGTCGGCCGAGAGGTGGATGTGACCGGCCTGCGCCAACGGGGTGCCGCTGGTGGTGATGGTGATCACGGTGGCGCCGTGTTTGCGCGCAATGTCGGCTGCGTCCATCAGGTCGCGCGTGCGGCCTGAGTTGGACACGATCACCACGCAGTCACCCGGGCCGAGCAATGAAGCACTCATCACCTGCATGTGGCCGTCGCTGTAGGCAATGGCGTTGATGCCCAGGCGAAAGAACTTGTGCTGAGCGTCTTGCGCCACGATGCCCGAGTTGCCAGCGCCGTAAAACTCGATGCGGCCCTTGTGTCTGTAGGTCGCCACCAGGGCGTCCACCACCTTCTCGATGGCGTGACTCGACGCGTCGTTGCGGTACTTCAGGAAGGCTGCCACCGTGTTGTCGATCACCTTGACCAGCACGTCGCTGGTCTTGTCGTCCACGTCCACGCTGCGGTGGATAAAGGGCACACCTTCGCTCACTGTGCCGGCGAGTTTGAGCTTGAAATCGGACAGACCGTCGTAGCCCATGCTGCGGCAAAAGCGCACCACGGTGGGCTTGCTCACGTGGGCGCGCAGGGCGAGTTCGGTCACGGGCAGGCTGGCGAAGGTGCGCGGGTCCAGCAGCACGAGCTTGGCCACACGTTGCTCGGCGGGCGCCAGTGAAGGCAGGGAGGCTTTGATCCGGTCGAGCATGGCGACTACCTGGTTACAGCGGGAGGTGAAATTTTATTACTGCGGGTGTTCGATAATCCAGCGCATGAACCAGCTCGACGCCCTCAAACAATTCACCACCGTGGTGGCCGACACCGGCGACTTCAAACAGATCGCTGCGTTTGCGCCGCAAGACGCGACCACGAATCCGTCGTTGATCCTGAAGGCTGTGCAAAAGCCCGAGTACGCGCACTTGCTCAAAGACGCGGTGGCGACTTATGGCACTCAGGGGTTGGACGAGGTGACGAACCGCTTGCTGGTGCGTTTTGGCTGCGAGATCCTGGAGCTCATTCCGGGGCGTGTGTCGACCGAGGTGGATGCACGCCTGAGCTTCGACACCGATGCCACCGTCACCCGGGCGCGCCGCATCATCGATCTGTACCAGGGCGAGGGCGTGCACGTGGACCGCGTGCTGATCAAGATCGCCTCCACGTGGGAAGGTATTCAGGCCGCAGCCCGGCTGGAGCGCGACGGCATCCACACCAATCTGACCTTGCTGTTTTCGTTTGCCCAGGCGGTGGCCTGTGGGCAGGCCAAGGTGCAATTGATCTCGCCCTTCGTGGGCCGCATTTACGACTGGTACAAGAAGTCCGCCGGTGCCGGCTGGGACGAGGCCGCGATGGCCGGCCCCAACGACCCGGGCGTGCGGTCGGTGCGCGCCATCTACGAGTTCTACAAGAAGCACGGCATTGCCACCGAGGTGATGGGCGCGAGTTTTCGCAACGTGGGCCAGATCACGGCGCTGGCCGGCTGCGATTTGTTGACCATCAGCCCGGAGTTGCTGGCCCAGTTGGCTGCAAGCGATGCACCTCTCAGCCGCGCTCTCGATGACGAGGCGGCCAAGGCCATGGACATTCCCTTTGTGACCCACGATGAGGCCGGTTTCCGGTTTGCCTTGAACGAGGACGCCATGGCCACCGAGAAGCTTTCTGAAGGCATCCGGGCATTTGTGGCCGATACGATCAAGCTGGAAGCGTTGATGCGCTGAGCGTGTTTCCTTGGCCTGGAGCGCACGGGTGCCCGGGTGGGCCGGACGGCTCATCAGCCGCTTCGCGTCAGCAGATCGCCGTCCG
>JBBQSX010000251.1:0-4087 GCA_038213545.1 Burkholderiales bacterium
GGTGTGGACGCCCTTAATGTTAAACAGTTTGCTCTGGACTGCGACCCCCGCCGGGCCGCCCCATGGGAGGCGCGCGCCCCCTTGGGGCGCAGTGAATATACGAAGTGATGAACGTGGGGGCTCATACGGTTTCGGGGTTGATGCCAAGGTAGGCCTGCTGCACCACGGGCGACGCGATCACTTCTGCCGGGTCGCCGTCGGCCACCAGTTCACCGTTGTGCAGCACGATGATGCGGTCCGAGAGTTCGCGTACCACGTCCATCTTGTGCTCGACCAGCAGGATGGTTTTGGTCTTGTCGTTCTTGAGCTGGCGGATCAGGTTCAGGATCACCGGCACCTCGTCCACGCTCATGCCGGCGGTGGGCTCGTCGAACATGAAAACCAGCGGGTCCAGCGCCATGAGGATGGCCACCTCCAGCTTGCGCTGGTCGCCGTGCGGCAGGCTGCTGGCCAGCGCATCGCGCTTCTCGGTCAAGGCCACCGTCTCCAGCACCTCGTCGGCTCGCTCCAGCAGGTCGCGACGGTCGCTCCAGATGCGCCAGAGATTCAGCCCGGCCTTCGCCTTGGCCTGTACCGCCAGGCGCACGTTTTCCTGCACCGTGAGGTTGGGGAACAGGTTGGTGAGCTGGAACGCCCGGCCCAAGCCAGCCTGCGCACGCGCCGGTGCACCCAGCGACGAAATGTCATGCCCGCCCAGCCGCACGCTGCCCGCGCTGGCATTGATCTGCCCGGAGATCAGGTTGAAATAGGTGGTCTTGCCGGCGCCGTTGGGGCCGACGATGGCGGTCAGCGTGCCCGGCGCGAACGCGCAGGAGACGGAACTCACCGCCACGTGCCCGCCGAAGCGGACCGTGAGGTTCTGGGTTTCAAGCATGGGATACCTGGATGTGAGGCGCGCTCAACTCACCGTTCGGGCTGAGCCTGTCGAAGCCTTCTTGCGATGCACCTGGAGAACCCTTCGACAAGCTCAGGGCGAACGGGGCTGGTGCTCCGTTCGCCCTGAGCATGTCGAAGGGTCCCCACGCGTGGATGGGCTTCGACAGGCTCAGCCCGAACGGCCGTTATCCATCAGCGCTTGTTGCGGATCGGGATGTTCAAGTCCTCAGGCTTGATTTCCCGCACCAGCTCAGGCACACCCCACGCAAAAGCCGGGTCCACCTTGATCTTGAAGTGGTACATGCTCTGCATGGCCTGGTGGTCTTCCTTGCGGAAAGTCATCTTGCCCTTGGGCGTGTCGAAGCTCATGCCTTCCATGGTGGTGATGAGCTTCTCGGTGTTGGTGTCGCCGTTGGTTTTCTTGAGCGCGGTGACCACGGCCATGGCGGCACTGAAGCCACCGGCGGTGAAGAAATCTGGCGGCGCCTTGTACTGCTTGTAGTGCTCGGCCACCAGAGCGTCGTTCACCGGGTTCTTCGGAATGCCGAAGTAGTAGTACAGCGCGCCTTCCATCCCGGGGAAGTTCTTGTAGGCCACCATGGCCGGCAGGATGTTGCCGCCGGTGGCGAGCTTGATGCCGTAGCGTTTCTCGAGGTCGAGCTCGGCGATCTTGGCGAACGGCGTGGGCGCACCCGACCAGCCCACCGAGATGTATTTGTTGCCGGGCTGGTCCTTGAGCTTGTCGACGATGCGAAGCAGGCCAGCAGTGAAGTCGGTCGTGCCCACCGGCAGGTATTCCTCGTGAACGATCTTGGCCTTCTTCATGAAGTCCTTGGTGGCCTTCACGCCGTCGCGGCCAAAGGCGTTGTCGTTGGCCAGCAAGGCGACCACGTTGCCCGGCTGGTCCAGCGCCACGGCGTTGGCAGCGGCGTCCTGGCTGCTGTTGCGACCGGTGCGGAAGATGTACTTGTTCCACTTGTCACCGGTGATCGAATCGGCCACGGCGGGCTCCACCAGCAGGATTTTTTTGTATTCCTCAGCCACGGGCAGCATGGCCAAGGCCACGGGCGACGCGGTCGGGCCAATGGCCAGGTCGACCTTGTCGTCGGCGTAGGCGGCGGCCAGCAGGCTCTTGCCCACGTCGGGCTTGCCCTGGTCGTCCTTCTCGATCACCACGATCTTCTTGCCGGCCACCATCATGGTGCCCTGCGTGGCGTAGCTCAGGCCCATCATCAGACCGGCCTGGGTCTGTTTGGCGTAGGCCTCCAGCGGGCCGGTCTTGCTGTGGATGTGGGCGATGCGGATCTCGCCCTTGTTGGCTTGTGCCATGGCCATCGACGCGCCAAAAGCGGTGGTGCAGGCGAGCGCGATGACCGCCAGGCGGCGGGTGGGGTTTGTCATGTCTTGTCTCCTGGTTTTTGGACGGTTCACAGCTCTGGGCCGTGGCTTGACAGTGCAGGCTTCGTGCCAGTTTGAAATGCCTTTGATTTCGCTGGGATTTTTCAGCACACGACGACAGAACGTCTGCTTTTCAGACGCATCGACAGACGTCAACCGTCTGACTTTCAGTCAACCGTCTGAAAGTCAGACACAAGTCCCATGGCTGCGAGGCGGTCGTACAGGCTGGCGCGCGAGATGCCCAGCAGCTTGGCCGCCGCCGTGCGGTTGCCACCTGTGTGCGCCAACGCCTGGGCAATGGCCCGGTGCTCCAGCTCGGCGATCTGTTCGGGCAAGGGGCGCAGCGCATCCACCGCCGCGGCACGCGGCTGAGCGCGAACGGATAAGGCCGGAGCCAGCGCCGGCAAGCCGGCTTCCTGCAACACCGCGCCCACCTGCGCACCCGCAATGAGGTGCGAGTCGCTGCGCAGCGCGAGCTGCTCCAGCACGTTGCGCAACTCGCGGATGTTGCCGCGCCAGGGCTGCGCGGCCAGCAGGGCCTGCGCGTCGGCGGTCAGCTCGAGCTGTGCGCCGCCGCCGCGCGCGGCAATCTCTTCGCACAGCGCCTCGATCAGCAGCGCGATGTCGTCCTGCCGCTCGCGCAGCGGCGGCACGCGGATCGGCAGCACATTGAGACGGTAGTACAGGTCTTCGCGAAAACTGCCGTCGCGCACCATCTGCTGCAGGTCGCGCGAGGTGGCGGCGACCACGCGCACGTCAAACGACACCAGCTTGTTGGAGCCCAGCGGTTCGATTTCACCCTCTTGCAGCGCGCGCAGCAGCTTGACCTGCACCGACATCGGCATGTCGCCCAACTCATCCAGAAACAAGGTGCCGCCGTCGGCCAGCTTGAACTTGCCGTCGCGGCCCTTCTTGTCGGCCCCGGTGTAGGCGCCAGGCGCCACACCAAAGAACTCGGCCTCCAGCAGGGTGTCGGGCACGGCGGCCATGTTCACGCTCACGAACGGCCGGCCGGCACGCGGCGAGGCGGCGTGGATGGCGTGGGCGAGCAGTTCCTTGCCGGTACCGGTCTCACCCAGCAGCAGCACCGGGCTGGACGACTGCGCAGCACGCCGCGCCTGGCGCTTCACTTCGAGCGCGGCGGCGCTGCTGCCCACGAAGCTGGCAAAGGTGTACTTGGTGCGGCGCTGGCTGGCGAGCTCGCGCCGCGCGTCGCTCAGGTCTTGCTCAAGCCGTGCGAACTTGGAAATGAGGGGCTGCAGCGTGGTTTCGGGGTGATCGAACAACACGATACCGAGCACGCCGATGACCTCGCCCGCGTCGTCGCGCAACGGAATGCGGCTCACCACGAAGGTGCCGGCCTTGTTGGTGAGCAGGTCGATGAGGATGGGTTTGCCGGTGGCGAGCACCTGGTGCATCTGCGTGTTCTGCACGACGCTGGAGACCGGGTGGCCGACAAAGTCTTCTTCGCGCTGGAAGCCGAGCGCGGGCAGAAATCGGCGGTACTGGTCGTTGATCCACACCACGCGCGCATTGCGGTCAACCAGCATCATGCCCTCGCTGGCGTTGGCAAACAGATCGAACATGGACCTCGCGGCCAGTTCAAGAATGCTTTGTGCGTCGCGCGGAAGGCGGTCGTCCCGGATCATGCGCAGATGGTACCCCCGGTGGGTATCTTGTCCTGCTGTCTTTGGTGTGGTTTTCTCCGGCGGGTCCGGTCATCGGCGACCACGGGGCACGGCTCCGCGAATGTCCTCCGGGGCCTACGGCCCCTCCCCCTTTATTTCGCTGCGCCGTGCCCCGTGGCCGCCGA
>JBBQSX010000252.1:0-4033 GCA_038213545.1 Burkholderiales bacterium
GAAGGCGCGCTCAAGCTCAAGGAGATCAGCTACATCCACGCCGAAGCCTACCCGGCCGGCGAACTCAAACACGGCCCGCTGGCCCTGGTGACCAGCGCCATGCCGGTGGTCACGGTGGCGCCGAACGACACGCTGCTGGAGAAACTCAAAAGCAATATGCACGAGGTGCGTGCCCGTGGTGGTGTGCTCTACGTGCTGGCCGATGCCGACTCCAATATCGAACGCGCCGAAGGCCTCAACGTGATCCGCATGCCGGAGCATTACGGCGCCTTGTCACCGCTGCTGCATGTGGTGCCGCTGCAGCTGCTGGCGTATCACACCGCGGTGGCGCGGGGGACGGATGTGGACAAGCCGAGAAATCTGGCCAAGAGTGTGACGGTCGAATGACCGGGGCGCTCTTGCGGCGCGCATGCGCCGGCGCCGAAGGCGAGCCAGGTTTCTCGGCTTGGGGCGCAGGCTAACTTGGCGTAGCCAAGTTAAGGTCCGAAGGGCCGGCCGTAGCCACAAGGCACGCAATCTCGCCAAAAGTGTCACCGTAGAGTAGTTTGGCAGGCCTGTCCCAGGGGTACTTCCGCTTTGTGCCCACTGCGGTCATTCAGGGGCTGATCGACCATCCGAGAAGGCTTTCATGTCCTGATTCAAGCAAACTGGAACTTCATTGATAGCGATTGGAATCGTGTGTTGCAGTATCCCTGAGCGAACGACCATCAGCGCTGAGCCGGCCGGGATCAAACTGCAGGCGCTGCTTCGAACTGCCGCATCTGTGATGTAGTCCTGCGTCTCGCGGACACGAAAGACCTTCATGTCCTTTGGAGAAACCCAAGGGATGTCACCACCCCAATACTCATCCAGCGCCTTCGACGGCGTACCGCCTCCTGCGAAGCGAGCGGAGAGCTTGATGCGCCGCACCTTCCATGCTGCGGGAATGTTTGAAAGTCAAGGACGTACTTGAGTGGCGCATGCTGTTACCCCTCGTACGCTTTCTGAATCAAGGCCTTGGCCCTGTCCAAGTCCGAATGGTTCCTGATCATGACTTCCACATCGCCGGTGCCCCAATGCCCAATCTGGCGCACGTCCCTTGAAAATCCTTGCTCCAACGCGACAGCTGTCGGATCCAACTTCAGCCACAGAAACAGTCCGTCCTTCTTGAAGCCGACGCAGGTGAAATTTCGGAGACGCTTGAACGCAACATAAAGCTTGAGATCTTTGCGCTGAACGTCGTCCCCCAAAGAGGTGACGTAGCAATCCAAAAATGTCTGGCGGACCCGATCCAACGGGGCCGGGGCATGATCCTTCCCGGTAATCAAAAATGACTCCTGACCGGCGCGGCGGTCCGGATGTCCGGGCCAAGGGTTGCGACGCGGGTGGCTCGACCACGTTGACCGTGCTCGCCGCATCGGCAGGCGGGGTATCCGAATTCGTGGCCATTGTCCGAAAGGCGCAGTGTGAAGCCGCGCGGTGTACCCTGCGGGCCCGACCTCATTGACGCTCGATTAGTTGAAACTTAAACTTTAGGCGAATATCGCTGGTGCACACTAAGGAGAATGTAGATGGCTGGTTCAAAGATGCTCAATGCGGCGTTGCTCGCGCTGCTGGCCATGGCGGTGTCTGCGGCAACGCCGGCGCTCGCGCAAACTAAGGACACGATCACGCTGGGTGTGGCGGTCGAGCCACCCCATCTGGACCCGTCGAGCCATGTCGCAGGAACCATCCGCGAGATCGTGTATGCCAACGTCTTCGAAGGGCTGATGCTCATCGGCTCCGATGGCAAGGAGTACCCCGCGCTGGCCGAGAAGATCGATGTATCGCCCAATGGCAAGACCTACACCTTCACTCTGCGCAAGGGCGTAACTTTCCATGATGGCACGCCGTTCACGGCGGCCACTGCCAAATTCAGCCTCGACCGGGCGCGCGGTGCGAACTCCGTCAATGCCGGCAAGCGTCTGTTCGAACCGATCGACACCATCGACACACCGGCGCCCGACCGGCTGGTCGTCAACCTCAAGCAACCGGTCGGCGCGTTCCTCTACAACATGGGCTCCGCCGACGCCATCATGGTGGCCCCCGCCACCGCCGACAACAACAAGCAGGTGCCCATCGGCACCGGCCCGTTCAAGTTCGACCGCTGGGCCAAGGGCGACCGCATCGAACTCTCACGCTACGACAAATACTGGGGCAGGAAGGCGAACTTCAGCAAGGCCACGTTCCGCATCATTCCCGACGCGCAGGCCCAGGTGGCCGCGCTCAAGACCGGCGACGTGGATGCGTTCCCGGTCATGGGTGCTCCCGAGTCACTGAACGAGTTCAAGTCCGACCCGCGCTTCCAGGTGGTCGTGGGCCAGACCCAGGGCGAAGTGATCCTGGCGATGAACAACCGCCGCAAACCTTTCTCCGACATCCGCGTGCGCCGGGCCATCAGCCTGGCCATGGACCGCAAGGCCATCATCGACGGTGCAGTGGCGGGTTACGGAACCCCCATCGGCAGCCACTTCCCGCCCAGCGACCCGGACTATGTCGATCTGACCGGAACCTATCCATACAACGTGGCCCGCGCCAAGGCATTGCTCGCCGAGGCTGGGCTGGCCTCGGGCTTCACCACCAAGCTGATCGTGCCGCCCTTCCCCTATACGCGCCGCTCGGGTGAGATCATCCAGGCGCTGCTGGCCGAAGTCGGCATCAAGGCCGACGTCGAGGTGTACCAGGGTCCGCAGTGGCTGAGCCAGGTGTTTCGCGAAGCGAATTTCGACATGACCGTGATCGGCCACACCGAGCCGCGCGACATCGATGTGTATGCGCGGGAAGACTGGTACATCGGTTACGCGAGGCCCGAATTCCGCGCACTGGCCAAGGATCTCGGCGAAGCCAATACGCCGGCGCGCCGCTCCGAGGTAAACAAGGCCATGCAGCGCATGCTGGCCGACGATGCGCCGGTCGCCTTCCTGTTCCAGCTGCCCAAGACCGGTGTCTGGTCGTCCAGGCTGCAGGGCCTGTGGAAGGATTCCCCGGTGCAGGCCAATGACCTGGGCAAGGCCTCCTGGAAGCCTTGAGCGTTTGCTGTGCATCCACCTGTCTGCGCCGGTCCGTCGAACCGCGAGCCTGGCTGAGGAATGGTCCGTTTTGTCCTAAGCCGCCTTTTCGGTCTCGTCGCCACCCTGTTCGCCACTGCCGCGGTCGCCTTCTTCCTGCTGGAGGTCATTCCCGGTGACCCGGCCCTCGACATGCTCGGCACCGAGGTGCGCGAAGACACGCTGGCAGCCTTGCGCGTGCAGTTGGGCTTGGACCGTCCGCTGTGGCTGCGTTTCCTGCAATGGATCGGTGGCTTCTTCACTGGCGACCTGGGCATGTCCTACCGCTACCGGGTTCCCGTGTCCGAGCTGATTGCCGAGCCGCTGCGCATCACGCTGCCATTGGGCCTGTTCGCCATCCTGATCACCGTCGCCATCGCGCTTCCGCTCGGGGCACTCGCGGCGCGCTACCGGGGCAAGGCGCTGGATGTTTTTGTCACGCTGCTGAGCCAGATCGGGCTGGCCGTTCCCAATTTCTGGTTCGCGGTGCTGCTCACGCTGGTGTTCTCCGTCAACCTGGGATGGTTCGCGGCCGGTGGATTCCCGGGCTGGTCGGCGGGGTTCTTCGTGGCCTTAAAGGCGCTGCTGCTGCCGGCCCTGTCGCTGGCGTTGCCGCAAGCAGCCATCATTGCGCGCGTCACCCGCTCGGCCGTGCTGGAAGTGCTGGATGCGGACTTCGCGCGTACTGCCCGCGCCAAGGGGCTGACCCGCAACGCCACGCTCTGGAAGCATGTGCTGCGCAACGCCATGATTCCGGTCGTCACCGTGATGGGAACGCAGTTCACCTTCTTGCTGGCCGGCTCCATCATCGTGGAGAACGTGTTTTACCTGCCGGGCCTGGGCCGGCTGATCTTTCAGGCCATCACGCAGCGTGATCTGGTGGTGATCAAGAACGTCGTGGTGTTGATCGCCGGACTCATCATGGTGATGAATTTCCTGGTGGACATCTCGTATGCCATGCTCAACCC
>JBBQSX010000253.1:0-4004 GCA_038213545.1 Burkholderiales bacterium
AGGGCATCGATGCGCGGAAAGCCGATGAATTCGTTGAAGTCGTGCAGGCCTGTCACCTGCGCCGGCAGTTGCTTGGACGACTTGGCCTCGGCCAAGGCGCGCAGATTGGTGCGCATGGCTTCGGTGGCGCTCATCAGCGCCACAAGCGGGTAGGTGGCCAGGGCAGCTACTTGTTCGATCTGCTTGCGGTCCAGGTCGGTTTCGAGCCAGGCCAGAAGTTGCAGCGACAACGGGACACCACATCCTTCGCGCATGGCCTGCAAGCCGGCGAAGTCCTTGAAACACCTGGAGATCGGCTGGATGATGTCAGCGCCAGCGGCCACATAGGCCCGGCCCCGGCGGATGGCTTCAGCAGCATCGACCGCGTCGGTGCGCGCGATGATCAGCATGTCGGGGTTTTTGCGTGCAGCGACCATGGCGCGGATCTTGCCGACGTGTTCTTCCATCGGAACAATGTCGATCTGACTCGAAGAGCACGGGCAGCGTTTGGGCGAAACCTGGTCTTCGACGATCACCGCCGACACGCCCGCGTTCTCGAACTCGCGCAAGGTACGCATTGCGCTGACGGCATTGCCATAGCCCGTGTCGATATCGGCGACCACCGCAATCGATACCGCGTTGCAGACGTTGCGTACCACCGATAGGTTTTCGGTCATGGTGTAGAACTCAGTGTCTGGCTCGCCCAGCAACGAGGCCGAGACGCCGTAGCCCGACGTGAGCAGTGCGTCGAATCCTGCTTCCTGGATCAGGCGTGCGCTGAGCGCATCGAACGCACCAGCGGCCCAGACAGTTTTCTTGGTATGAATCAGTTGCTTAAGGTTGAACATGGCGCAGGGCCCTTTCATTGTTGTCAGTCAAGAATCGCTTTTTCAGATAGATTTCAAGGCCGCCGGCCTCGATCATTTCCAGGTCGGCCTTGGGCATCGGAGCGAAGGCAATTGTCGTGCCCTGGGTCAGGTTGCGAACGCACTGCGCGGCCCAGTCCACCTCGATTTCGTCCCATCGCTCGACAAAGGCCAGAATGCCGGGGCAGGACACTTGCGGAAAGCCCATGCTGATCTCACCACGCCAATAGCCTGGTGAGACCGACTCGGCGATCACACCAGCGATTCCCATGTGGCGCATCGCTTTCATTGGCGGATAGTGCGGATGGCCGTAACCGAAGTTGTGATTTCCCACCAGCAGATCACCCGGCAGCACCACACTGGCGAAGTCCGGGTCGTATTCCTGCATCGCAGCCTTGCTCAATTCATCGAGGTTGGTCGTCTTGATGTTTTTTACGCCGACGATCTGATCCACGTCGAAATCGATCTCGGTGAACTTGAAGGCCACGCGGCCACGCAGATTTTTCAGGGCCATGGTCGCTCCTTCAACCTTGAATATACGGACGCGGGTCAGCGATTCGACCGTCTATGGCAGAGGCCGCGATCACGGCAGCGTTGCAAAGATAGATCTCGGAATCGGGGCTGCCCATGCGACCGCGCACGTTGAGCGTACCGGTCGACACCGCGCGCTGGCCAGGTGCCATCGTGGCAATGCGGCCAAAGCAATAGTCGCAGGAAGGCGAGGAGATGAAGGCGCCAGCGGCAGCGAGCGCTTCGATCAAGCCTTCCTTCGCCGCAGCCACAATGATCTCCTGGCTCGTTGGCACCACGTGCAAGGCGAAGTCTGGGGAGATCGTGCGCCCGCGCAATACGTTCGCAGCGGCGCGCATATCTTCGATTCGCCCTGATGCGCAAGAGCCCAGGTAGCCGGTCTGTACGGCCAGACCGAGGTAGTCCTTGAGGTCGCGTGTGTTGGCCGGGCTTGGCGGAATCACGATGATCGGCTCCAGCGTCGACAAGTCAATGGTGTGGCGCGCCGCGTAGTGCGCGTCCTCGTCACTGTATACCGGGTCAATATCCTTGCGCGCTCGGGGCAGCGCATAGGCCAGTCGCTGCGTGTCGGGGTTGACGATGGCCGTCACGGCGCCAGTGAACATGGCCAGGCCTGTGATGGTCTGCAACGCATCGTTGGACATGTCGGCGACCGCCGGTCCGCCGATTTCCAGCACATGAAAACTGCAAGAGGCCGGCCCCAGCACCCGCACAAGGTGGTGAAACACGTCCCGTGCCATGACGCCGGGCTGCAGTTTGCCCACCAGGTCGACCCTGGTGGTTTGCGGCACGCGCATCGATACCTTTTCCATGGCGAAGGCTTCGAGTACGTTGCGCCGCAGCCCGATGGCCAAGGTTCCAAAGGTGCCGAGCTGGCTGACATGACCGTCGAAATGGACTACGAAGGCGCCTGGCGTGGCATAGCCCACTTCGGACGCCACCTGATGCCCGATGCCCTTGCGCTCGTAGAGCTTTACCTCGTTGATGGTGGTCCACTCGCGTGTGCCCTTGTGCAACTCTTCTTCGGCCGGGCTGACAGCGGGAACCATGTGATCGATGAAGATGCCGAAGCGCTCAGGCTCGGGCATTTTGGTGATGCCGAAGTCGTTTTTCAACTGCTTGAAGATCACGTCGGTGTAGCCCGGGAAGTCGTAGGCCAGCACGAAGTCGGGCTTGGCGAAAACTTCGTCTCCGGCCTTCACGGATGGCAGGCCCGATACGCGTGCAAGTATTTTTTCAGTGATCGTGAAGCCCATGGGTTTCTCCAGTTGGGGGATGTTCGTTCAGGCACTTGCGTCGTTGCGCAGTCCGAGTGAACCAGGGTTCATGCGGCCCATTGGATCCAGTGCCGACTTGATGGCTGCCAGCATGTTCCAGGCGTCGGGCTGCATCACTTGGCGCAAGGGGTAGTCGCGGCCGATTTGCCAGTTGACGCCCCCCAGGCTCAGATAAACCTGCTGAACACCTTTGCGCAGCGCGATCACAGCCTCACGGGCGGGCAGGTTCGCCGGGCGGTCTAGCCCTTGGCCAACGACGTCGTCACCCAGGCTTTTGCGGTGCAGCGGTGTAATTTCGTCTTGCCAGTAAAAGGCCGGTTCAAGAAAAAACTCGTTGCCGACCGTCATCGTCAGGTGTGACAGGATGATTCCGTGCTGTTTCATCTGCGCGGCCTGACTCTTGAAATACGCGGCGCTCGCATCTACCGCGC
Source organism: Burkholderiales bacterium (assembly GCA_038213545.1). Lineage (GTDB taxonomy): Bacteria > Pseudomonadota > Gammaproteobacteria > Burkholderiales > Burkholderiaceae_C > Hydrogenophaga. The sequence goes on from JBBQSX010000253.1 coordinate 3,085, forward strand.
GGCCGGCTTCGCTCAGCGGGAACACCGCATGGATGGGCACCCAACGCTGGCCGTCGGCCCCCAACATGCCACGCACCGGGTTGAAGGGGCGCGAGCGCATGACGCGCGCGGCCGCGTTCTCGATTTCAATGCCGTATTGGGTTCCGATAGCGCGTAGCGCAGAAAGGTTGAGCGCCAGGTCCTCCGCACTTTTACCTTCGACCACCAAGTGCAGCGAGCATTCATGATCGGCCAGATAGCCAGCACCTGTGGTGGCCACGTTGACCGCGTCCTTGATGCCTTGCAGCAGACTCTTGGAGGAGCGCGCAACGCCGCTCAGAATCTTCACGCCGTCCGCCAACTTATTGACGCTGGCCGAATTCAGCGCCTTGGCGCGGTCAATGCCAAAGCCCTCGGAGATGGCCTGTACGGCGCTCATCTCAACCTGGGCCAACACCATCGACTTCATGTCGTCGAAGCCGAAGCCGAGGTACGCCAGGTGTTGTGGCGCAGCCTGCAGTTTGAGCGTGGCACTGAGCTTGAGGCCGAAGGAACCCGTGTCACCCAGGAACAGGCCGGTCATGTCCGGCCCGGCGTAACGCGTGAAAGGTTTGGTGCCTACGCGCCCGCCCGAGCCGGTTGTGACCACCTCACCGCTGGCCAGCAGCACGGTCACACCCAACACGCTGGCGGCGACGGTCCCGTGCAGCGTCGAACCGAAGAAGGCGCTGTTTTGTGACAAGGCGCCACCGACCGTGGCATTGATTCCTGAGAGGGGCCCCCAATAGCCGGTGTTCATGCCGGTCGACTTGAGTGAGTCATGAACCTGTGCCCAGGTACAGCCGGCCTCGACCGTGATGTAGCGGTCGGCAATGTTGATCTCGAGCACCTTGTTCAGCTCGCGCGTATCCACCACCATGGACTGCGCGCTCTCAGGCAGG
>JBBQSX010000254.1:0-3936 GCA_038213545.1 Burkholderiales bacterium
CACCATGCACCCGTATCATGGGTGGAAGACCGGCCGAGAGGTGAAGATCGGATGCTTTGTTCTTGACGCTGAAGGCAAGCAATTGGGTGATATCCATCCCGGGGTCCCGTGCGGTGTTGAGGTATGACGGCAGATTATGACGACCATTGAAGGCAATCTCCAACAGGTTCACGAACGTTTGAAGCGGGCTTGCGCCCAGGCGGGACGCGATCAGCGCGCCGTGGCTTTGCTCGCCGTTTCCAAGACGTTTGACGCCGACGCCGTCTGTCTGGCGCTCGATGCCGGTCAGCATGCTTTTGGCGAAAACTATGTGCAGGAAGGCACGGAAAAGATCGAGACCCTGTGCCAGCGTCGCCCCGATGCTGCGTTGCAATGGCATTGCATAGGACCGTTGCAAAGCAACAAAACGCGGCCAGTGGCCGAGCGATTTGATTGGGTTCAATCGGTTGATCGGCTCAAGATCGCCCAGCGCTTGAGCGAACAGCGCCCCGCCGAACTGCCCGATCTTCAAGTCTGCCTGCAGGTCAATGTGGACGGTGGCGCGAACAAATCGGGCGTGGCACCGGAGGCGCTTGAAGAACTTGCCTTGGCGGTTTCGCGCCTGCCGCGCTTGAAATTGCGCGGGCTCATGTGCATTCCCGAGCCTTCGCCTGACTTCGCGACCCAGCGTGATCTGTTCCTGCGCGCCAAGGCCTTGTTCGATCAGCTCAATGCCCAAGGCCTGGCGCTCGACACCTTGTCCATGGGCATGAGCGACGACCTGGAAGCGGCCGTGGCCGCTGGCTCTACCTTGGTGCGCGTGGGGCGGGGTGTGTTTGGCAGCCGACCCGCCAAGGTCACTTCAGTGGTTTGACCGCGCCGCAGTTCGCCGACAACCACTTCCCCTGCCCATCGAGCGTCGTGCTCACCGGTTTGCCCTGGTGCGTGCTTTTCATCAGCATCGTCATGGTGTAGGCGGTGTCGCCGCTGAAGGTGTAGGTGCCTTCGCCCGAGGACGGCGGGTTCTTGCAGGCGAAGGTCATTTTGAGTGTGTTGGCGCTGCGCGAGGTGATGGTGGTCGTGCAATCGCCCTCGGTCTGCACCGGCATGTCCTGCTTCGCGGCCATCTCGGGCGTGATGCAGACTTTCACGGCCATGCCGCCGCCCGCACCCGCGGTCGGCACAGACATGCCCTGCTTGGCCAGCATGTCCTGCATCATTTTTCTCTCTGCTGGCGACATGCCCGCCATCTGCTGCTGCATCTGGGCCATGGCCTTGTCCATCTCGGGGTTGCCGCCCATCTTCTGGTTGATTTCCCACAGACCGGGCTTGGTGCTTTGGGCGTGGGCAACAGGGATGCACGCGAAGGCGCTCAGCAACAAGGTGATCGAGAAGCGTGTCATGGTGACTCCTGCAGGCGGTGTGCTCCATTGTGCGAAGGCGGCGCGGGCTGTCAACGCCTGTGTGAACGGATCACACAGAGCACCACGGGGGCGAATCACAGAGGCAGTTGCGAGCTGTTCTTCACCTCTTCCATCACCGCGTAAGTGCGTGTCTCGCGCACGCCCGGCAACTGCCACAGCACGTTGCCGGCGAAGTCGCGGTAGGCGGCCATGTCGGCCATGCGGGTCTTGAGCAGGTAGTCGAAACCGCCGGCGACCATGTGGCACTCCATGATCTCGTCGCGCACCTGCACTGCGGCCTTGAATTCGTTGAACACGTTGGGCGTGGTGCGGTCGAGCAGCACCTCCACGAACACCATCATCCCGCGCCCGAGCTTGAGCGGGTTCAGACGCGCCTCGTAGCCCAGGATGAAACCGTCGCGCTGCAGGCGCTGGGTGCGCGCCAGCACGGCGGTGGGCGAGAGCGCCACCGCCTCCGCGAGTTTGAGGTTGGTGAGGCGACCGTCGGCCTGCAGGAGCTTGAGGATCTTGAGGTCGATGCGGTCGGGTTGGGCGGGGCTGGGTTCCATGGCCGTGAATTATCCAGTTGAGCCTCAGAGTTTTGGTGAAAAGTTTGGTTTCAATGGCGAGAACATACGCAGATTCTCAAATCAACGACCTCTCTGGAGCCCTTCATGCCACGCACCACCGACCGCCTGCCGTTCCCCTACCGTCCCGAAGCGGGCGTGCTGGCCCACCGCCTGAGCGCGCTGCAGGGTGCGCTCGACTGGGCCGCGGCGGCCACGCAGGCGGCACCCTGGGTGCGAGCGGTGCGCGAGAACCCGCCGCCGTTCTGGGCGATGGAGAGCCTGCTGAAGGAGTACCCTATTTCCAGCGCCGAAGGCCTGGCCCTGATGCGCCTGGCCGAAGCGCTGCTGCGAGTGCCCGACACCGAAACAGCGATCGCGCTCACGGCAGACCAGCTGGGCCGCGCGGATTTCGAGGGCGCAGCGGACTCCACACTGGCTCGTCTGTCGTCCACCGCGATTGCGATGTCCAAACACTTTCTGCCGCAAGCCGGCAGCGAGCCAGGGCTGATGTCCAAGCTCGGCGCCCGCACCGTGGTGGCCGCCACGCTGCGCGCGGTGCAGTTGCTGGGCCGCCAGTTCGTGTTGGGGCAGACGATCGAGGAGGGCATGAAGGAAGCGGCCTCGGCGCGCAAACGCCAGGCCAACTTGAGCTTCAGCTTCGACATGCTCGGCGAGGGCGCGCGCACCGATGCCGACGCGCTGCGCTACCTCGCGAGTTACCAGAACGCGATTTCGGCGATTGCCCGCACGGCCGACCCGAAACGCCTGCCGAGCCAGAACGACGGCATCTCCATCAAGCTCAGCGCCTTGCACCCGCGATATGAAGATGCCCAACACGATCGCGTGATGCGCGAACTCGTGCCGCGTGTGTGGCAGTTGTGCGAAGGCGCTGCCGCCGCCAACCTGAACCTGACCATCGACGCCGAGGAGGTCGACCGGCTCGAACTCTCGCTCGACGTGTTCGAGGCGCTGGCCAGGCTCGTGGCACAGCATTGCCCGCAGTGGCAGGGATTTGGTCTGGCGCTGCAGGCCTACCAGACGCGTGCGGTCGAGCTCATCGAACACGTTGCGGCGCTGGGGCGGCAACACAGGCTCAGGTTCATGTGCCGCCTGGTCAAGGGCGCCTACTGGGACGCCGAGATCAAGCGCGCCCAGGAGCTGGGCTTGCCTGCCTACCCGGTGTTCACCCAGAAGCCGCACACCGACGTGAGCTACCTCGCATGTGCACAGGCTCTGTTCAATGCATCCGACGCCATCTACCCGCAATTCGCCACGCACAACGCCGGCACCATCGCTGCCATCTTGAACATGGCAATGCGCCAAGGCGCCCCCTTTGAGCTGCAGCGCCTGCACGGCATGGGCGAGGGCATCTACCGCGAGGTGTTGAAGAACCCGGTCGTCTGTTGCCGCGTCTACGCTCCCGTGGGCGCGCACCGCGACCTGCTGGCCTACCTGGTGCGTCGCCTGCTGGAGAACGGAGCCAACTCCTCGTTTGTGCACCAGCTCGCCGACGAATCGGTGGGCATGGACGAGCTGCTGCTCTCGCCGCTGGAGCAGTCGAAGCCGGGCACCCTGACCGCCTCGCTGCCATTGCCGCCTGAGCTTTACGGGCCGAAGCGCCCGAACAGCCTGGGGCTGGACCTGGCTGTTCTCGCGCACCGCGAGCCGCTGCTGGCCGCACACGCCACCCTGGTGGTGCCCACCGTGCCCGAGGCCACGAGCGCAGAAGCGCAGGCCGCCGTGGCGAAAGCCATGCAGGCCTTCGCGAGCTGGAACCACACCCCCGTGGCCGAACGCGCCGCCACGCTGCGCCGCGCGGCTGACGCCATGCAGCAGCAGCAACCGCGCTTGTGCGCGCTGCTGGTGAAGGAAGCCCACAAGGGTTGGGGCGATGCGGTGTCCGAGGTGCGCGAGGCCATCGACTTCCTGCGCTACTACGCGAACGATGCGGAGCGCTTGATGACGCCACAAACGTTGCCCGGCCC
>JBBQSX010000255.1:0-3915 GCA_038213545.1 Burkholderiales bacterium
AACGCGCCGTGACCGCGCGCACCTGAACGGCGGGCGACAGCACGCCGCCGAGGTGGCGCGCGAGCAGATCCGTCACCGAGACCGTGGTGTTGGGGTTGATGACGAGCAACTGGGGCGTCATGCCACAAGGCTCTCGGGCAAGGTGCGCGGTGAGAGCGCAGCCAGAAAGGCCGCCAGCGAACGCTGGATCAGATCGGGCGCGATGCCCTGGGTGATGAACACCAGTTGCGAACGGCGCTCACCCGCTGGCCAGGCCGCCAGGTGCGTGGGCGGGTGGATGAGGTGCTGCACGCCGTGCACGACCACCGGCCGCTCGTTGCCCGCCACATCGAGCAGGCCCTTGACGCGCAGCACGCGCTCGCCGTGGGTGTGCAACAACAGGCTGAGCCAGACGCCGAAGACGGTCCAATCGACCCGGGTGTCCAGATCGAGGGTGAAGGACGCCACACCACTGGCGTGCGCGCCGGCCGTCCGGCTCATGCTGCGGTGGACGCCCAGCGGTGGGCGTTCAGGCGCCTCCTGCGGCAGGCCTGCACCGCCCTCCTCGCCCAGCAACAACGCAGCAGCGGGCGGCTGGTGGGCCGACTCCATGATGTGCGCCAGCGCATTCACTCCGGCCAGGCCTACCCGCAGCGCCTGCACCGCCTCGGCGGAGACCAGATCTGTCTTGGTGATCACGATGCGGTCGGCCACAGCGATCTGCTTGAGCGCTTCGGGAAAACGCTCCAGGGTGGCGGCTGCGTTGACCGCGTCCACGGTGGTGATGACCGTACCCACGCAGAAGTGGTGGCGGATCACACGCTCGTGCATCAGGGTGGAGAGCACGGGCGTGGGGTCGGCCAGCCCGGTGGTCTCGATCACCATGCGGGTGAAGGGCGGCACGGTGCCGGCGTCGCGCTGCGCGTGCAACGAGCGGATGGCGTCGGCCAGATCACCACGCACAGTGCAGCAGATGCAGCCCGAGGGCAGCAGCACCACATCGCCCTGGACCGCTTCAATCAGGTGGTGGTCCACCCCCACTTCGCCGAACTCGTTGACCAGCACAGCGCAGTCGGCGTACTCGGGGCTCCTGAGCATGTGGTTGAGCAGCGTGGTCTTGCCCGAGCCGAGAAAGCCGGTGAGCAGGTGCACGGGAATCGGCGCGGTCATGTTGCTTCGGTTGCTTCAGCCAGCCGCGCCCACAGCGCCGGGTCCAGCGGATCCATGGCGGAACCCGCCATGGTCTGCGCCATGGCCCACACCTCGGGAAGGCTGGAGAGGACTTCGCGTTTGCCGGTGGCGCTGCTGAGCACCAGGGCCGTGCCGTGCCAGTCGTCCAAGCGCAGGCGCTGGGTGTGCAGCAGCGCGTTGCACACGCGTACCTGGTGCTGGCGCTCGGCGCGCCGGGTCTGCACCGCGTCCAGCCGCCCGGCGCCTTCGGTCCAGTGGGACGGCCCGCCCAGGGCGCCGCACAGGCCACACATGGCGCGGCCTACCGGGCGCTCACACCTGGCGCGGGCTGCGCCGCGCAAAGTCGTCGGCCATCTCGTCCATGGTCACGAAGCGCACGCCGGCGTGGCTGCTCATGTGGGCAAACAGGCGCTCCAGCATCAGCAGCACCTGCGGGCGGCCCGCCACATCGGGGTGGATGGTGATGGGAAACACCGCGTAGTCGTGCTCGCGGTAGACCCAGTCGAACTGGTCGCGCCACATCTCTTCAAGGTGGCGCGGGTTCACGAAGCCGTGGCTGTTAGGCGCCTTCTTGATGAACATCATCGGCGGCAGATCGTCGAGATACCAGCTGGCGGGAATCTCGATCAGGTCGGTTTCCACGCCGCGCTCCAGCGGCTTCATCCAGGTCTCGGGCTTGTTGGCGTAGTTGATGTTCGTCCACTTGTCGCCCACGCGCACGTAGTAGGGGTGGAAGTCGTTGTGCATCAGCGAGTGGTCGTACTTGATGCCCTTCTTGAGCAGCAGTTCGTTGCTCACCCGCGAGAACTCCCACCACGGCGCGACATAACCTGTGGGCCGCTTGCCGGCCAGCTTGCTGACCAGCTCGATGCATTTGTCCAGCACCTCTTCCTCTTGCGCCGGCGTCATGGCGATCGGGTTCTCGTGCGTGTAGCCGTGGATGCCGATCTCGTGACCCGCGTCGGCCACGGCCTGCATCTGCGCGGGGAAGGTCTCGATCGAATGGCCTGGAATGAACCAGGTGGTCTTGATGCCGAAACGCTCGAACAGCTTGAGCAGCCGGGGCGAGCCGACTTCGCCGGCGAACATGCCGCGCGAGATATCGTCGGGCGAATCCTCGCCGCCGTAGGAGCCGATCCAGCCGGCCACAGCATCCACGTCAACGCCGAAGCCACACAGAATTTCTTTTGCCATCGATATTTCCTGGTTTGAAATGGTGCTGCCGTGTTCAGGAGCGTTTGCCCTGCTTCTGCAGCCGACTGAAGAAAGAAGCCAACGCCAGAGCCAACGCCATGACCACCAGCGAAACCACGGTGGTCACCGTGCCCAGCGCGTAGATGGCGGGCGTGGTCACGGTGGTGGTGAGGCCCTGCAGTTCCAGCGGCAGCGTGTTCACGTCGCCGATGGCTTGCGAGGTGCGCGCAATCTCGTCCCAGCTCAGCGTGAAGCCGAACATGGCGATGCCCACCACCGAAGGCGCGATCAGCGGCAGCACCACATGGCGAAAGCCTTGCCACGGCGTGGCGCCCAGGTCGCGCGCGGCCTCTTCATACGCCGGGTTGAAGCGGTTGAAGATGGCAAACATGATCAACAGGCCGAACGGCAACGTCCAGGTGAGGTGGGCGCCCAGGGCCGAGGTGTAGAGGCCCAGCGTGGTGTTGAAGGTCTCCTGCATGCCGGTCATGCCCAGCGCTTCGAACACCCATTTGAGCCCGGTGTCGAGCAGGCGGAACTCGAGGCCGATGCCCAGCGAAACGATGATGGACGGCATGATGAGGCTGGCAACCACCACAAAGAACAGCGCGTTTCCGCCCCACAGTTTCTTGCGAAAAGCCAGGCCCGCAAGCACCGAGAACACCACGGTGAATGCCATCACCGCCAGCCCGAGGCCGAGCGATCGTTTGAGCGCCGCGCCGATGTCCACCACGCCCAGCCCCTCGGCCAGCTGGCGGAACCAGTGCAGCGAAAACCCGCGGATCGGGAAGGTGAGCCCGCCCTCGGGACCCTGAAAACTCAGCACCACGATGACCACCATCGGGCCGTAGAGGAACGCCACGAAAGCTGCGAAGAACAGGGAGAGCAACCAGAAGCTGGCGGGGCGCTTGTCGCGGTTCATGGCTCAGAGCTCCTTGCGCACATCGACCAGCCGCGTGAGCGCCCAGATGATCATGAGCACCAGCGCCAGCAGGATAACGGCGTTGGCCGCAGCCAGCGGAAACTGCAGGTACGAGGTCTGCACCTGGATGATCTTGCCCACCGAAGCAATCTGCTGGCCACCCATGACGCCGATGGTGACGAAGTCGCCCATGACGATGGTGATGACGAAGATGGAGCCGACGATGATGCCGGTGCGCGAGAGCGGCACGATCACGTTCCACAGCGTCTGCCAGGCCGAGGCTCCGCTGTCGCTGGCGGCCTCCAGCAGGCTGCGGTCGATGCGCATCATCGAGTTGAAGATGGGCACGATCATGAACATGGTGTAGAGATGCACAAAGGCCAGCACCACAGAAAAGTCGGAGAACAGCAGCCACTCGATGGGCTGGTCCACCACACCCATCTGCACCAGCGTCTGGTTGACCAGGCCGTTGCGCCCGAGCAGCGGCACCCACGAGATCATGCGGATCACATTCGACGTCCAGAACGGAATGGTGCAAAGCACGAAAAGCAGCGTCTGCATGGTGCTCGAGCGCACGTGAAACGCGAGGAAATACGAGACGGCGAAACCCACCACCAGCGTGATCAGCC
>JBBQSX010000256.1:0-3903 GCA_038213545.1 Burkholderiales bacterium
TCAAAGCGCTCCATCAGCTCGGTGATCTGGATTTCGTCGAGCACGCGCAGCTCGTGGGCGCGGGCGGGTTCGTTCTCACAGGTGCTCTCTGCCACCGCTGGCGCGCTGGCCAGCAGGCCCGCCACTGAGAGCCCGACCACCTGAAAAAAACGAGACATACCGTTCATACCGTTTCCTCAGTGCGGTTGTACTCCTCTTGCCGCCATCCGACCAGCCCGGTGCACCACGCAGGCCCACCACCTTGGTGCGCGCAAGCGCTGTCGTGGCGCACAGTCGTCCCATCAACGGCACCGTCAGCATGCTTTCGAATTACTTCAAACACTTCGATCGCCCGTATTCAGGCTGGCACGGATGCTGCATTGAGGTGGACACACGTATCCGTGGATCCAATGATCCGAATCCACGGTCCCATCCACCCGACGCCGCAGGCCGCCATCGATGAGAACCTCCGCCCTCGCCGACTTCGACCCGTCACTTGTGGCCGCGCACGACGAGGCGTACGCGCACATCCTGGGCGCCCTGCGACTGGGCCGGTACGTGGCTGGCGAGCGCTTGATCGCCGAGACGATCGCGTCCGAGATCGGCACCAGCCGCATGCCGGTGCGCGAGGCCTTGCGCCGCCTGGCCGCAGAGGGCCTGGTGACCATGCGCGCCAACCGGGGCGTGACGGTGAACGCGCCTGACGTGAAGGAGATGCGCGAAGTGTTCGAGATGCGCGCGGTGCTCGAAGGCCTGGCCGTGCGCCTGGCCGTGCCCAACCTGACCGCCGCCGACATCCGCCAGCTGGAACAGTTGCTCGAAGCCATGGAGCCGCGGTCCGAACTGCAGGCCGACTGGACCACTGCGCACCGCCACTTTCATGAAGCGCTGTGCGCCAAGAGCGATTGCCCGCGCCTGCTGCGCCAGATCTCTGCGCTGCATTCGGTGGTGGAGCCGCACATGCGCATGTGGGCCTCGATGGAGGACCGCCAGGTGGGCACACGCGAACACCACGAGAAACTGCTCGGCGCCATCCGCGCGGGCGATGCCAACGCCTGTGAAGCGGCCATGCGACAGCATGTGCTCGACACAGTGCCCGACCTCATGAGGCACATGCCATCGATGCACGGCCCCTGAAGGTTTTCTGATCCCCTGTTCCGCACGCCGAAGCCGCGAAAGGGTCGCGGCCAGGCGCCCTGTTGTCTTTCGTTCTTCATCCACTCACCAGGAGTACCGCCATGTCCTTGATCCGCCGCCAGTTCCTCACCCGCGCCGCCGTTGCCGGCAGCGTGCTCGGTGCACCCGTCATTGCCAACGCCCAGTCGGCCAGGTTCAACTGGAAGATGACCAGCGCCTACGGCAAGGGCTCGCCCTTCTACATGGACGGCCCGGGCAGCGCCACCGATCTCGCCAAGCGCATCCGCGAGATGTCGGACGGCCGCCTGAACATCCAGGTGTTCGGCGCAGGTGAACTGATTCCCGCCTTTGAGGGCTTTGACGCGGTGCGCGCCGGCACGGTGGAGATGAACCACGCCAACGCCTACTTCTGGACCGGCAAGACAGCCGCCGCCCAGTACTTCACTGCTGTGCCTTTCGGCATGAACTTCCAGGGCATGAACGGCTGGCTGTACGACGGCGGCGGCATCGACCTGTGGAACGAGGTGTATGCGCCCTTCGGCATGGTCGCCATGCCCTGCGGCAACACCGGCGTGCAGATGACGGGCTGGTTCAAGAAAGAGATCAAGACCGTGGCCGACCTCAAGGGCCTGAAGATGCGCATTCCCGGCCTGGCCGGCAAGGTCTACGCCAACCTGGGTGTGGACGTGAAGGTGCTGCCGGGCGGCGAGATCTTCCCCGCGCTGGAGCGCGGCGTGATCGACGCGGCCGAGTTCGTGGGCCCCTTCCAGGACCGCCGCCTGGGTCTGCACAAGGCCGCCAAGAACTACTACACCACCGGCTGGCACGAGCCAGCTACGGTGTCCGAACTGCTGATCAACAAGGCCGCCTGGGACAAGCTGCCCGCCGACCTCAAGGCCATCGTGAGCAACGCCTCGGCCGCTTGCAACGTGATCAGCGAAGGCTGGTGCCAAAAGGCCAACTCCGAGGCCATGGAAGACCTGATCAAGAACCAGGGCGTGATCGCCCGTCCGCTGCCGGACGACGTCATCAAGGCACTGAAGGTGGAAACCGACAAGGTGCTGGCAGAAGCCATCAAGGACCCACTGACCAAGAAGGTGCACGACTCCTACTTCGCCTTCAAGGCCAAGTACGACCGCTGGAGCGAGATCAGCGAAGAGGCTTACCACTTCAAGGTTCGCGGCTAAACCAAGGAACGGCGTCATGCTCAAGGCACTGCGGCCGCTGGCCGCATTCATCGAGGGTCTCATCGACCGCATCGGCGGGCTCACCGCCTGGATCGCGCTGGTCATGATCGGCCTGGTCGCCACCAATGTGCTGCTGCGCTACACCTTCAGCTTCGGCTCGGTGTGGGCGCAGGAGCTCGAATGGCACCTGCTGGCCGCCCTCATTCTCCTGGGCATGAGCCACGCGCTGCAGCGCGGAGAGAACGTGCGCGTGGACCTGTTCTACGCGCGCTACTCGCCGTTGGGCAAACGCGTGGTCGACGTGGTGTCTGCGTTGCTGCTCATCACCGTGAGCCTGGCGTTCATCTGGTTGTCGCTGGGGTATGTGGAACAGTCGCGCTCCATCATGGAAGCGTCGGCCGACCCGGGTGGCATTCCGTACCGCTGGCTGGTGAAGTCGCTGATTCCCTTGGGCTACGGCCTGCTGGTGCTGCAGCAACTGGCGCAACTGCTGCGCCTGCTGGACACCCCGCTGGCCGACCAGAAGGAGACTTCTCATGTTTGAGATGTCGACCTACGCCATCTTCATGCTGGTCGGCTTCTTCGCGATGCTGATGATCGGCATCCCGGTGGCCATCAGCCTGGCGGTCACCGGCTTCGTGTTCGGCTGGCTGGGCTTTGGCGAGGTGCTGTTCAACCTGCTGCCCGCGCGCTTCTACGGCATCGTCAGCGGCTACCAGTGGATGGCGATCCCGCTGTTCGTGTTCATGGGTGTGATGCTGGAGAAATCGCGCCTGGCCGACGACCTGCTCGACGTGATGGGCCACATCGCTGGCGGTGTGCGCGGCGGCATGGGCGTGGGCATTGTGCTGTTCGGTGTGCTCATGGGCGCCACCACCGGCATCGTCGGCGCCACCATCATCACGCAGGGCCAGCTCACCCTGCCCACGCTGCTGCGGCGTGGCTACGACAAGAGGGTGGCCTGCGGCGTGATCTGTGCATCGGGCACGCTGGGGCAGATCATTCCGCCCAGCCTGATTCTGATTTTGCTGTCCGACATCATGCAGCTGTCGGTTGGCACGCTGTTTGCCGCTGCGGTGGGGCCGGGCATGCTGCTGGCCGGCGTGTACATCGTCTACCTGCTGGTGATGGGCATGCTCAAGCCCCACACCATGCCGCCGGAACCGGAGGCCGAGCGCGATGCGCTGTCTCGACGCGAGCTGGGGGTGCGCTTCTTCAAGGTGCTGGTGCCGCCGATCATGCTGGTGGTGGCGGTTCTCGGCTCTATTGTGGGCGGCATCGCTGCGCCCACCGAGGCCGCTTCCATGGGTGCGGTGGGGGCGGTCATCATCACCGCTGTCTCAGGCCGCTTCAGCCTGAAAACACTGCGCGAGGCGGCGCTGGACACCAGCAAGATCACCGCCATCATGATGTTCATCCTGATGCTGGCCCAGGTGTTTGCGCTGTCGTTTCGGGGCCTGCACGGCGAGATGCTGATCGAGAAGATGTTCGAGGCCCTGCCCGGCGGCGCCAACACCGCGGTGTGGTTCATGATGATGATCATCTTCGTGCTGGGCTTCTTCATCGAGTGGATCGAGATCAGCTACATTGCGGTGCCGCT
>JBBQSX010000257.1:0-3877 GCA_038213545.1 Burkholderiales bacterium
AGGGCCTTGACGAGGATTTCTGCGCCGCGGAGTTCTTGGGTGGCTGTGCCGGTGGCGGCAGCGGCCGAGGCCAGTTCGGCCTTGTTGATTTCCATGATGAACCTTTCGAGAATTTCTCTGACGAAATACCTTGGGTGCCTCTTGACCAACCCTTGTGGGGCGGTGTCGAGACTTGAGACCAGTGGCCATGAGCGGGCACATACCCCGCCGGACCCTGATCCGTTTGCCGTGTTTTGAAGTGCAACGCGGATTATCGCACTGCAAAACAGGCCCGGCCAAGCGGGCATCGGTACAACGCCCTCAAAAAGCCGGCGTCTTGGTTGCAATGAGACAATTCGGCTACTTGGCCCAGCGTGGGCCGCGCTCTTGTTCAAGCATGCCCGCCTCCCTCTCTTCTCCCTCCAACGCCTCTCCCGACGCGAACAGTTCCGCCAACTTGATGGCACCTTCGCTGCGGCGGCGGATGGCGTGCTGGCTCTACGAGGGCACCTTGATGTTCGGCGTGGTGTTTTTCGTCGGCGTACTTTTCACCACCAGCTACGTGCTGGCATCGTTCACCCAGTCGGGCAATGCGCTCGACAACCGCTACTTGCAACAAGCGCTGGTGTTCGTGGCCTTCGGCATTTACTTTGGGTGGTTCTGGGCCAAGGGCCAGACCCTGGCCATGAAGACCTGGCATATCCGTGTGGTCGATCGCCATGGCAACGCGCTGACGCAAGGCCGCGCACTCTGGCGCTATGTGCTTTCGTGGCTGTGGCTCCTTCCGCCGCTGGCGGTGGCGGGTCTCATGCACCTGTCGGGGCAGCAGCTCGCGGCGTTGCTGGTGGGATGGGTTGTGGTCTGGGCGCTGCTGTCGCGCTTTCATGCCCAGCGTCAGTTCGTCCACGACGCGCTGGCGGGAACCCGCCTGGTCCACTTCAAGCCGGTGGAAGACACCAGCAAACCACGCCGCTGGTGGAGTTGAAAAATGAGTCCCAACCCTGACCGCGAACCCGTGAATGCGCAGAAGCTGCGCACTGGCGCATCCCGCATGTGGCATGCTTTCGGCTACTCGCTGGCTGGCTTGCGCTCTGGCTGGGGTGAGACCGCGTTCCGCCAGGAAGCGCTGGCCGCCATTGCCATGATCCCGGCGGCGTTCTGGCTGGGTCAAAACTGGGTGGAAACGGCGCTGCTCGCGGGCTCGGTGATGCTGGTCATGGTGGTCGAGCTGCTCAACACCGGCATCGAAACGGCCATCGACCGCATCGGGCCGGAGTGGCACGACCTGTCCAAACGCGCCAAGGACATGGGCAGCGCTGCCGTGTTGCTCAGCCTGCTGCTCTGCGTGGGCGTCTGGTTGGCGGCGGCCTGGGCCCGCTGGGCCTGATCACCCAACAGCACCCATGGCTACGCCCGCCTTTTCGCTGTGTGTGTATTGCGGATCCCGTCCGGGCATCGACAGCGCGTTCGCCGACACGGCGCGCGCCGTGGGTCGATGGATCGGCGAACACGGCGGACAGCTGGTGTATGGCGGCGGACGCAACGGGCTCATGGGCATCGTGGCCGATGCCACCATGGCGGCGGGTGGCCAGGCGGTCGGCATCATTCCGAAAGCCTTGGTCGAGCGGGAGTGGGCTCACCACGGGTGCACCGAGTTGCACGTGGTGGACAACATGCACGAGCGAAAACGGATGATGGCGGACAAGGCCGATGCCTTTCTCGCCTTGCCAGGTGGTGTCGGCACGTTTGAAGAGTTTTTTGAAGTCTGGGCTTGGCGCCAGCTCGGCTACCACGACAAGCCGGTGGGCCTGCTCAACGTGTCGGGCTATTACGACGGCCTGATGGCGTTCATGCGCACTGGCGTGGAACAGCAGTTCATGAGTGGCGCCCAAATGGAACTGATCCGTGTCGGCAGCGCTGTGCAGGAACTGCTGCCGGAACTGGTGCAGGCCGCTGGCATGGCGCCGCAAGCCCGGATCGAAGCGATCTAGAAACCCGACCAGCTCAGACTGCGGTCTCGTCCTCTTCACCGGTGCGGATGCGCACCACACGCTCGACCGAGGTCACGAAGATCTTGCCGTCACCGATCTTGCCGGTGCGCGCCGCGCGAATGATCGCGTCCACACAGCGCTCCACGTCCACCGTCTTCACCACCACCTCGACCTTCACCTTGGGCAGGAAGTCCACCACGTACTCCGCACCCCGGTAGAGCTCGGTGTGGCCTTTTTGGCGTCCAAAGCCCTTGACCTCGGTCACGGTCAAGCCGGTCACACCCTGCTCGGCCAAAGCCTCGCGCACTTCTTCGAGTTTGAAAGGTTTGATGACGGCGGTGATCTGTTTCATGCAATGTCTCCGAGGCGTGGCTTGTTTGAAGGGGCTCTCGATTCATTATGCCCAAGGCACCGGGTGCTGTTCGTACACTGCGCGCTCAACCCAAGTGCCCACTCATGAATATCCAAGCCCTGCCCAGCCACGTTCCCATCACCGTCGCTTACCGCGGCGGCCATCCGGAGAACATCCACCACGGCTCGCTGGCGGTGGTCAACGCACAGGGCGAACTGCTGGCCAGCGTGGGCGATGTGGACTCGCCGCTGTTCACGCGCTCATCGCTCAAGCCCTTCCAGGCCATGCCACTGGTCGCAAAGGCGGCCGATCGCTACAACCTGAGCGACGCCGACGTGGCCCTGCTCTGCGCCAGCCACAACGGTGAGCCGATGCACGTGGAGCGTGCTGCGGCGATGCTGGCCCAAATCGGGGCGGGTGAAGCGAGCCTGGCTTGCGGCAGCCATGTGCCCTTCTTCTTCAGCACCAACGGCATCACACCCGAGCCCGGCACCCGCTTCAACCGTCTTCACCACAACTGCTCCGGCAAACACACCGGCATGCTGCTGCTGGCCCATGCGCTGGGAGCGTCGCAGAGCGGCTATCTCGACACCAGCCATGCCGTGCAGATGGAAATCGCCCGCAGCGTGAGCCACTTCGCTGGCGTGCCGGTGGACCAACTGGTGCGCGGCACCGACGGCTGCAGCGCACCGAACTACGCCTTGCCCCTGCGTTCATTGGCCCGTGCTTTCGCTCGATTGACGCTGGTGGAGCCCGATGCGGTTTACGGCAAGGCACCACTGCGCATCGCCCGCGCCATGAGCCAACACCCCGAACTGGTGAGCGGCCAGGGGCGCAACGATCTGGCGCTGATGCGTGCAGGACGCGGCGACTGGGTGAGCAAGGTGGGGGCCGATGGCGTGCAGGTCCTGGCCAGCTTCAGCCGTGGCATCGGCATCGCGGCCAAGGTGAGCGACGGTTTGCTGCCTCCCTTGATGGTGGCCTTCGTCTCCGCCATGGAGCAACTCGGGTGGCTTGACGACGAAAGCCGCGCCGCACTGTCCAGCCTGATTCCGCCACCCTTCAAAAACGCAGCCGGCATCGAAGTTGGCGAGATGCGCGCCGTGCTCGAACTGCGCTCGGCCTAAGCCCGGTATTTGCTGGTAATCGGGTAGCGCCAGTCTTTGCCGAAGCTGCGGTGGGTCACGCGGATGCCCACCGGTGCCTGGCGGCGCTTGTATTCGTTGATGCGGATCAGCCGCACGACCTTGTCCACGTCGGCGCGGTCGAACCCGGCGGCCACGATGCTGTCGGGGCTCTGGTCGTTTTCCATGTAGCGCTCGATGATCGCGTCGAGCACCGGGTATTCGGGCAGGCTGTCCTGGTCTTTCTGGTCGGGGCGCAGCTCGGCACTCGGAGGGCGCACGATGATGCGCTCGGGAATCGGGTTGGCGCCCGTGCCATAGGGGTCGTGCGCGTTGCGCCAGCGGGCCAGCTGGAAGACCATGGTCTTGGCGACGTCCTTGATCACCGCGAAGCCGCCGGCCATGTCGCCGTACAGCGTGCAATAGCCGGT
>JBBQSX010000258.1:0-3860 GCA_038213545.1 Burkholderiales bacterium
GGTGGTGTTCAGGAATCTCGCGCTGGCCATCATCGACGAGCAGCACCGGTTCGGTGTGGCGCAGCGGCTGGCGCTGCGCAGCAAGATGGGCACTGGGCATACAGATGTGTCGGCGGGGGCTTCGACAGGCTCAGCCCGAACGGAATTGGACTCGGTTCGGAAGGCTGAAACCTCCGTTGGAGCTGAGCCCATTTCCGTTCGGGATGAGCAAATCCCCGTTCGGACGCAGCAAATCTCCGTTCGGACTGAGCCTGTCGAAGCCCTCGCCCAGGAGCCCCACCTGCTCATGATGACCGCGACCCCGATTCCACGGACCTTGGCCATGAGCTACTACGCCGACCTCGACGTCTCCACCATCGACGAGCTCCCGCCCGGGCGCACGCCCATCGTCACCAAGGTGGTGGCCGACAGCCGCCGCGCCGAGGTGATCGAGCGCATCCGCTCGCAGGTGGCACAGGGCCGGCAGGTGTACTGGGTGTGCCCGCTGATCGAAGAGAGCGAGGTGCTGGACCTGTCGAATGCAACGGCCACGCACGCCGAACTTTCCCAATCTTTATCCGGTGTCCTGGTCGGCCTGCTTCACTCCCGCATGCCCGTGGCCGAGAAGAAGGCGGTCATGTCGCTGTTCACCGGCGGGCAGATGGGCGTGCTGGTGTCCACCACCGTGATCGAGGTCGGTGTGGACGTGCCCAACGCCTCGCTCATGGTGATCGAACACGCCGAGCGTTTCGGGCTTTCGCAACTGCACCAGCTGCGCGGGCGCGTAGGGCGCGGCGCGGCGGCCTCAGCCTGCGTGCTGCTCTACACCCCTCCCGACAGTGGCCGCTTGGGCGAAACCGCACGCGAGCGCCTGAAGGCCATGGCAGAAACCAACGACGGTTTCGAGATCGCCCGGCGCGATCTGGAAATCCGCGGGCCGGGCGAGTTTCTCGGTGCGCGCCAGTCGGGCGCGCCGCTCCTGCGCTTTGCCGACCTCGCCACCGACACCCACCTGCTCGAATGGGCCCGCGCGGCCGCGCCGGTGATGCTGGCCGAGCACCCGCAACAGGCCGAAAAACACATCGCTCGTTGGCTGGGCGGCAAGGCGGAGTTTCTCAAGGCCTGACGGTTTGCAAAGGCTTGTGTGGCCGACGTCAACGACAGGCGCAAAATATCCCCCCATGACGCTGACCGAACTCAAATACATCGTTGCCGTGGCGCGCGAGAAACACTTTGGCAAGGCGGCCGAGGCTTGCTTTGTGTCCCAGCCCACGCTGTCGGTGGCCATCAAGAAGCTCGAAGACGAGCTGGAGCTCAAGATATTCGAGCGCAACGCCAGCGAGATCAGCGTGACGCCGCTGGGTGAAGAAATCGTGCGCCAGGCGCAGACCGTGCTGGAGCAGGCCGCGGCCATCAAGGAAATTGCCAAACGCGGCAAGGACCCGCTGGCCGGCCCGCTCAAGCTCGGCGTGATCTACACCATCGGCCCCTACCTGTTGCCCGACCTGGTGCGCCACGTGATCGACCGCACGCCGCAAATGCCGCTCATGCTGCAAGAGAACTTCACGGTCAAGTTGCTGGAGCAGTTGCGCCTGGGCGAGATCGATTGCGCCATCCTCGCCGAGCCGTTTCCCGACACCAATCTCGCGATTGCGGCGCTCTACGACGAGCCCTTTCTCGCCGCCGTGCCGCACACACACCCGCTCGCCAAACAGGGCCACATCACCAACGAAGAGCTCAAGCGCGAGACCATGCTGTTGCTGGGCACGGGCCATTGTTTCCGCGACCACGTGCTCGAGGTCTGCCCCGAGTTCGCGCGTTTCTCCAACGACGCCGAAGGCATCCGCAAGAGCTTCGAAGGCTCGTCGCTGGAGACCATCAAACACATGGTGGCCGCCGGTATGGGTGTGACGCTGGTGCCGCGCCTGTCGGTGCCTTCGTCCGCGCTGGAAGGTCACGCCACACCGGGACAGGATTTCGGCGACTCGTCCTACGTGCGCTACCTGCCGTTCGAGGGCGAGGCGCCCACGCGGCGCGTGGTGCTGGCCTGGCGGCGCAGCTTCACGCGGTATGAGGCCATTGCCGAGCTGCGCAACGCCATCTACGCCTGCGAACTTCCGGGCGTGAAGCGCCTCTCTTAGTTCCTTCAACTTTTCTTCGGGAGTTCTCCATGGCCAAAACCGCCAGCAAAGTCACCGCCCCCGCCATCAACATCGGCATCAACGAGAAGGACCGCGCAGCCATTGCCAAAGGCCTGTCCAAGCTGCTGGCCGACACCTACACGCTGTACCTGACCACGCACAACTTCCACTGGAACGTGACCGGGCCGATGTTCAACTCGCTGCACGCGATGTTCATGACGCAGTACACCGAGCTCTGGACCGCCGTGGACCCGGTGGCCGAACGCATCCGCTCGCTGGGCCACGCCGCGCCCGGCAGCTACGCCCAGTTCAGCAAGCTCAGCTCGGTACCCGACGCGCCGGCCACGCCGCCCAAGGCCATGGAAATGGTGCGCATCCTGGTGCAGGGCCACGAAGCGGTGGCGCGGACCGCGCGCGAGCTGTTCCCCGTGGTGGACAAGGCGGGCGACGAACCCACGGCCGACCTGCTGACGCAGCGCCTCACCGTGCACGAGCAGACCGCGTGGATGCTGCGCTCCATCCTCGAGGAGTGATCGGCTGATCATGGTCGCTGCAACGTCCCATGCGCCTTCGCGCCTGTCGCTGTACCTTGACCTGATCCGCTGGAACCGCCCGGCCGGCTGGCTGCTGTTGCTCTGGCCGTCGCTGGCCGCGCTGTGGGTGGCCGCCGGCGGCTTCCCCGGCTGGCACCTGCTGGCCGTGTTTGTGCTCGGCACCATCCTCATGCGCAGCGCCGGCTGCTGTGTGAACGATGTGGCCGACCGCGAGTTCGACAAACACGTGAAGCGCACCGCGCAGCGCCCGGTGACTTCGGGCAAGGTGTCCACGCGCGAAGCGCTGGCCGTGGGTTCGGTGCTCGCGCTGGTGGCGTTTGCGCTGGTGCTCACCACCAACACGCTCACGGTGCTCATGTCGTTCGCGGCGCTGGCGATCACGCTGGCCTACCCGTATGCCAAGCGATACGTGGCCATGCCGCAGGCTGTGCTGGGCGTGGCCTTCAGCTTCGGCGTGCCCATGGCGTTTGCCGCCGTGCAGGCGCAGCTGCCGCCGCTGGCCTGGGTGCTGCTGCTGGGCAACCTGTTCTGGGTGCTGGCCTACGACACCGAATACGCCATGGTCGACCGCGACGACGACCTGCGCATCGGCATGAAGACCTCGGCCATCACGCTGGGCGCGCACGACGTTCCTGCGGTCACTGCGTTCTACCTGGTTTTTCTGGCCATCTGGACGGCGGCGCTGTGGAGCCTTGTGAACCCCTGGGTGTGGGGCGCCATGCTGGTGGTGGCGCTGGTCCAGGTGGTGTGGCACTTCCAGCTCATCAAGGACCGCAGCCGCGACGGCTGCTTCAAGGCCTTCCGGCTCAACCACTGGTTGGGGTTCACGGTGTTCTTGGGCGTTGTACTCAGCTTGGTTTGATCGCGCTGCGTTTCGGCCGTTGTGCTTCTTCGGCCCACGGACGCGGCGTGCCCTGCTCCGCGGCTGTCCCCCGGCGGCTGGTGCCGCCT
Source organism: Burkholderiales bacterium (assembly GCA_038213545.1). GTDB lineage: Bacteria > Pseudomonadota > Gammaproteobacteria > Burkholderiales > Burkholderiaceae_C > Hydrogenophaga. The sequence continues at coordinate 3,626 of JBBQSX010000258.1, forward strand.
CCTCCTTGATGCCGCTGCGCAGGACACGCCGCGTCCGTTGGCTGGGTTGCGGTTGGGCGAACGGCACATCGGTTTTTGCGCAGTAGGATGGCGCCTATCGGCCGAGGCTGTGTGAAAACGCTTCACGGTATGCCTGTTCAAAAATAAAATCATGGCACCCGTTTTGAGCGAGGTGCCCATGAAGCGATTCATCGAAGGCGAGTGCCGCGAGCAAGTCACCTTGCTGCCCGAATGC
>JBBQSX010000259.1:0-3860 GCA_038213545.1 Burkholderiales bacterium
CTGGAACTGCGGGCAGATGTAGTTCACGTAGTCGGGCATGCGGCGCAGGATGGTGTCGGTCACCGCGTCGGCGCTGTAGCCGCGCATGTTCTTGTCGCGCCAGAGTTTCTGGATCCACTCCAGGTTGATCACCGGCACCACGCCCACCAGCAGGTCGGGGTATTGCGCCACGTCCACTTCGGGCGTGACCACCGCACCGTGGAGGCCTTCATAGAACAGCATGTCGGTGTTCTCGGGCAGCGTCTCCCAAGCGGTGAAGGTGCCCGGCTCCTGCTGGTAGGGTGCGGCTTCTTCGGCGTTGTGCAGGTATTTGCGACTCTTGCCGGTGCCCGTCTTGCTGTAGGTCCTGAACAGGCTTTCGATCTCGCCGAACAGGTTGGACTCGGCGCCGAAGTGACTGAAGTTCAGGTTGCCCGCCGCCTCGGCCTCGGCCATCTTCACCTTCATCTCCTTGCGATCAAAGCGGTGGTAGCTGTCGCCTTCAATGATCGCAGCGCTCACCCCTTCGCGGCGAAAGATGTTCTCGAAGGTGCGAGTGACGGTGGAGGTCCCTGCGCCGCTGGAGCCGGTGATCGCGATGATGGGGTGGCGCTCTGACATGGGGTCTCTCTTTCTTTTGTCTATCAACACTCCGTTCGCACTGAGCTTGTCGAAGTGCTCACCGCGAACATCGCACGAGGGCTTCGACAGGCTCAGCCCGAACGGGGATTTGGCTCAGCCAGAACGGGGATCTGGTTCATCGCGAACGAGGATTTGGTTCATCGCGAAAGGGGATTTGGTTCATCGTGAACGGGAAATTGGCTCATCGGGAAAGGGCTTCGTTCAATCGCGGAACAGGCTTCGCTCGGCAAACAACGGGTTGCTGTCCCCTTTGAAACTCTGGGGTTCGGCGTGGTAGCGCTCGATGCGCTCGACCTCGTTCCTGGAGCCGAACACCAGCCCGATGCGCTGGTGGAGTTCGGTGGGCTGCACGCCCAGCATGGGCTCGCGCCCCGTGCTGGCGCGGCCCCCGGCCTGCTCCATCAGCATGCCCACCGGGTTGGCCTCGTACAACAAGCGGAGACGGCCGGGTTTGCTGGTGTCCTTGGTGTCGCGCGGGTACATGAAAACGCCGCCACGCATGAGGATGCGGTGTGCCTCGGCCACCATGCTGGCGATCCAGCGCATGTTGAAGTCCTTGCCACGTGGGCCGGTCTTGCCAGCGAGGCATTCGTCCACATAACGTTTGACCGGCGCCTCCCAGAAACGGCTGTTCGACGCGTTGATCGCGAACTCGTGCGTGTCTTCGGGAATGCGGATTTTGGGGTGCGTGAGTTTGAATTCGCCGAGGTTGGGATCGAGCGTGAAGCCGTGCACGCCGCTGCCGACCGTGAGCACGAACATGGTGGTGGGACCGTAGAGCGCGTAGCCAGCGGCCACCTGTTGGGTGCCGGGCTGCAGGAAATCGTTCACGGTGAGCTCTCGCCCCTGGTCCACCACGGCTTGGGGTGCACGCAGCACGCTGAAGATGCTGCCCACCGACACGTTCACGTCGATGTTGCTCGATCCATCGAGCGGATCGAACACCAGCAGGTACTTGCCGCGCGGGTACTCGGGTGGAATCGGATAGGGCTGCTCCATCTCCTCGGAAGCCATGCCCGCCAGGTGCCCGCCCCATTCGTTGGCCCTGATGAACATGTCGTTGCTGATCACGTCGAGCTTTTTTTGTGTCTCGCCCTGCACGTTGACGGTGTCCCCGCCGCCGTGGTTGCCCAGCATGTCGCCCAGCGCGCCAAAAGCCACACAGCGCGCGATCGCCTTGCAGGCAAGCGCCACGTCGAGGATCAGCGCATTGAAGTCGCCGCTGGCCTGCGGGTAACGGCGGCGCTCCTCGATCAGAAACTGGGTCAGGGTGGAGCGTTTGGACAGGGGCATCGGGCGAGTCTCGTTGTTGTTGTTGCTGGGGTCAAAGGAAGTCAGGGCACGCTCGTGCTCGCATGGGCATGCCAGTTGCGCAGGTGCGCCAGCCCCACCGACCCCAGATCGGGCACCACCCGCAGTGCGCCACTGAAGTCGTGGTGAGCGGTGAAGCTGTTGGGCGTGATGATGGTTTGAATTCCGGCGGCCATGGCTGCACGCAGGCCATTGGACGAGTCCTCAAACGCCAGGCACTGTGAAGCCGGCAGGCCCATGTCGCCGAGCACCTGCAGGTACACCTGCGGATGCGGCTTCTTCAGCGGCGAGGACGATGCGTCCCCGATGGCCAGGAAATGGCTGCGCCAGTCAGCGCCCACCGCCGCGCGCAGCAGCGCGGCGATGTTGACCGGCGAGGTGGTGGTGGCAATGGCCAGCTGCAGGCCCTGGCGACGCGCTTCGTTCATGAGCGCCAGCACGCCTGGGCGCAGGCTCACGGCACCAGCGCCGACCGCGTCTTCGTAATACGCCGTCTTGACCTCGTGCAGGCGTTGGATGGTGGCCTGCGTGGCCCCGGCAGACAGCTCCTTCACGACGGCGTTCACCATGCCCCAGTAGTGGGCCATGCGCTCCTTGCCGCCCGAAATCTCGAGCAGGCGGGTGTAGAGCGCCGTGTCCCAGTGCCAGCCCAGACCCTCTTGCACAAAGGCGTGGTTGAAAGCTTCGAGGTGCACGGCTTCGGTGTCGGCCAGGGTGCCGTCCACGTCGAATATCAAGGCTTTGAGCATGCGTCTACCCAGGTTGACGAGGCCGCAAAGAGCGGCTGTGTGCCACTATAAATTTTTGATCAACTAAGGTAAATTCACGATTCGTTCCATCTCGGTTAAGCATTGCCTGAATGAAAAACGCCACTTTTCGCCAATTGCGCGTGTTCAACGAGGTCGCCAGGCACTTGAGTTTTGCCCGTGCCGCCGAGGTTTTGCACCTCACGCCGCCCGCTGTGACCATGCAGGTCAAGGAGCTCGAGGGCCACGTGGGGCTGAAGCTGTTCGAGCGCCATGGCCGACAGGTGACGCTGACCACCGTGGGCGAGTACATGCTGGTCTACGCGCGCAAGATGCTGGCCACGCTGAAGGACGCTGAAGACGCCGCCGCGCGGCTGCAGCGGGTGGAGGTGGGCACGCTCACCATCGGCATGGTGAGCACCGCCAAGTATTTTTTGCCCAGCCTGCTGGCCGAGTTCCGGCGCGAACACCAGGGGGTGGAGCTCAAGCTGGCGGTGGGTAACCGCGAGCAACTGGTGAAGATGCTGCATGGCAACGAGGTGGACATCGCCATCATGGGCCGTCCGCCCACCGAGCTGGCCACACGCGCCGAGCCGTTCGCCGCCCACCCCCATGTGTTCGTGGCGCCCACCGATCACCCGCTGCTCAAGACCGGCCACCCCACGGCTGAGTCGCTGCGGCCCTACAGCTTCATCACGCGCGAACGCGGATCGGGCACGCGCGCAGCCATGGAAAACTTCATGGAGCAGTCGCGCGTGGATCTGAATGTGGTGATGGAGATGTCGAGCAACGAGACCATCAAGCAGGCGGTGATGGCGGGCATGGGCATCAGCTTCCTGTCGCTGCACACGATCGGTCTGGAACTGGAGCACGGGCTGATTGCCATCCTCGACGTGGAGGGAACACCCATCGTGCGGGGCTGGAACGTGGTGCACACCCTGTCCAAGGTCCTGTCGCCGGCAGCAGAATCTTTTCGCTACTTCATGCTCGAGCGCGCAGAACAGTTTCTGGCTGACAAGTACGGCAGCTTCATGCACCTCACGCCCGCTGGCTAGTCAGGCAGGCTGGGCCCCCACGCTCCCCCGCTGCAGGGTGTTGCCCCCCCACTCCCCCGCTGCGCGTGGTCCGCTGCCCCCCGAGGGGGCTGATCCGGCTTGGGGCGGCCCGGCGCCGGATCGCTGT
>JBBQSX010000260.1:0-3858 GCA_038213545.1 Burkholderiales bacterium
AATGGAGGCGGGGTCCATCCACTTCAGGCTCTCGATGCCCGAGACGTCGCCGCCCTGCAGGATGCGATCGATCAGCAGCGAAGCCTTGTCGTCACCCAGCGCGCGCTTGAGCACGGCGCGCACGTAGTTGTCGGTGTCGGATACCAAGAGGCTCTGCGAGGAGGCCGCACCGGTGAACTTCTGCATCACCTGGTCCACGCGCTCGTGCGAGACCGATTTCGTCTTGGCAATCGTCTCGCCGAGTTTCTGCACTTCTTTCGGGCTGAGGTGCTTGAACACCTCGGCCGCTTCTTCCTCGCCGATCGACATGAGAAAGATCGCGGCATCCTGGATTCCCTGGTCTTCCATGTGCTTTTCTCTGTGGGGTGTGTGTGGGTCTTCGGGGGGTCAGGCCGGCGATTCGCCGTTGACCCAGCCTTTGACGATGTTGGCCACGGCCATGGGGTTTTCCAGCGCGAGGCGCTTGGCGTCGGTGAGCCGCAGGCTCTCGGGTGTGGGCTCGGTGCTGGGCATGGGCAGCCCGGGGCGTTCCGGCGCTTCGTTGAGCATGGCGCTCAGCGGCTGCAGTTCGGTCTGGTCGCGGCGCACCACCGGCGTCTTGATGAGCTTGAGGCCCGGGCGCACCATGCCCATGAGCACCAGCAGACCCAGGCCCACCATGCCGATCGGCCAGGCCAGGCCGCGCAGGAATTCCTGGTTGTCGGCCTGCTGCCACCAGGCGGGCTCGCTCACTTCGCTGGTCTTCTCCACATTGAAGACCGCGTTGACCACGTTCACCGAATCGCCGCGCTCCTTGTTGAAGCCAATGGTCTCGCGCACCAGAGCGGTCATCTGTTCCAGCTGTGCTGCAGGGATGGCCACCGTGGTTTCCTTCCCAGCCTTGTCGGTTGTGGTGCGGTGGTTGATCACCACCGCGGCGCTCAGGCGCTTGATCTGGCCGCTGGATTCGCGCACCACCTTCACCGTCTTGTCCACCTCGTAGTTCACCACCGACTCGCGGCGCATGGTGCCACCCTTGTCGGTGCCACCCTGGGCGGCCACACCCACCGGCGCAGCGGCGCCGTTGATGGGGGCTGTGCCGGTGGCGGGCGGCTGGTTGCTCACGGCACCGGGCACGCCCGACGGGGTGGCGCTGGCGGCGGCGCCGTCTTCCACCGTTTGCTGGCTGCGCACCGCGCTGGTGTCGGGGCTCTGGTTGGGTTTGTGCTCTTCACTGGTCGACTCGACCATCGAGAAGTCCACATCGGCGCTCACTTGCGCCTTCACGTTGTTGCGCCCCACCAGCGGCTCCAGCATGTCCATGATGCGGCGGGTGTAGAGCTGTTCGATCTGCTGTGTGTATTGCAGCTTCTGCGTGTCGGCGCCCTGTGCCTGTGCGTCGGCCGGGGCCGAGAGCAGGTTGCCGGCGTCGTCCACCACGCTCACCGCCTTGGGGTTCATCTCGGGCACGCTGCTGGCCACCGGGTGCACGATACCGGCCACCTGCGCGCGGTCGAGCGTGCGCCCGGCGTGCAGGGTGAGCAGCACCGAGGCGCTGGGCTTTTGCTGTTCGCGGAAGAAGCCATTCTGGTTGGGCAGGGCCAGGTGGATGCGCGCGCTTTGCACCGACGAGAGCGACTGGATCGAGCGGGTGAGTTCGCCTTCAAGACCGCGCTGGAAGGTGAGACGTTCCTGGAACTGTGTCATGCCGAATCGGTTGGAGTCCATCTGCTCGAAGCCGGAGATGGAACCCTTGGGCAAACCTTGTGAGGCCAGGCGCAGTCGGGTGTCGTGCACCTTGTCGGCCGGCACCAGGATGGCCTGGCCACCCTCGGCGTGTTTGTAGGGCACGTTCATCTGCGAGAGCTGCGCCACGATGGCTCCGCCGTCCTTGTCGCCCAGGTTGGCGTAGAGCACGCGGTACTCGGGCTGGCGGCCCATGAAAAAGAAGGCCAGAGCGATCGCCAGCAAGGCCAGCGCGCCCAGACCGAGCTTGATCTTTTGGGCCTGGTCCATGCGCGAGAGGCCTTCGCCGAAAGCGCTGCGGCTCGCGGGCTGGAGTTCTATCGGTGCCAGGGTGGTGCTCATGGGTGCAGGGCTCGGGTAGAAGGTCGATTTCGGGCTGATGGTCATCCCGTTGCAATCGATTATTCGGCCCCACCCCCTGCGCCATAGCCTAGATAAGGCCGTGCTTTGTGCCCTTATTCCCGCCGCGTGTGCGGGGCGCGCCGCCTAGCATCAAGGCGTCAACTTTTGTCGAAGGATTCAGCCATGGACATGCGCATTTCCCCCATGACCAGCCAGGCGCTCACCGGCGTCGGTCAGACCCAGCTCAAGCGCCCCGGCGGCGTGGGCGGCGTTGAAGGTGGCTTTGCCGCCAACTTCAAGGACGCACTCAAGAGCGTGAGCGCCTCGCAAGAAGAAGCTTCGCGTCTGCAGACCCAGGTGCAGCTGGGCAACCCCAAGGTGAGCCTGGAAGAAACCATGCTGGCGATGCAGAAGTCGCAAGTCGGGTTTCAGGCGACCTTGCATGTCAGAAACAGAATGGTCCAAGCTTACACAGACATCATGAACATGGGCGTTTAGAAGCCCCCCCTGCGCCGCTCACGCGGCGTCCCCCCGGCGGGGGGGACGATGCCTGCGGCCTGGCGAAGCCAGTTCCGCGGCATCTCTGGGTTCGGACATTGCGCTCCGAGCCCATTTTTTTGCGTTCCCTTGTCCTGTCGCGTTCAGTGCATCGGCTGCGGTTGGTTGCGGTCGATCAGCTGCGACAGGTCGTTCAGCCAAGGTTCCGCCAGGTTGCGGATCTCGGCGTCCGTGCGCAGGATGCGCTGCATGATCCGGGTCTTTTCCTTGCGCTCTTCGGGTGCCAGTTCGTCGGTTTTGGCCTTGTAGCGCAGTTGCGCAATCAGCACCGCGCATGCGCCTTCGAGCCGCACCACCTGATCCCAGTTTTCCGTTTTGGCAGCATCCAGCATCTGGCTGCTCGTGCGTTCGATGGCTTTGTAGTAGTCCAACAAGCTGTGCTCCATGTCAGGCTCCCTGCAGGGCGCCGGTTCGGATCTGTTTCCAGGAATCCGCCAGCGGTTCGATGAGGTTGAGCACCTCTTGAATCGGTGCCACGTCGTTGCGCAGGTTGGCCAGGGTGAGGCGCTGCACGCTGTACTCGTACAGACCCTTGAGGTTGCCCGCAAGCTCGCCACCCTCCTTGAGGTTCAGACCGGCTTTGAGGCCTTCTTCAATGATTCGGATGGCCTTGCCAATGGCGGTGCCCTTGCTGGCCACGTCGCTGCGCTCCATGGCTCCACGCGCCAGGTTCAGGCTCTGGATCAACGCGTCGAACAACAGGCTGACCAGCTGGTGCGGATCGGCCGTTTGCACGCCGGTGTCGACGGACACACGTTTGTAGGTGGAAGCTGCGCGGGTGTTGACAGAGGTGAACATGGCTTGGTTTCCTGAGGACTGATACCTATCTGTATCGACAGCGAGTGGGCGGACTGTAGGCGTGAGCGGCACCATTTACCACGCTAAGTTCACGCTTTACATCCCTTAACGCCCGTTGATTGTGTGCACTCAATTCCGGGCAGAAAGCGCATCTGACTCAGGCAGCGCCCCTTCTTGCCTGCACCATGAAGAAGGGCGGTTGCGCGGGTTCACCGCACAACCGCCCCGGGGACGATGCCTTGAGCGTTCGCGATCAGCGCAGCAGGGACAGAACGCCCTGTTGTGCCTGGTTGGCCTGGGCCACCATGGCGGTGCCGGCCTGCTGCAGGATCTGGGCACGCGAGAGGTTGGAGGTTTCCTTGGCGAAGTCGGCATCCACGATACGGCCGCGGGCTGCGGAGATGTTCTCGCCGGTGATCTGGATGTTGGCCACGG
>JBBQSX010000261.1:0-3764 GCA_038213545.1 Burkholderiales bacterium
GGATGCCGATGTGGCCGCTGTGATGGTGGCCGCAGCTGTTGATGCAGCCGCTGATGTGCAGGTCGATCTCGCCCAGGTCGTGCAGCTCGTCGAGGTCTTTGTAGCGGCCCAGAATGGCTTGTGCCAGCGGCAGCGAGCGCGCGTTGGCCAGATCGCAAAAATCCCCGCCGGGGCAGGCAATCATGTCGGTGAGCAGGCCGATGTTCGGCTTGGCGAGACCCAGGCGGCGCGCTTCGCGCCAGAGTTCGGGCAACTGGTCGCAGCGCACCCACGGCAGCAGCAGGTTTTGTTCGTGCGTCACGCGGGCTTCGCCGGCCGAGAAACGCTCGGCCAGGTCGGCGGCGCGCTCCAGTTGCTCGGCCGTGGCGTCGCCGGGGGCCTGGCCGAAGCGCTTGAACGACAGCGTGACCGCGCGCAGGTCGGGGTTCTGGTGAGGCTTCACGTTTTGCGTGAGCCAGCGGCTGAACTCCGTGTCGTCCTCGGCCGCGGCCTTGAGGATGTGCGCGATCTTGGCGTCAGCGCTCTTGCGATCGCACTTGAGCTGCGGCGGCACGAAAAAGGCACTCACGCGGTCGAGTTCGGCCTGGCTGATGGTGTGCGGCGCGCCGTCTTTCTCGATGATGTCGTGGTACTCGGCTTCCACCTGATCGGTGAAGGCCTGGCCCTCGGCCTTCACCAGGATCTTGATGCGGGCCTTGTAGATGTTGTCGCGCCGGCCGAAGCGGTTGTAGGCGCGCACCACGGCTTCGAGGTAGTTGAGGATCTGGTTCCAGGGCAGGAACTCGCGGATCACGCTGCCGATGATGGGCGTGCGGCCCATGCCACCACCCACACGCACCTGGAAGCCCAGCTCGCCATCCACATTGCGCAGCAGGCGCAGGCCGACGTCGTGCCAGGCGGTGGCGGCTCGGTCTTCGCGCGCACCGGTGATGGCAATCTTGAACTTGCGCGGGAGAAAGGCGAACTCGGGGTGCAGCGTGCTCCACTGCCGCATGATTTCGGCGAACGGGCGCGGGTCGGCAACCTCGTCGACCGCAATGCCGGCCAGTGCGTCGGTGGTGATGTTGCGGATGCAGTTGCCGCTGGTCTGGATGCCGTGCATGCCCACGCTGGCCAGCAGGTCCATCACGTCGGCCGAGCGCGCGAGCGGAATCCAGTTGTATTGCACGTTCTGGCGTGTGGTGAAGTGGCCGCAGCGGTCTGGCAGGGTGGGCACTTCGGAGAGGCCGGCGTTGGCCTTGGACACGTCGTGTTCTTCCTTGTGGTCGAAGTCGCGTGCGATCGTTGCCAGCACCTTGAGCTGGGCGCTGTTGATCTCACCGTAGGGCACGGCCACGCGCAGCATGGGTGCGAAGCGCTGCACGTACCAGCCGTTCTGCAGGCGCAGCGGCTTGAATTCGTCTTCTTTCAGCGTGCCGGCCTGCCAGCGGGTGAGCTGGTCGCGGTACTGGTCGGCACGCAATTGCACAAACTGTCGGTCAAAGTCGGAGTATTGGTACATCGTCGTGGGCAGTGAAAATCAAAGAGCGATCAATTTGAGGCCGGCGTAGGCCAGAAGCACAGAGAGTGCGGAGCGCACCAGGCGCTCGGGTGTGTGGCGCATGAGGCGGGTGCCGAGCCAGATGCCGGGCAACGAGCCAGCCAGCAGCTTGCCGAGCAAAGGCCAGTCCACCGAGCCCATGCTGGCGTGACCCAGGCCCGCCACCAGCGTGAGCGGCACGGCGTAGGCGATGTCGGCGGCCACGATGCGGGGCAACGGCAACAGCGGGAACAGCAGCAGCAGCACCGACACGCCGATCGCGCCCGCCCCCACCGAGGTGAGCGTGACCAGCGTGCCGATCACCGCACCGAAGAGCACGGGCAGGCTCCAGTGGCGCGCGCGCATGGCCCCCTGCAATTGGTCCTCGGCCAGAGCGCGGGGCAACTGCTTGCCGCGGGCGGCCTTGTAGAGCATGGCCGCGGCGGTGAGCAGCAGAGCCACACCCAGGGTGTTGGTCATGAGCGACTGCACGAGCGGGCTCGCGGGGCCCAGCTGGTGCAATGCGCCCAGGGTGATCAGCGCGGCCGGGATGCTGCCCGCACAGAGCTGGCCGACCACGCGCCACGGCACCAACTTCTGGCGTGCCAGACTGACCGTGCCGCCCATCTTGGTGAAGGCGGCAAAGAGCAGGTCGGTGCCGACCGCGAGGTAAGGTTTGACGCCGAAGAAGAAGATCAGGATGGGCGTCATGAGCGAACCGCCACCCACACCGGTGAGACCCACGATGAGTCCCACGGCGAATCCGGCCAGGATGATGGCAATGTCGGGCATGGGCGCGACTGTACGGAGCCGTGCTTATATCCCAAACGATTTTTTCTTCATGGGGGTATGCCTCACATGAATATAGAAGTTCGGGCGTGTGGCATCGCACGGCGTTTCCGCTGACCAGACCGAGACGCTGCTCAGCGCCGGGGCGGTGACGTAACATCGCCGCCATGCAAAAACAGCGTGTCCTGGTCAGCGTGGTGGGCTTCTCCGATGTGGAGCGCCACGCCTTGAACACGGTGTTTCGCCTTTCCCAGTCCCGTGATCTGTCTTACGCCCCGTATGTGCCCTTGAGCGCGCCTGGTGTGGCGGCGCCAAAAGGTGTGTCTGAAGTTGCCCTGGTGGACGGCGAGAGCGCAGAGGCGGTGCTGTCACACGCCAAGGAAATGCCGACGGGTCAGCGGCTCATCTGGGTCGGCAAGGATGCGCCTGAGCACGCCTGGCGTGTGATGGACCGGCCGATCGACTGGGCGGCCGTGCTTCACGATCTGGATGCGGTTTACGCGGCCAATCAGGCCGACTCCGGCCTGCTCGATCTGGATGTGACGGCGCCTGCGCCGCTGGACCCTGCATTCGGCGACGATGTGATCGGTGTGCGCCGTGCACTGGTGGTCGGCGCCGATGAACAGGAGCGAACGTATCTGCGAACCCGGCTGGCGCTGGCGGGCGTGGCCCACGTGGACGAGGTGATCACCACGGAAGCGGCGATCGCCATCATTGCCCGCAACGACTACATCTGCGGGGTGTTCAATCTGGACGATCCCCACCTGGACATTTGGTCGCTGATGCGCCTGTTTGCTGAGCACAACCCGAAGGCGCTGACGCTGGCAACCAGCGAGCTGGCCGGCCCGCTGGCGGGCTGGTGGAGCCGCCGGCGCGTGCGGCGCAACGCCCAGCGCGCAGGCATTTCTGCCTTGCTGGCCCGGCCGATTCAGCCGCCCGAAATTTCGGTCTGGCTCAACCTGTTGTAGACCTCTCGGGGGCAGCTTCCTGACGGCGTGCGTTCTTGATCGAGAACCGAGCCGGGTCCAGTGCCGCCAACAACGCCGTGTCAGCCGAAGGTGGCTCCCCGTTGATCTGCAGGGCCAACTGCGCGGCGCACCAAGGCGCCAGGGTGATGCCGCGCGAACCCATGGCGCAGAGCAGGTGCAAGCCGGGCCATCGCGGCACATCGGCCAGCGCCACGCGTCGACGTCGCGCCCGTCCCGCCTCCAATTGCTGGAGCAGAGCCTGCGAATCTGGCGCGGCACCCACCAGCGGCAAACGGTCCAACGAAGCGCAACGCACCTGCGACCAACCCAGGAGGTTGCCTTGAGACAGCTCGTTTTTCATCCGTCGCGCGGCCGCCGGGGCGATGGTCTCCAGACTGTGGGCGTTGCGCTCGTGGGCTTCTGCGGTGACCAAAGTGTTGGCCACGCCACGCTCGTAGGTTGAACCCATGGCCCAGATGTTGTCAGGC
>JBBQSX010000262.1:0-3713 GCA_038213545.1 Burkholderiales bacterium
GGTTGCCCGAGGCAATCTCGTACGACGCGGTGTTGATGCTGTCGGTGGCGCTGCGCACCTGGCCCACGGTCTGGATCAGCGAGGTCTTCATCGCCGCCAGCGCGTTGAGCAGATCGCCCAGTTCGTCCTTGCGTGTGGTCTGCACATGGCCATTCAGGTCGCCCGCAGCCACGGCGGTGGCAATGCCCACGGCCTCATGCAATGGGGTGGTCACCGACAGCGTGATGCGCCAGGCCACGAGGCTGGCCAGCAGCACGGCGAGTGCGGCCAAGGCAACCATGATCATTTCGCGACGGGCCACGGTTTCGTTGGAAGTGGCCACTGCGGTCGTGACCAGGTCACGCTGATACTTCTGCAGCTGCACCATGGAGTCGGTGTAGCGGTCGGCCGATGGAAGCAGCGCAGCAGTCAGCTGCTGCGACGCAGCTGCGACATCGCCGCCCTTGAGCGTGTCGAAGTAGGTCTTGCGCACAGCGATGTACTCGCCTCGGCGATCGGAAATTTCCTTCAGCAGGGCCTTACCCCCATCGCTGGTGATCTCTTCCTCCAACGTCTTTTGCAGTTCATTGATACGCTCGGTGGTCTGCGCCATCAACGGTTTGAAGTAGGCATCCACCTCGGGGTTGGCGCCCGATTTGGCCACGCCCAGCACGCGATTGATGTTCAAGCGGGTGTTCGCCAGCCATTCGTCCGTTACCGAAGAGCGGTGCTCCATCTCGATGACCTTGGCGGTCGCGAGCTGCGAGATTTGGAGACTGGTCCACGCCACACCGGTGAGGGCCACCAGCAACACCAGCACACTCGCAAAGCCCAGAGTCAGGCGGTGGCCAATTTTGAGTTTGTCAAACATTTTGTTTTCTCCGTGGATGGACCGCGTCCAAAGGGTTGGCGTCGATGTGTTTATTGCAGCGACTGCGTGGTGTCCATCAGACCCATGTCGGTGCTCGACATGAGAGCTTCGATGTCCATCAGGATCAACATGCGTTCACCCACGCTGGCGATGCCGGTGATGAAGCTGGTGTCCACGTTGGTGTTCATCTCGGGTGCGGGCTTGATCAGCTCGCCAGCGAGTTCGAGCACATCGGACACCGAGTCGACCACCGCACCCACCACACGGCCGTGCACGTTGAGCACGATCACGACCGTGAAGCCGTTGTACTCAACCTTGTCGCAACCGAGCTTGATGCGCAGGTCCACCACCGGCACGATGACGCCGCGCAGGTTGACCACGCCCTTGATGAACGATGGCGCGTTCGCAATGCGGGTGGGCTCTTCGTAAGAACGGATTTCCTGCACACGCAAGATGTCGATGCCATATTCCTCACCGCCCAGGCGGAAGGTCAGAAATTCGGCGCTGGCCTTTTGAGCGGCCGCTGCGCGGGCGCTGTCGTGGCGGGCGATGTGGCTGGCTTCGTTGCGCATGTCCATGATGGGTCCTCGGTTTTTCGGGTTGGTCCATGGAATATCGGCCAGCCGGGCGCGGGCTGAAGTCGGAAAAAAGCGGACAAAGCCTGTCCAATACCGCCGCTTGCGACGCGACCCAGTACTTAAGTACACACAACAGGTCTGCAGGGTGTGGCTCGGCGCCCGGTCCCGCAAGCGTCGCCAGCGATCCGCGGTGTCTGCCAACTTGCATCCATGCCGGCCCATCACCCCGCCATCGTTTCGTTTGCCCGGACCCATGCGCAAGGCACAAACGATCAGGAAAAGGCCTTCTCCCTCTACCTCGCGGTGCGAGACCAGGTGCGTTACGACTCCTACCGCATCGACCTGTCCGACACCGGCATGACCGCCAGCACTGTCCTGACACAAGGCTTCGGCTGGTGTGTTCCCAAGGCGGTGCTGCTGGCCGCGGCAGCGCGCGCGTCGGGCATTGCGGCGCGGCTGGGGTTTGCCGATGTGAAGAACCACCTCTCCACCGAGAAACTGCGCCAGACCATGCAGACCGACGTGTTCGCCTGGCACGGCTATGCCGAGCTGTGGATCGACAGCGCCTGGCGCAAGGCCACGCCGGCAATCCGATCACAGGCGACTTTTCGGCGGACGCGGCGCGCGAGGCCGGCCGCAGCTGAGCAGATTCAGGTTGTGAAGCGAAAGACCGCCGTGCTGGCCATGAGGTTGGGCCATCGGTGCACTTCCTGCCCTTCGTGCAGACCGAAGCTTTTCTCGATGGTCAGCCCGTTGCGCCGCGCCAGAACCTCGAAGTCGGCGTGCGTGCCCACACGGATGTTGGGCGTGTCGTACCACTGGTAGGGAAGGCGCTTGGTCACCGGCATGCGGCCCTGCACCACCGCCAGCCGGTTGGGCCAGTGGGCGAAATTGGGAAACGCCACCACGCCGATGCGTCCCACGCGTGCGGTCTCACGCAGCATGGTTTCGGCGTTGCGCAGGTGTTGCAGCGTATCGATTTGCAGCACCACGTCGAAGGCGTTGTCGCCAAAAGTGCTCAGGCCGTCTTCCAGGTTGAGCTGCAACACGTTCACACCCCGGCGCACGCAGGCCAGCACCTTGGCGTCGTCGATCTCCACACCGTAGCCGCTGCAGGCGCGCGTGGCCTTGAGATGGGCCAGCATGGCACCGTCGCCACAGCCCAGATCGAGCACGCGGGAGCCGTGTGGGACCAGGCGGGCAATGCTTTCCATCAAGCGGGTGTCGCTCATGCCGTACCCCCTGCAATCGTGTGATCGAAGTAGGCGCGCACCGCGTTGAGGTAGCGCGGGTCGTCGAGCAAAAAGGCGTCGTGCCCGTGCGGCGCGTCGATCTCCGCATAGCTCACGTCGCGCCGGTTCTCCAGCAGCGCCTTGACGATCTCGCGGCTGCGCTTGGGCGAAAAACGCCAGTCGGTGGTGAAGCTCACCAGCAGAAACTTGGCGCTGGCCTTCGCGAGTGCTGCGCTCAGGTTGCCACCGTGTTCGCGCGCAGGGTCGAAGTAGTCCAGCGCGCGGGTGATGAGCAAGTAAGTGTTGGCATCGAAGTACTCGCTGAACTTGTCACCCTGGTAACGCAGGTAACTCTCGATCTGAAACTCGACGTCCTGTGTCGTGTATCGGTAGGCCGGTTCGGCGGCGGCGGAATCGGCATCGTTGCTCGGGCGCAAGCTGCGGCCGAATTTCTCGTTCATCACGTCGTCGCTCAAGTACGTGATGTGGCCGATCATGCGGGCGATGCGCAGGCCGCGCCGGGGGAGCGTGCCTTCGCGCAGGTAGTGGCCGCTGTGGAAATCGGGGTCGGTGACGATGGCGCGGCGCGCCACTTCATTGAACGCGATGTTTTCGGCCGTGAGGTTGGGTGCGCTGGCCACCACCACGGCGTGGCGCACGCGCTCGGGGTACTGCAAGGTCCAGCTCAGGGTCTGCATGCCGCCCAGGCTGCCGCCCATCACGGCCGCCAGGGTCTGTATGCCCATGGCGTCCAGCAAACGGGCCTGCGCATCCACCCAGTCTTCGACCGTGACGACCGGAAAGTCGGCGCCCCAGGGCGCGCCGGTAGTCGGGTTGGTGTGGGTGGGTCCGGTGGAGCCGAAGCACGAACCGAGGTTGTTCACGCCAATCACAAAGAACCGGTCGGTGTCCACCGGCTTGCCGGGGCCGATCATGTTGTCCCACCAGCCTTCGCTGCGCGGTATCGGCTTGCCCTGTTCGTCGGCGTGCCGGCCCGCCACATGGTGCGACGCATTGAGTGCGTGGCAGATGAGCACCGCGTTGGAACGCTCG
>JBBQSX010000263.1:0-3689 GCA_038213545.1 Burkholderiales bacterium
GGCAAGGACACCGAAAACGGCGTGTCGCTGGCAATTGACGAACTGAACAGCCAGAACCTCGTGATAGGCGGCAAGAAGATCAAGTTCGAGCTGGTGGCCGAAGACGACGCCGGCGATCCGCGCCAGGCCACCGCCGTGGCCCAGAAGCTGTGCGATGCCCATGTGGCAGGCGTGGTCGGACACCTGCAGTCCGGCACCACCATTCCGGCCGCCACCGTGTACAACAAATGCGGCATTCCCCACATCACGGCATCGGCCACCAACCCCGACCTGACCAAGCCCGGCTACAAAACCACCTTTCGCCTGATCGCCAACGACAACGCGCTGGGCGCGGCGCTGGCGATTTTTGCCCACGACACGCTCAAGGTCAGGAAGGTGGCCGTGATTGACGACCGCACGGCCTATGGCCAGGGACTGGCCGATGTGTTCAAGGCCACCGCCAAGCAAAAAGGCATGCAAGTGGTGGGTGAAGAGTTCACGAACGACAAGGCCACCGACTTCATGGCCATCCTGACCGGCATCAAGGGCAAAAAGCCCGACGCCATCTTCTTTGGCGGACTGGACGCGCAGGCCGGCCCGATGCTGCGCCAGATGGAGCAGCTCGGCTTGTCGAATGTGAAGTTCTTTGGCGGCGATGCACTGTGCACCGAAAAGCTGCCCGAGCTGTCAGCCAAGGCCGGCACCCTGAAGAACGTGATCTGCGCCACCGGCGGCGCGTCGCTGCAAAAAATGCAGGGCGGCGCGGCATGGAAGAAAAAATACGATGCCAAGTTCCCCGGCCAGTTCCAGATCTACAGCCCCTACGCCTACGACGCAACCATGGTGCTGGTCGACGCGATGAAACGCGCCAAATCGACCGATCCCAAGGTCTATCTGCCGTTTATCGGCAAGACCCAGTTCAAGGGCGTGACCGCGAACATCGCTTTCACCAGCAACGGCGAGCTGACCAAGCCCGCCGTGACGCTCTACACCTACAAGGACAACGTGCGCGCTGCGCTGAACTGATTGCGGGCGGCTCGAAGAGTGGCAAGAGACGGCTTGTGCCCATATCGACAGAGACACTACCCCAGAGCAGCAACAGGCACTCGAAAAAATCGGTCTGGGCAAGGCCGCGCGAATATCGACGGTAGCGTTATCCGCCCGACCGAAGAGCGCCCCCATGGGATTGAGTTCGAGTGCGGGCGCATGACAAATGCAAAACGCAGGTGGTGGCGCGATGACGATCTGCTGACCAACGACGACCACCCGTACGGTTTACGCAAGAAGGCTGTGCGGGATAACCTCTTTACCTCCTGCGGGCTTCACCAAAATGGCCCTCAGACGGCCAGCAACCATTTCTGCTGGCGTTCCTAGACCGCGAGCGTCAGCAACCTGACCAGACCTGCGGCAATCAGCCCAAGCCCAAGGGCCGCCGCCAGTCGCTCTCCACGAGGCGCCAATTTTTCGATCGCGACCGCGATCGACAGCGCCGCAATCCAGGCCAGGTTCATCACCCCACCCACGAACAGCAAGGCCATCAGCGCCCAGCAACAGCCGATGCAGAACATGCCATGCCGCACCCCCATCACGAAAGCGCCGTACAGGCCGGCGCGCCACTCCCCGAGCAGGAAACCCAAGGGCGTGCGGCAGCGCGAAAGACACACCTGTTTCAGACGCGAAAACTGGTAGATGCCGGCGATGAGCAGCAACACCCCAGTCAGTACAGCGGACGTGCTGACGATCATCGGGTTGACCCAGCCCATGGCTTGCATTGCCCACTGTGCGGCGGTGGCGGCGGCGCTGAAGGCGAACCAGACCAGCAGATAGGCTGCAACAAAGCTGACCCCCCTCGCCCGCTCTGCGCTGCGCTGGCTCAGATGGACGAAGGTCAGGATCATTGGCAGGGCCGACGGCAGCATCATCGCCGCCATCATGAGCGCCCACATGAGCCAGATCGCAAGCACACTGACCGCACTCCAGCGTGAAGAATCCGGCATCGTCAGCTGCGCGAAGGGGTGATCCATGTCAACCGCGAGCCAGGCCAGAAACACCCAGCCGATCAGGCTGACTGCCAGGATGCCTATCGCTCGCTTCGGTTGCCGGGCAACGAGGGTGGCCATGCCTTGTGGCGCCTCGCTCGCCGAATCAGGCTCCTGCAGTCGCATCGATCACCACCCTTCGCCAATTTACGACTCAGCCCACACGGCATGAAGCGCCGCATTTCGATCGTGCACCTGATCGAACGATCCGCGTGTTTCTGCCGTCCGTCAAGTGAGGGGGGCCGTTTTTACGCTTGTTACCTGCCAATACCCCGGTTGCATGCGAGGCGAAGATTCGACATTGCGAACGCTCAAACATGGGAATAAACTTTTTCGCGTGTGGTCGCTGTTATGGCGAATCCACTCACTCCACGCCTGTACACAAAAAGGCACTTTTCTTGAAGGAGTATCACGATGTCTGCTTGGCAAATCACCGGTCAATACATGGAGACATGCAATTGCGCATTTCTCTGCCCCTGTATCACCTCCAACCTCACGGCGCAGCCGACCGAAGGTGACTGCAAGGCCGCGGTCACCATGCATATTGAAAAGGGCACGAAAGACGGCATCAAACTTGACGGGCTGTCGTTCGTCGTGATGATGCATTCTCCGGGCGCCATGGGCGATGGCAACATGACCGTCGGGTTGATCGTCGACGACACCGCTTCAGATCAGCAGGTTGAGGCGATCAGTGCCATCGCCACCGGGTCGGCCGGTGGCCCGATGGCCGCGCTCGCACCGCTCGTCGGAAGGATTGCAGGCGTCGAGCGGCAGCCGATTCGATTCGAGACTGACGGGTTGAGTCGAACCATGAGCGCAGGCAATTTGGTTACCCAGGCTTGCGAAGGAGTCGCGAGTGCAGCAGATCCCGACCAGGCTATCTGCGTTGACAACACCGCGCACCCCGTGAACAGCCGGCTGTCGCTCGCCAAGGCGAAGCGCAGCAGCTTTCACGTTTTCGGCATCGACTGGGAGGACGCAACCGGCACACGCAATGGGCACTTTGCGCCCTTTGCTTGGAACGGATGATTCATCCGCTCGCGGCAGGCCTGCCCTTTAACGCCGTGTTGATATCTGATCGGCACGCCGCTGTGGGCAGGCTGTTGGCGCCGGCCTGAAGCTGACCACTACCCTCAACTCGCGGCAGCCCGCCCCAGCCGGTCCCGCACGCCGTCCCATTCGGCGCTGGCGGGCGGAGGCTCGATCCAGATCAGCTTGATACCGTGGGCGTCGAAGTCGCGCAGCACGGCGAACAGTTGCTGCGCGGTGGCCGCGGCATCGTCGGGCATGCGGCGGAACAACACCTTGGCCGATGGGATGCGCAGCAGGCTGCGGGCATAGACGGCGATGTGAGCGGCATCGGCACCCAGCAGATCGAGCGCGGTCTGGATAGCGCCGGCGTCCATCAGGCGCACCTTGGCGTTGGGCGCGTAATGCGCGGCCAGCGTGCCGGGCGCGCGCGGGGCGCTGCCCGCTTGCTGCAGGTCGTCTTTATCCAGCACCGGCTCGCCGCAGGCGGCTTCGAGCTCGGCGCGGGTCAGCACGCCGGGGCGCAGCAGCACGGGCTGGCGCCGGGTGCAGTCGACGATGCTGGATTCGATGCCGACCGCGCATGGCCCGCCATCGAGCACCAGCAGCGCCTCGCCAAACTCCCCGGCCACATGCTGCGCC
>JBBQSX010000264.1:0-3685 GCA_038213545.1 Burkholderiales bacterium
ACTCGCCCGCGCATTGCTGCTGCGCCCAAGCGTGATCCTGGCTGACGAGCCCACCGCCAGCCTGGACGACGCTGCGTGCGCGGCTGCGTTGGACCTGCTGCGCGATTGCGCGAGCGAACTCAACGCCACGCTGGCGATCGCCACCCACGACACGCGGGTGGTGCAGGCGCTGCCGCAGGCCAGCGTGCTCGCGTTCGGCGCCGCTGCTCCGGTGGCCGCATGAACGTGGCCAGTCTCTCGTGGCGCTACCTGTGGTCTCGACCGCTGGCCACCACGCTCAACCTGTTGTTGCTCGCGCTCGGTCTGGCTTCCATGGCCTTCGTGCTGATTGCGCGCGACCAGATCGACCGTGCGTTTGAACGCGACCTGGCCGGCATTGATGTGGTGGTGGGCGCCAAGGGCAGCCCCATGCAGTTGATCCTCGCGGGCGTGTTCCATGTGGACGTGCCGCCAGGCAATATCCCGCTGGCCGAGGTGCAGCGCCTCGCACAACACCCGCAGGTGGCCAAACTCATCCCACTCAGCCTGGGCGACAACCTGCAGGGTTTCCGCATCGTGGGC
Organism: Burkholderiales bacterium; assembly: GCA_038213545.1. Lineage (GTDB taxonomy): Bacteria > Pseudomonadota > Gammaproteobacteria > Burkholderiales > Burkholderiaceae_C > Hydrogenophaga. The sequence continues at coordinate 562 of JBBQSX010000264.1, forward strand.
ACGACAGCCGACTATGTCGCCCACTACGGTGCACAACTCGCGCGGGGAGCGCTGTGGTCAACGCCGATGCAGGCGGTGCTCGGCGCGCAGGTGGCCAGCCGCACCGGGCTGCAACCGGGCCAGGCGTTCGAAGGCACCCATGGTCTGGGCGCAGGCGGCGGCATGCACGGTGAAACGCTCTACACCGTGAGCGGTGTGCTCGCACCCTGCAGCTGCGTGCTCGACCGGCTGGTGCTCACCGCCACCGAATCGGTCTGGCAGGTGCACGACGACATGCATGCAGGCGACCAGATGGACGAGACCGAGCGCCTTGAACTCGCCGAGGCGCTGGCGGACGAACGCGAGGTGACGCTGGCGTTGATCTCCTACAACACGCCCCTGGCCGCGGTGAGCTTTCCGCGTTTCATCAACAGCACCACGTCCATGCAGGCCGCCGCGCCGGCGCTGGAGATCACGCGGCTGCTCTCCATGGTGGGGGTGGGCACGCAGGTGCTCCGGGGTCTGGGTGCCGTGCTGCTGGGCGTGGCCGCGCTGTCGGTGTTCATTGCGCTGTGGAGCGCGGTGCGCGAGCGTCGGGGCGACCTCTCCATGCTGCGCATGCTGGGTGCGCCAGCCACGCGTGTGGCTTCGCTGCTGCTGTGCGAGGCCCTCTGGCTGGCCGCGCTGGCCTGTGTGATTGGTCTGCTCGCGGCGCACGGTCTGGTGGCGCTGCTCGGTTCCCTGTTGATGGACAGCCAGTCGCTGGCCATCAACGGCTGGCAATGGGTGCCAGGCGTTGCCTGGGTGCCCGTGCTGGCCCTGTGTGTGGCGGTGGTTGCTGCGCTGGTGCCTGTGGCCAGTGCCTACCGCGTCGACGTTTCTCAACTTCTCAATCCAAGGTGATTCCGATGAAAAAAGCCGCTCTGTTCCTGTACGCCGTGCTCTTGTCCAGCGCCGCCCTGGCCCAGCATTCCGACAATGAAGTGAAAGAAGACATCCAGCGGCACCGCGGCATGGCCGCAGCGCACGAAGCCGCCGCCAAATGCCTGGAAGCCGGCAAGGGCGAAAAGGTCTGCATGGCGGAACTTCAAGTGGCCTGCAAGGGTCTGGCGCTGGGCAAGTACTGCGGCATGCGTCACGCCCACTGACACCACCCATCCAACCATCCCGGAGTCGTAGCTGATGCGAAACCTCTTCAATGGCTTTTGGCTGAGCAGTCTTCTGGTGGCGGGCGTGTCCGCGCAGACGTTGAGTTCACCGCTGCCGCCAGGCACTCCACCACCCGCTGGCGCTCCAGGGTCAACCTTGCCGCCCGGGCAGGGCGCCGGGGTGCACAGCCCCCTGAGCCCGTTTGCGCCGCTGCCCAAACGCACCGATGTGGTGGCCTGGTCCACGCTCACCGACATCACGACACAGGTCGAGAAGAAACGCATCGTGCCGGTGTACCCCGCACCGGTGGCCGCGCTCCACCAGAAAACACTGCGACTCCAAGGTTTCATGATGCCGCTGGAGCCCGGTGAGAACCAACGCCATTTCCTGTTGTCCTCGGTGCCGCTGACCTGCAGTTTCTGCACGCCAGGCGGGCCCGAGAGCATGGTCGAGGTGCGCACCAAAACACCGGTGAAATACAAGCCCGAGGCGGTGGTGGTTGAGGGCACCTTTCACGTGCTGCAAAACGATCCCTACGGCCTGTACTACCGCATCACCAACGCCGTGGGCGTGCCCTAGCGCGGCTACCATCGGCGGGTGAACTTTGCTGCCCACCCCGCCGTCGCGTCTCTCACCCCCGTCTTTTTGCTCATGGCCATCGGCTTTCTCGCCGGGCGGCTGCAGTGGATCCGCGACGCCTCGGTCAAGGACCTGTCCAACCTCGTGTTTCTGGTGCTGATCCCGGCGCTGCTGTTTCGCACCATGAGCGCGGTGCGTTTCGAAGAGCTCGACCTGCGACCGGTGCTGGCCTATTTCCCGGCCGCGCTGCTGCTGCTGGCCGTGTCTATTGCCTGGCGCGGCTTCAACCGCACCAGCGTGGTCATGGCCATGGCAGGGGTGTTCTCCAACATGGTCATGATCGGCATCACGCTGGTGGAACTGGCTTACGGCAAGGCCGGGCTGGTCACACTGCTCACACTCGTGTCGGTGCATGCGCTGATCCTGCTGACCACCGGCTCCATCGTGCTGGAACTGGCCGTGGCGCGCGAGGCCCGCGCGGGCGGTGAGCGTGCGCCCCACCTGTGGCAGACCGCTGCCTCGGCCATCAAAGGTGCGCTGATCCACCCCATTCCCCTGCCCATCATCAGCGGCCTGCTGTTCTCACAAACCGGCCTGAGCTTGCCCATGGTGATCGACAAACCGCTGCTGCTGCTGGGAAACGCTTTCGGCCCGCTGTCGCTGGTGCTGATGGGGGTGACGCTGGCCAGCACGCCATTGCGCGGGCACCTGCGCGACGCGCTGTGGATCACCATGTCCAAGAACCTGTTGCTGCCCGTGATGGTGGGCCTGAGCGCCTGGGCCTTGGGCATCACCGGTCTGCCCCTGACGGTGATCGTGGTCGCCGGCGCCCTGCCCATCGGCGCCAACGTGTTCCTGTTTGCCCAGCGTTACCAAGCCGCCCAGGAGCTCACCACCGCCAGCATGGGCATGACGACGCTGGTGTCTCTGTTCACCCTGAGCTTGTTCATGCTGGCCCTGTCGTGGCTGAACTGAGCGGCCAGCGTCATTGACTTATCTTTCGCGCTTCTTCGATCTGGTATTCGAAGTAGCGCTGAATGCCGAAGGCCAGGCTGCCCATGAAGGCCACGGTGCCCATGAGCAGTGCGAGAACCAACGTGCCGATGGTGAGCCAGTGGGTGGCGCCGGCGTTGGCGTCCGCTGGCAATGTCGGGTTGAACCAGCGGTTCCACTTTTCGCGCTCGGTGAGCGCGTAGACGATGCCGGTGAGGCAGCTCGCCGCAATGCTGATGCCCAGCAGGGGAATCAGCAGCCACGAAATTTTGTCGTCCTGGCCATAGAGCAGCACGCGGTCCACACCCCACCAGCCCAACGCGGCAGGAATCGGGTGCAGCCAGCCTATCCAGTCACCGAAGCCGCGCAGGTAGAAGCGGTGCAGTCCAAACATGCCGCCAAGCAACGCCAGCATCACAGCCAG
>JBBQSX010000265.1:0-3564 GCA_038213545.1 Burkholderiales bacterium
TCACGCCAAACTTCTCTTCGATGGCTTTCACCAGGTCGTTGAGTTCCATGACCGTCATGCTGTCCAGCGCGGTCAAAAATGCGTCTTTATCGAATGCCATTTTGATTTCCTAACAATTGGTTGAACGAACGGTGCGCGCCAATCAGGCAGCAGCCGCTTCTTCGGCCGCCACGGGGGCAGCGCCTTCGCCTTTTTTCGCCGCCAGCGCGCCCAGCACAACGGCCGTGCGCGACATGGGCGACATCAGCAAGCCACACAGCTGGGCCAACAACACTTCTTTCGAAGGGATGCTTGCGAGCTGCTTCACGCCATTGACGTCCAGGACTTTGCCGCCATACACACCAGCACGAATCACCAACTTGTCGTTGGTTTTCGCGAACTCGGCCACCACTTTCGCGGCGGCCACGGCGTCGACGGAGAAGCCATAGATCAGCGGACCGGTCATCTGGTCGGCGGCCACTTCAAATGCGCTGCCAGCCACCGCACGGCGGGCCAGGGTGTTTTTCAACACGCTCAGGCTCACACCGTTGCTGCGGGCTGTGACGCGCAGTTTGTCCATGTTCGCGACCGTGATGCCACGGTATTCCGCCATCACGAGCGTTTGAGCTTTTGCGGCGAGGCTGGTCACTTCGGAAATGACCGCTTCTTTCTCACTGCGATTCAGACTCAAGGTCTACTCCTTAAATGTGCCTTCGGTCCAACGACCTGAGGCACGCCTCATTGCAGCGATCAACTGTTTCGGAACGGATTCCATCTGCAGCGGGATCGCCATCTGCGTTGGCTTGTCACAATTAAGTCCGACCGCATTCCGAAGAACTTGATCCGACACCAACGGTCTTGGATGGCCCCGAGGACCGGTCATCACAACCCGCCCTTGGGCCCACCACACCCGGGCGACCTGCGTCGCCCGAATTCTTTCTCGCGATTACGCCGAGATGGATTGCATGTCCACACGAACGCCGACACCCATGGTCGACGACACCGCCACCTTGCGCAGGTACACACCCTTGCTGGTTGCAGGCTTGGCTTTGGTCAACGCGTCGAGCAACGCCACCAAGTTGCCTTGGAGCTTGTCGGCTTCGAACGAACGGCGACCGATCGTGCCATGCACGATGCCGGCCTTGTCAACGCGGAACTGGACCTGACCCGCCTTGGCGTTGCGCACAGCTTGCGCCACATCGGGCGTCACGGTGCCGACCTTCGGGTTGGGCATCAGGCCGCGCGGACCCAGGATTTGACCCAGGGTACCGACGACGCGCATGGCGTCCGGCGAGGCGATCACCACGTCGAAATTCATGTTGCCGGCCTTGATGTCGGCAGCCAGATCGTCCATACCGACGATATCGGCGCCAGCGGCCTTGGCTTCTTCGGCCTTGGCGCCCTGGGCGAACACGGCCACGCGCTTGGTCTTGCCGGTGCCATTGGGCATCACGACGGCGCCACGCACCACCTGGTCGGATTTCTTGGCATCCACGCCGAGCTGGATCGCCACGTCGATGGATTCGTCAAACTTGGCGTTCGCGCATTCCTTGATGATCGCGATGGCCTCGGTCAGGGCGTACAGCTTGTTGCTGTCGACCTTGCCTTCGAAGGCCTTCTGTTTTTTGGTCAGCTTGGCCATTTACACGCCCTCCACAATCACGCCCATCGAGCGGGCCGAGCCGGCGATGGTTCGCACAGCAGCGTCCACATCGGCGGCAGTCATGTCTTTCATCTTGGTCTTGGCGATTTCTTCGAGCTGTGCGCGCGTGATCTTGCCGACCTTGTTCTTGTTGGGCACAGAAGAGCCCTTGTCGAGCTTGATCGCCTTCTTGATCAAGGTGGTCGCCGGAGGCGTCTTGATGATGAAGGTGAAGCTCTTGTCCGCGTAAGCCGTGATCACCACTGGCAGCGGCAGACCTGGCTCAACACCTTGGGTCTGGGCGTTGAACGCCTTGCAGAACTCCATGATGTTCAGGCCGCGCTGACCCAGTGCCGGGCCGATCGGGGGGGAAGGGTTGGCCTTGCCAGCTGGGACTTGCAGCTTGACGAAGCCGACGATTTTTTTCGCCATTTTTTAGCTCCTGCGAGTGCATGCGGTTGCCATGAAAGACAACCTCCTCGCGGTTGGGGACCCGGAAAACTTCAACAGCGCTGGCGTCGGGCCGACCCGCCAGCGCCTGGAAACATCAGGTTTTTTCGACCTGGCTGAATTCGAGTTCGACCGGTGTGGCGCGACCGAAGATGGTCACCGACACGCGCATCTTGTTCTTCTCATAGTTGACTTCTTCGACTGTGCCGTTGAAGTCCGTGAAGGGGCCTTCCTTCACGCGAACATATTCGCCCACAACGAACTCCACCTTGTGGCGGGGCTTGTCGGTGCCTTCCTGCATCTGGTTGACGATCTTCTGAACGTCTTCTTCGGAGATCGGAGCCGGCCGGTTCTTGGCACCCCCCACGAAGCCGGTCACCTTGTTGGTGTGCTTCACCAGGTGCCAGGTGTCGTCGTCCATCACCATTTCCACCAGCACGTAGCCGGGGAAGAACTTGCGCTCGGTGGTGCGGCGCTGGCCATTTTTCATCTCGACCACCTCCTCGGTGGGCACGAGGATGCGGCCAAATTTGTCTTGCATGCCGGCGCGGTTGATGCGCTCGACGATGTTGCGCTCGGCCGCCTTTTCCATACCCGAGTAGGCGTGGACCACGTACCACCGCATGCCTGCTGCGGCCACGCCGTCGGTCACGGGACTGTTTTGCTCGGTCATTATTTTCTCCAGCCCAAGATCAGGTCGTAGAACAGCCATTCAACCGTCTTGTCGGTGAGCCACAAAAACAGCGACATCACCAGCACGAAAGCGAACACATAAGCCGTCATCTGGATGGCCTCCTTGCGGGCAGGCCAGACAACCTTCTTCACTTCGCGCCACGAGTCGCGGCCAAAGGCCACCAGCTGTTTGCCCGACTCTGAAACGACAAACACCAACACAGCCGCGCCCATCAACACGATCAGAGCGCCCCACTGCATCAGGGCACCCCTCGACGACAGCAAATAAAAGGCGACAAACGAGCCCAACAGCAACGCGATGGCGGCCGCCAGTTTGGCCTTGTCGGCGCCGGTGTGCACGGTTTGAACTTCAGAGGTGGCCATGAAAATCCAGATAAAACTTTTCAAAAAACGCGCTCAAAACTCCGCAAGCTTGAGACACGCAAGCCCACCAGAGGTCTCATCGACTTCGGTGGGCTTGTAACCACTCTGCAGGACCGGATCCATCTCCGGAAACATCCTGTCGGGTGGCAGGGGCAGTAGGAATCGAACCTACAACCTTCGGTTTTGGAGACCGACGCTCTGCCAATTGAGCTATACCCCTACTGGCGATGCCCCTGAGGGCCGTTAATCAGTGAGTCTGGGCACGTGCTCTTGCGGAGTGCTCTGACCCGAAAGGTCTCCTTACGCGATGATTTTGGCAACGACGCCGGCGCCGACGGTGCGGCCACCTTCGCGGATGGCGAAGCGCAGGCCTTCTTCCATCGCGATGGGGTTGATCAGCTTCACCGTGATCGACACGTTGTCACCTGGCATGACCA
>JBBQSX010000266.1:0-3446 GCA_038213545.1 Burkholderiales bacterium
CAGCCGCGCGTCCACCGCGTTTGGCGCCGAGCCCAACACCCAAGCCTGCGCGGTCGATCTGGCGCTGCCGGGCACGCTGCCGGTGTTGAACCGCGAGGCGGTCGCGCTCGCGATTCGCCTGGGCCTGGCGCTGGGCTCGCAGATTGCGGAACACAGCGTGTTTGCACGCAAGAACTACTTCTACCCCGACCTGCCCAAGGGCTACCAGATCAGCCAATTTGAGATTCCGGTGGTGCAGGGTGGCGAGGTGTCGTTTTTGCTCGGTGAAGAAAAGAAAACCGTGCGCCTGGTGCGCGCGCACCTGGAAGAAGACGCCGGCAAATCGCTGCACGAAGCGTTCCACGGCATGACCGGGATCGACCTCAACCGCGCCGGCACGCCGCTGCTGGAGATCGTGACCGAGCCCGACATGCGCTCCAGCGCCGAGGCCGTGGCCTACGCGAAAGAGTTGCACAAGATCGTGACCTGGATCGGCATCTGCGACGGCAACATGCAGGAAGGTTCGTTCCGCTGCGACGCCAACGTGTCGGTGCGCAAGCCCGGCGCGCCACTGGGCACACGCCGCGAGATCAAGAACCTGAACTCGTTCAAGTTCATGCAGCAGGCCATCGACTACGAAATTCGCTGGCAGATCGAGGAGATCGAGGATGGCCGCGCGATCCAGCAGGCCACCGTGCTCTTCAACCCGGACACGGGAGAGACGCGTTCCATGCGCACCAAGGAAGACGCAGCCGACTACCGCTACTTCCCCGACCCGGACCTGCCACCGCTGGTGATTGCGCGCGAGTGGGTGGAGCAAGTGCGCGCCGGCATGCCCGAGCTGCCACGCCAGATGGCCGAGCGCCTGATACGCGACTACGGCCTGCCAGAGTACGACGCCACCACGCTCACGCAAAGCCCGGCCATGGCGGCCTACTTCGAGACCGCTGCCAAACTTCTGGGCGATTCCAGTGGCCAGGCGAAGCTGGTGAGCAACTGGATCATGGGCGAGGTCTCACGCCGGCTCAATGCCGACGAAGGCGACATGGCTGCAGTGCCTGTGAGCGCAGCGCAACTGGCGTCGCTCATCGGTCGCATCGCCGACGGCACCATCAGCAACAACGCCGCCAAACAAGTCTTCGACGCGCTGTGGACTGGCGATTGCAGTGAGGTCGACGCCGTCATCGAAGCCAAAGGCCTCAAGCAGATGAACGACACCGGAGCGCTGGAAAAGATCATCGATGAGGTGATGCTCGCCAACGCACCGATGGTGGAGCAGTTCCGTGCGGGCAAAGACAAGGCCTTCAACGCGTTGGTGGGTCTGGTCATGAAGGCGAGCAAAGGCAAGGCCAACCCGCAGCAGGTCAACGACGTGCTGCGCCAGAAACTGCAGTGAACGGGTCGCCGCTGCAGGCGGCGGGTTTCAGCGGTTGACGGTGGCAGCGTTGCTCGCCGCCGCCGTGGGCGACCACAGCTGGCGCAGCTTGGTGAGCTCTTCGTCAAAGCGCTGGTTGATGCGAAGCTTCTCCTGAGCTTGCTCCTCCAGAAAGCGTTTCTGCACCACCATCTGCTTATCGCTGTCTTCAAGCTTTCGGCGCAGCCAGAACGGCGCCTTGCTCGGGTCGGCTTGGTAGAACTCCATCTCCGCGTCCACTTCCTTGCGTTGCTGGAGCAGAGCCGCTTCGCGTTTCTTGACAGCCGCGATCACATCGTCGATCTGTGACAGGGCTTCGCCGCGCTCCTTGTCGTGCACCGCCTGGTTGGGATAGCGGATCAGCAGGGCGCGTTCGCGGCGCTTTTCTTCAGCGGCGCGGGACTTGATTTCGTTTTCCGCGCGCTGTTTGCTTTCGAGCTTGGCGCGCTCGTCGGCGGTGTAGCTCGGTGGCACCACCTGGCGCACGATACCGGTGTTGCCCAGTTTGTGTTGCTCGCGGTCCAGGCATTCCACGATCGGACGGTCGGAGGTGATGCGCCGTCCCTTGCCGTCGGTGCAGGTGTAGATCCCTTGAGCCTGTGCGGTGGCCATGGTCCACCCGAGAGAACCCACCACCAGCGCGCAAGCGCACTGCCGGAACATGCTCGGCAGATGGAGGGTCGACGCAACGGCAAGGTTCATGGTGTGGGTGTCAGTTCACACCATAGCGCAGGCGGTAGGCCTGCACCCGCTGGCGGTGCGCATCGAGCTCCCTCCCGGTGTGAACGCTCAGATACTGCAGCAAATCCGCGAGGGTGGCAATTGCACAAACTTGCAGTCCGAGTTGGCGCTGAACGTATTGCACGGCACTGTGATCCACGTCTCGAACGGTGCCGTCGGGACCGACCTCGGTGGCTTTTTCCTGGCGGTCCAGCGCAATGGCCACCGCGTGCGGCGTGGCGCCGGCGGCCCGGATCAGGGCGATGGACTCGCGTGCGGCGGTGCCTGCCGACATCACGTCGTCGACGATCAGCACCCGGCCTTTGAGCGGTGCACCCACCAGCGAGCCGCCTTCGCCGTGGTCCTTGGCTTCCTTGCGGTTGTAGGCAAAAGGCACGTTCAGGCCCAGGCGCGAGAGTTCGATGGCAAGCGCTGCACCCAGCGGAATGCCCTTGTAGGCCGGGCCGAAGATCATGTCGAACTCGACGCCGCTGGCGATCAGGGCCTTTGCATAGAATTGCGCGAGCCGCGCCAGCTTGGCACCGTCATCGAACAGGCCGGCGTTGAAGAAGTACGGCGAAAGACGGCCTGCCTTGGTCTTGAATTCGCCGAAGCGCAGCACACCGGCGTCCACACAAAACTGCACAAATTCTTGCGCCAGCGCAGCGTCCGGGGCGCCCGCATGGGTCGCGCCTGCATCCAACACCATGGGGGTTTCCTTGTTCAAACTGACCAGCCTCAACCTCAACGGCATCCGTTCCGCCACCAGCAAAGGGCTGGAGACATGGCTTGCCGCGCACCAACCGGATTGTATTTGCGTGCAGGAGGTCAAGGCGCAGGAGCTGGACGTCAGCGGCCGCTTCGAGCACCTCGCCGGTCTGCGCGGGCACTTCCACTTTGCGCAGAAAAAGGGTTACTCGGGTGTGGGTGTGTACACGAGGCACGAGCCCAGCGATGTGATCACCGGTTTTCGATGCGAAGAATTCGACGCCGAGGGCCGCTACACCGAGCTGCGCTTCGACACGCCGGGTCGCAAGCTCTCGCTGATCAGCGCCTACTTCCCCAGTGGTTCTTCAGGCCCCGAGCGGCAGGAGGCCAAGTACCGTTTTCTGGCGGCGTTCCACCCGCACCTGATGGCGCTCAAGGGCGAGCGCGAATTCATCCTGTGTGGCGACGTGAACATCGCCCACCAGCAGGCCGATTTGAAGAACTGGCGCAGCAACCAGAAAAACAGCGGCTTCCTGCCCGAGGAACGCGCCTGGATGACCGCGCTGCTCACCGACGGCGGTCTGGTTGACGTCTACCGCCGCTTGCAGCCCGACACCACCGACAC
>JBBQSX010000267.1:0-3340 GCA_038213545.1 Burkholderiales bacterium
GCTGGCCTGCTGACCGTAGCCAAGCAGGGCAAAGTCAACATTTTCTCTGGCCGCATCCTGGAGATCGAAGGCCTGCCGGACTTGAAGGTCGAGCAAGCGTTTGAACTCAGCGACGCGTCAGCGGAGCGTTCTGCTGGCGGCTGTACAGTGCACCTGAACAAAGAGCCCATCATCGAGTACATCACCAGCAATATCACCATGCTCAAGTGGATGATTGCGACGGGCTACTCCGACGTGCGCACCATCAAGCGGCGCATCGCCGCCATGGAAGCCTGGCTGGCCGACCCGCAGCTGCTCAAGGGCGATGGCGACGCAGAATACGCCGCCGTGATCGAGATCGACCTGGCCGACATCCACGAGCCCATCGTGGCCTGCCCCAACGATCCGGACGACGTCAAGACGCTCAGTGACGTGGCCGGCGCCGTGATCGATGAAGTGTTTATCGGCAGCTGCATGACCAACATCGGCCACTTCCGCGCAGCGTCCAAGCTGCTCGAAGGCAAACGCGACATCCCGGTCAAGCTGTGGATGGCGCCGCCCACCAAGATGGATGCCAAGCAACTGACCGAAGAAGGCCACTACGGTGTGCTGGGCTCGGCCGGTGCGCGCATGGAAATGCCAGGTTGCAGCCTGTGCATGGGCAACCAGGCGCAGGTCAAAGAGGGCGCCACCGTGTTCTCGACCTCGACCCGCAATTTCCCGAACCGCCTGGGCAAAAACGCCAATGTGTACCTGGGCTCTGCCGAACTGGCTGCGATTTGCTCCAAACTCGGCCGCATTCCGACCAAGCAGGAATACATGGCCGACATGGGCGTGCTGACAGCCGCCAGCGCGCAGATCTACCAGTACCTGAACTTTGACCAGGTCAAGGATTACACCGACATGGCGGATACCGTCAAGGACAGCGTGCCGGCTTGATAGGCGTTGCGCGCCTCATAAAAAAGCGGCCTTCGGGCCGCTTTTTTTAACTGTCAGTCATTCCGGGCTTGACCCGGAATCCATGCTGCGCCAGGACCGTGCGGTGGTTCATGTGGCATGGATCCAGGATCCCTCACGCTGCCACCCTCTCCGGCAGCTTCATATCCACCACGATTTCCGACCAGGGCACATTCACCCGGCCATCTTCGTGGCGTTCCACGGCCATCCATTCGATGAGCTGGTTCACGTCGGTGTGCACGTTCTTGTAATCGCGGCTCAGGCGGCGAGCAAGTTCTGCCACGGTCAGCGGGCCGGCTTCGCGCAGAGTGGCGATCAGCTCCCAGCGCTTGGGTGTGAAGGCCGCGAGCATCTGGCCGATCTGCTCGAAGTTCACGCCGAAATGGGCTTGAACCTTTTCGCCTCGCGCGATCGCTTTCATGGTGGCCGCTGCGCGGGCGCCGGAGTCGCGCAGGGATTCACCCACGGTCACGTTCAGAATCTGTTTGCTGGTCGTCATTGCATGGCCTCCACGTCGCGGAGAAAGTCCGCCATCAGGGTTTCAATATCTACAAACTTGTACAGCAGCTCGCGTTGGCCCAGGTGTTTGTGGTCGCCTTTACCACGCTCATTGTCGTAGCCCAGCACACGTGTGCCGTCACGTACGTACACCAGCCGGTATTTGAAGGAATGCTCCGATGGTGGCACGGGTTCAAGCACCTGCCACACCACCATCTCAACGATGCCGCCTGAATGAACTGAACGGGTTCTGAAAAGGAGGACGGCCTCGGGCATATGGCATTGTTCGCCATACTTATATGGTTTGTCAAGCCATAGTCTTGCGTTTGTCCCAGGTGACGACAGCTACTGCTGCTGTGGGGCAGGATGCCCCTGAACAAGGCACTAACTACAACCCGGCAGGCAGAGGATCCACAATGCGAATTTCCGAGCCGTCGACAAAGGTGACGTACCAGAACTCGGGTGTGGTCGGCAGGTTGGGGCGGAGGTAGCTGACATTGGCCGACGAGATGTAGACCGTGCTGGCACCGTCATCGGGCGGCGGCGAGAGGTAGTGGCGTTTGGCGGCCACCAAGCCGCCCAGTTCGGTGACCACGGTGCCGATGGATTCGGTCACGGCGTTGATCGCCGAACCCTGTCCCATCATGTGGATGGTGGTCTGGCCGACCAGGTCGGGCCGGGAGGCTTCGACGTAGCGGACGGCGTGGGTGCCGATGCGCAGATCATCCGGCGCGGCCGGGTCGGTGGCCTTGTTGAACCAGATAAACGGCATGCCGGCTTTTCTTCCCGCATTGCGGGTCAGGACACGGGCACTTCCTTGTGTTCGCTCATGTCTTTCGGGCGGTCGCCTGTCACGGCCGATTTGGCCATCTTGAACAATTGCGTGACCTTGCTGTCCTTGGCGTTCCAGTATTCGGCGTGCGTGATCTTCACCTCCACCAGTTGCAGGTCGGGATCGTTGACACCGCCGGGAAACCAGGCTTTCGTGAACGTGTTGAACAAGCGCTCCGTGGTGGCCTGGTCGTCGGACAGGGTGGCCTTGCCGGCGATGGAGACGTAGTTGTCATCGCTGGTGTCAGCGTAAGCGACATTGACGTTGGCGTCGTGGCCCAGACTTGAGGCCATTTCACCTTTCTTCGAGATAAAAAAGTAAAGCGTCGAGTTTTCGTCGATGGACTGGTTTTGCGTGGTCAGCGGGTGGCTTTGCAGGCTGCCGTCGCCATGGCGGTGCGTCAGCATGCCGAATTTGATGTCCTTGATCAGGTCCCAAAGGGTCTCGTGGTCGTGGCTGGGGCTGGTGCTTGTCATGAAGGGATCTCCGGTTATGAGTGGTCAGTCCTTCACTCTAGGCGTTCGCGCAGGCGCGCTTCATCGGAAGCTGGCCCCTTTGCCTGTCAGCCAGAACCCACAAGCGTTGGTTGTCTGCCGGGGCCGTCCACCAGAAGATTCAGCATGAAATATGCCCTGAGCCCTTATCTGCCATGCGTAAGTAGCTATTTATTTAATAGCAATCCGGCTTGCTTGCACGCTCAGGCTTGTGTGCTTAGCGCGCGCAGCGCCTGCGCGGTGAAGTCGTCTGCGGGGAAGAAGGTCTCCATGGCCAGCTCCTGCAGGGTCACGTCCACCGGCGTGCCAAAAATCGTGACGGTGCTGATGAAACTCAGCACGCCGTGCTCGGTGCGGAACTGGAAGGGCATGACCACGCCCAGCTGTTCGCCCGCCAGGTGCGTTTCGTCGGCGCCTTCAGGCAGGGGATAGGCCTGCAACTCGGCCAGCAGCGCCACCAGCACCGGGTCCGCGGTGGCCGCAATCTGCTGGCGCAGGCGCTCGAACAGGTGGTTGCGCCACTGCACGAGGTTGACGATCTTGCTGGCCAGGCCGCGTGGGTGCAGGCTCAGGCGCAGTA
>JBBQSX010000268.1:0-3307 GCA_038213545.1 Burkholderiales bacterium
CCATCGTGCTGTACCCGCATTTCCAGCAATCGGTGGTACCGGGTTGGCTGGACAAGGCGTGGAAGGCCCGACACCGCAGCAGCAACGCGCTGGACGCCATGCTCGTGCTCGCGCCCGATCCGGCCTGGGTGAAAACCTTGCCCAACGCCCGGCTGCCCGATCGCCAGGACTTCACCCGATATGGCCCCGACCTGGCTGGGCGCATGAAGGCGTGGCGCGCCGCCACCTTCGCCAGCCAGCAACTGGCCGAGGAGTTTGCGCAGTGGCTTGGGCGACCCGACCTGGCGCAGCTGGAGCCGCTCTGAGCCCACAGGGCAGGGGGATAATTGCGGCATGTCCGTCGAGCCCCACGCCCACCGCTACCTCACCGCAGCCCTGTACCAGTTTGTCGACCTGCCCGACTTCGCCGATCTGCGCGAACCCTTGCAGGCCTGCTGTGAGGAAAACAGCGTCAAGGGCACGCTGCTGATCGCCCGCGAGGGTATCAACGGCACGATCGCCGGGCCCGAGGCGGGCGTGCGCGCCGTGCTCGCGCACCTGCGGGCCGACGCGCGCATGGCCCGTTTGCCACACAAGGAATCGTGGAGCGGACACCCGCCGTTTCACCGCATGAAGGTGCGCCTGAAGAACGAAATCGTCACCCTGCGTGTGCCTGGCCTGGACCCCAACAAGACCGTGGGCCAGTACGTGAAACCGCAGGACTGGAACGCGTTGCTGGCCGATCCGGACGTGCTGGTGATCGACACACGCAACGACTACGAAGTGGCCATCGGCACCTTCACGGGCGCGGTCAACCCGAACATCAAGACCTTCACCGAACTGCCGGCCTGGCTCGATGCACAACCGGCCTTGCAGGATGGGAAGAAGCCCAAGGTGGCGATGTTCTGCACCGGCGGCATCCGCTGCGAAAAGTCCACCGCGCTAATGAAGATGCGCGGTTTCGACGAGGTTTACCACCTGGAAGGCGGCATTCTCAAGTACCTCGAAGAAATCCCACCCGAGCAGAGCGCCTGGCAGGGCGACTGTTTCGTGTTTGACGAACGTGTGAGCGTGGGCCACGGTTTGCAGCCCGGACCCCACGAGCTGTGCCGCTCGTGTCGTTGGCCGCTGAGCGCGGCCGAGAAGGCCTCAAAGCACTACGTGAAGGGAGTGAGCTGCCCGCACAGCCACGACCAGCGCAGCGAGCAGGAAAAGACCCAGCTCGCCGAGCGCCAGCGGCAGGTGGAGCTGGCCGAGTCACGAGGGCAGTTGCATGTGGGCGCGCAGCAAGGCCGCGCCGCCGATGGGTCGCAAGGCTCGGCTTAGCTCCACGCAATCCACCGTTCCGCGGCGCAGCCGTGCGGGTGTGGCCCAACCCGAGGCCTGTAAACCTGCGCGCCGCAGCAAGTGCAGCGACGACACAGATGACTCTTGCAGCCCGGGCTTGAGAGGACTCTAGGCCATGAGTACAAGGGCGACGCTTGGTCTGGTTCAACTCCATGTTATCTATCCCTATGGCACCGTCCAGTTCGATTGCGAGGCGCCAGAAAAAAGCCAGCTGCATGCATCAGCCAGCCCAGACGGTGGCCATTTGCACGCGCTATTGCGTGACTTTTGGGTGCTCTACAGCGTCTCGCGCATTGCACGGCGCGGTCATGTCATTGCTGCAATCTCTAATCCCACATAGAACAAGGAAGCCTACGGGCAGTGACGCTGGCGCCTGGTTTCCTTGCCTTTGATGCGCGGCTCTGTGCACTTGCGTGAACCGATCATCTGCAACACTCCATCTGCTCATGCAGTTCTCAGTGTGTTGCATCGACCAGTTGAATTCGCCCTGCACGACTGTCGTTCACGTTCGCGAGATGAAGGACATCAACGGGCCCGTTGCAGTCGGTCAGCCTGCCAACGAACAAGACCAGCAGCAACATTCGTCGGTCGTGGTCACGAGCTGGATTCACGCTGGCTGGCACGAAGCCGTGATCGAATCACCCGGCAGAGTTACGGCAACAACGACGGCTATTGAGGGGGCTGCAGTCATCCAGCGTGGCAGGCCGCCGGTTGCCGCCGGTCAACTGGCGTTCGGGGGGGGTCATCTGCATTGACCTTGGGAGTGCAGAGCATCTCGCGCAATGGGCTTATGCAGCAACCGCCTGCCTCTGCAACTCTTCCATTACCAAGGCGCGCAAGACGCCCAGAACGGCCAGGTCGGTCTTGTCCATCTGGCGCGGCTTCGTGTCGATGATGCACAGCGTGCCGACGATCTCACCGGTCGGCAGGTGCAGCGGCGCGCCAGCGTAAAAGCACACATGTGGTTCGCCAGTGACCAGCGGGTTGTCTGCGAAGCGAGGGTCGCGGCGGGCATCGGGTATCACCATGATGGCTGGCGTCATGATGGCGTGGCCACAGAAAGACACATCTCGCTCCGTCTCGCACACTGGCAGTCCCACTCGGGCCTTGAACCACTGTCGGTTCTCATCCACCAGAGACACCATGGCCATAGGCACATTGAATTTAGAGGCCGCGAATGCAGCAATGGCGTCGAACCGCTCTTCGGGCGGTGTATCGAGCAGCATCAGGGAACGCAAGGCGTGCATTCGCTCCACTTCATTAGCCGGTATGGGCGCTTGCATCATGATCTGTTCCTTCTCGCAGAGTCTGGCATCAATAATTTTGATGGTGTCAGTGTTCAGGCAGCGGGCCCCTGACCCCGTCAAGTCATCATCGACACGACGCCGGAAAAACTTGAGGAACGCCGCTTCCGTCGTGGCAAGAATGATCGGGCGATGCGTCCGTTGTCCGCCCCGAAGCGTTCAGCGAGTAATGTTGGCGGGCTTGTAGGGCGCAGGCTGGAGAGAATGGTCGCGGGTGGCCACGCTTACTTGGGCGCTTTAGGCCAGCGTGGCGTCAATGTGGCGCTGCCGCAGCCGAAAGTCTGAAAATGCAGGCGCAGCAACTGGAGGCCGCGGTGGCAGTGTTCAAGCTAGCACACGGGGTCGCTGGAGGCACGCTGTAGCTGCTTCTGAAGGTGCAGCGGTCACTCGCCTCTTAGGATGACGAATGGCAGATTCCGGAGGCGGGTGTCCTTGGGCTGCAAAACTTGACCGGCTGCTGTCAGTCTTGACCGTATGGTGGACAGGTCGAGGCGAACGACTGCTCGTGGCCGATGAACGCCATGATATTCACGGCTGAGGCAGGCCCATATCTGTCATCGGACAGTTCTAGTCCCACCAACAATAAACTGGATTTCTTGACACGTTCGTCGTCGACGAGAGGGTTCATGCGAGAGGCGCGGTGTCTGTTCTCCAAAGCGCCACGATGTTAATGCGCA
>JBBQSX010000269.1:0-3257 GCA_038213545.1 Burkholderiales bacterium
GCACACGCCTGCTGCGCATGGAGCGCAGCGTGCTGCGCCAGGAACGCATCAGCCTGGAGATCCTGAGCTCGCTCAAGAAGATCGTGGCCGCCGCCCGCAAACCCCGCGCGGCAGGCTCCACCACCGACATGCCCAAGTGACCGCCATGCTGACGCGCGCACCCATCACCAACGCCCTGACGATCGACGTCGAAGACTACTTTCAGGTCTCCGCGTTTGCGCCCCACATCGACCGTGCCGACTGGGACAACCGCGAGTGCCGGGTCGAACACAACATCGACCGCATCCTCAAGCTGCTCGACGACAAGCACACCAAGGCCACGTTCTTCACGTTGGGTTGGGTGGCCGAGCGTTACCCGCAGATGGTGCGCCGCATCGTGGCCGAAGGGCACGAACTCGCCAGCCATGGTTACGGTCACCAGCGCGCGTCCGACCTGACCGAGACCGAGTTTTTTCACGACGTGTCGCACGCCAAGTCCTTGCTCGAAGACATCGGGGGCAGGGCAGTGCAGGGCTACCGCGCGCCCAGCTTCTCCATCGGCACCGACAACCTCTGGGCGCTCGACACCTTGTTGCGCGCTGGCTACCGCTACAGCTCCAGCATCTACCCCGTCAAGCACGACCACTACGGCATGCCCGACGCGCCGCGGTTTGCGCACCAGATCCGCGACGGTCTCATGGAAGTGCCGCCCACCACGCTGCGCATGTTCAACCGCAACCTGCCGTCCAGCGGCGGCGGTTACTTCCGCCTGCTGCCCTACGCGCTGTCGCGCTGGATGCTTCAGCAGGTGAACCAGCGCGACGCCGAGGCGGCCGTCTTCTATTTCCATCCTTGGGAAATCGACCCGAACCAGCCCCGCGTGGCCGGCATCGACCTCAAGACCCGTTTTCGCCACTACGTGAACATCGGCCGCACCGAACAGCGCCTGGCGCGCCTGCTGCAAGACTTTCGCTGGGGCCGCATGGACGACATCTTTCTGCAACAGCGTGCGCCCGTTCGTTCGGCAGAGGTGCCCGTTGTCTGATCCGCGATGGGTCGGTGCGCACTTCGTCCTGAACGCATCCCGTTGATTAACAAGCCTCGTGCACACGTCTGCAGGCACTTCCGCGGGGCCGACCACATGAAAAGCCTGGACGCTCACTTTCCCCCAACAACTGGAGCCAGTGCATGAAGAACTCACTGCGTGCACTTAAGATGCCGATGTATTGGCGAGGGCCTTTGCTGGCCTTGTTCGCCTTGTTGGTCGCCATCCTGACCCTGTATGCGCATACGGTCCGCGGCATGGTCGCCATCTGGTCGGTTTCGGATACCTATGCGCACGGATTCGTCGTGCCTCTCATCACACTGTGGTTGATCTGGCGCATCCGCCACTCCTTCGCTGCGTTTGTTCCCCGTCCTTCACCCTCGGCCTGGATGCTTATGCTGGGGGCTGCTGCTCTCTGGCTCGCTGGCGATCTGGTGGCTGTGAATGCAGTCACGCATTTCTCACTGGTTCTGCTGCTCGTGCTGGCAGTGCCTTCCATCCTGGGGTGGTCGGTGGCGTCGGCGATGGCGTTTCCACTAGGCTTCCTGTTTTTTGCCGTGCCTATCGGTGATTTCATGCTACCCCAACTCATGGAGTGGACGGCCGACTTCACTGTACTTGCGCTGCGTCTGAGTGGCATTCCCGTGTACCGCGAAGGCCTGCAATTCATCATCCCTTCGGGGGCGTGGTCGGTGGTGGAAGCGTGCAGCGGCATCCGCTACATGATCGCTTCGGTTACCGTGGGCTGCCTGTTTGCCTACCTCAGCTACACCGGCCTGAAGAAGCGCCTTGTTTTTGTGGGCGTGGCCATCCTGGTGCCGCTCGTGGCCAACTGGCTGCGCGCCTACATGATCGTGATGATCGGCCACCTCTCGGGCAACGAGCTCGCCACCGGTGTGGACCACCTCATTTACGGCTGGGTGTTCTTCGGCGTGGTCATCCTGATCATGCTGTTTATCGGCGCCCGCTGGGCAGACGCCCCCATGCCTGCTGCCGGCCCGGTGTCCCCTGCAGCACCCATCGGTGCGGCGCCCCGCGGGAAGTCTGCTGCCATCGCAGCATTCACCGTGCTGTTGATCGTGGCCTCTCCGCATCTGCTCGAACGCCTCCTAGCTATCGGCATGAACACCAGCGAGGTGGCACTGAATGCGCCGGTGGCCCGAGCTCCTTGGCAAAGCGCCACCAACCCGCCGAGCGACTGGGTGCCTGCATTCAAGTTCCCCGCTGCCACCATCCATCTCGGCTTCACCGGCCCGCAGGGTGAAGCCGTCGGTCTCCACCTGAGCTACTACCGCGTTCAGGACTACGAACGCAAGCTGGTGACTTCGGTCAACGTGTTGGTGACCAGTGACGACAAGCAGTGGGCCCAAGTCTCGGGCGGCAGTGCCACCACCCAGCTGGCCGGTCAGTCTTTCACCGTGGCCGCCGCCACGCTGCGCAACCAGGCCGGTGGCCTCACCGCCAGCGGCCAGCGCCTGCAGGTCTGGCGCTTCTTTTGGGTCAACAACCGCTTCACGGCCAGCGATGCCCTCGCCAAAATACAGGGTGCCTTGAGCCGGATCACCGGGCAGGGCGACGACGGAGCCATTGTGGTCATCTACACCCCGCTCGACCCGCAACGCACCGAAGCCGACGCCCGCGCGGCCGCCACAGCCGTGCTTCAGGGCTTCATGCAAAGCCAGGGCAGTGCCATTGAAGCTGCCTTGCAAACCACCCGAGGGGCGCCCTGAATGTGCGGCATCTCCGGCTTGTTCGACACGCAGGGCCAGCGCGATTTTGACCGCGCCCTGGCCTCGCGCATCAACAACATCCAGGCCCACCGCGGCCCTGACGAAGACGACCTGCATTTCGAACCCGGCCTCGCCCTGGGCCACCGTCGTCTGTCCGTCATTGACCTTGCCACCGGACAGCAGCCCCTGTTCAACGAAGACGGCACCGTGGGCATCGTCTTCAATGGCGAGATCTACAACTTTGGAGAGCTGGTGCCCGAGCTGCAAGCGCTGGGCCACACCTTCAAGACGCGCAGCGACACCGAGGTGATCGTGCACGCCTGGGAAGCCTGGGGCCCCGAGTGCGTGCACCGCCTGCGCGGCATGTTCGCCTTTGCCCTCTGGGACCGCAAGCAGCAAACCCTGTTTCTCGCGCGCGACCGCATGGGTGTGAAACCCATGCACTACGCCTGGCTGCCTGACGGCTCGTTCATCTTCGGCTCCGAGCTCAAGGTCATCACCGC
>JBBQSX010000270.1:0-3227 GCA_038213545.1 Burkholderiales bacterium
GAACCAGCAATTGGTCGATGCGCATAGTGCCCCGTTCAAGTCAAGTGCTCCCTGGCAATGCCGCAGCATTCGCTGCAGTTTCCAGGCATATCGTGCGAAAAACCCCGCGCGAGAAACCGGGCGCAATGGCGCCCCGGTCAACCGCGCGGAATCCGCCGCCGCATCAGTAGCGGTAAGTCTCGGCCTTGTACGGACCTTGCTTGCTCACACCGATGTAGCTGGCCTGCTCGTCGCTCAACTCGGTCAGCATCGCGCCGACCTTCTTCAGGTGCAGGCGCGCGACCTTCTCGTCCAGATGCTTGGGCAACACATAGACCTTGCCCGCCTTGTAGGCCTTGGGTTTGGTGAACAGTTCGATCTGCGCAATGGTCTGGTTCGCAAAACTCGACGACATCACGAAGCTCGGGTGTCCGGTGCCGCAGCCCAGGTTCACCAGCCGGCCCTTGGCCAGCAATATGATGCGCTTGGACGGCGTCTTGCCCTTGGCCGGGAAGATCACATGGTCCACCTGGGGCTTGATCTCTTCCCATTGGCACTTGGACAGCGATGCCACGTCGATCTCGTTGTCGAAGTGACCGATGTTGCAGACGATGGCCTGGTCCTTCATGGCCGCCATGTGCTTGTAGGTGATGACATTCTTGTTGCCGGTCGCCGATACGAAGATGTCGGCCTTGTCGGCGGCATATTCCATCGTGACGACCTTGTAGCCTTCCATCGCTGCCTGCAAGGCGTTGATCGGATCGATCTCGGTCACCCAGACCTGGGCGCTGAGCGCACGCAAGGCCTGCGCGGAACCCTTGCCCACGTCGCCATAACCGGCCACCAGCGCGACCTTGCCGGCGATCATCACGTCGGTGGCGCGTTTGATCGCGTCGACCAGGGACTCCCGGCAGCCATACAGATTGTCGAACTTGGACTTGGTCACAGAGTCGTTGACATTGATCGCACGCAGCGACAAGGTGCCTTTGGCCGACATTTCGTTGAGGCGCAACACACCCGTGGTGGTCTCTTCGGTCACACCGATGATGTGCTTCAGGCGACGGCTGTACCAGGTCGGATCCTGCTTGAGCTTGGCCTTGATGGCGGCAAACAGGCAGATTTCCTCTTCGCTGCCCGGCTTGGCCAGGACCTTGATGTCCTTCTCGGCCTGCGCACCCAGGTGCATCAGCAGCGTGGCGTCGCCACCGTCGTCCAGGATCATGTTCGGGCCTTCGGCCTTGGATCCCTTGCCGCCGAATTCGAAAATGCGATGGGTGTAGTCCCAATAGTCCGTCAGCGATTCGCCCTTGTACGCAAACACGGGCGTACCGGCAGCTACCAGCGCGGCTGCAGCATGGTCCTGGGTCGAGAAGATGTTGCACGAGGCCCAGCGCACCTGCGCACCGAGGGCCTGCAGCGTCTCGACCAGCACCCCGGTCTGGATCGTCATGTGCAGCGACCCGGTAATGCGCGCGCCCTTGAGAGGCTGCGACTTGGCATATTCCTCGCGGATGGCCATCAGGCCAGGCATCTCCGTCTGGGCAATGTTGAGTTCCTTGCGGCCCCAGGCGGCGAGGCTCAGGTCGGCAATGTGGTAGTCCTGATTCTGGATCGGTTTCAAAACGGCGCTCATATGTCACTCCAATAGTTGGTTCGAACAACCACCCGTCGTGCGCAATAGCCTGGAAAGAAGGCTCACTCCACAGACAGGTGGGTGAGCGCCGTTGGTGCGGATGGGCTGGCCTTACGGCAACAACCCATGCTGTCCGAGCCTCATTCACCATGGTGTGAACTGCAACGCTCCTCGGAAGGCGATAATTCTAACCTTTTCCAGGCCCGGAACACCTGACAAGGTGCGCGAAGACCCCCCTGTCCAGGGCGGCAGCACCGGCGCCCACACACAACGAAACCGCATGTCCTACCAGGCTGAAACCCGGCGCCGCCGTACCTTTGCCATCATTTCCCACCCCGACGCGGGCAAGACCACGCTGACAGAAAAGCTGTTGCTGTTCTCCGGCGCGATCCAGATTGCCGGATCGGTCAAGGCGCGTAAAGCCACACGCCATGCCACCAGCGACTGGATGGAAATTGAAAAGCAGCGGGGTATTTCGGTGGCCAGCTCGGTGATGCAGATGGTCTACCGGGACCATGTCATCAACCTGCTCGACACCCCGGGCCACAAGGACTTCTCCGAAGACACCTACCGGGTGCTGACCGCGGTGGACGCCGCGCTGATGGTCATCGATGCGGCCAACGGTGTCGAAGCCCAGACACGGCGGCTGATCGAAGTCTGCCGCCAGCGCAACACCCCGATCATCACGTTCGTCAACAAGATGGACCGCGAGGTTCGCGAACCGCTGGAACTGCTCGACGAGATCGAGCGTGAGCTGGGTATGTCCTGCGTGCCGCTGACCTGGCCGGTCGGCCAGGGCAAACATTTCGGCGGAATCGTGAACCTGCGTACCCAGGCCATGACGGTGTTCCAATCCGGGCAGGATCGCCGCCCCCAGGATTTCGACACGGTTCCGCTTTCCAATGTCGAGGTATTGCGCAAGCGTTTCGGCCATGACTTCGAGCAAGCCGAGGCCAATATGGAGTTGGTCAGCGGCGCATCCCCGGCGTTCGACCGCGACGAATTCCTGGCTGGCAAACAGACGCCGGTGTTCTTCGGCTCGGGCGTCAACAACTTCGGCGTCATGGAGGTGCTCGACGCCCTGGTGGATCTGGCGCCATCGCCCCAGCCCCGCACCAGTTCACTGATACCCCCCAAGGCCAGTGCAGGCACCGAACCGATCATCAAGCAGGTCGACCCCGAAGACGACGCATTCTCCGGCGTGGTGTTCAAGGTCCAGGCCAATATGGATCCGTCGCACCGTGACCGGATTGCCTTTGTGCGCATCTGCTCCGGCAAATACACGCCCGGCATGAAACTCAAGGTCCAGCGCACCAGCAAGGAACTGCGACCGACCAGCGTTGTGACTTTCATGAGCCAGCGCCGCGAGGCGGTCGAGGAGGCCTTTGCCGGCGACATCGTCGGGTTCACCACCCACGGTGGCGTGCAGCTCGGCGACACCATCATCGACGGTTCGGTGGCGCTGCAATTCACCGGCTTGCCATTCTTCGCGCCCGAACTTTTCCAGACTGTCATCCTGAGAAATCCGCTCCGTACGAAGCAGTTGCAGCAAGGTTTGGCGCAGTTGGGCGAAGAAGGCGCCATTCAAGTGTTCCGACCGAACGTCGGCGGTCCG
>JBBQSX010000271.1:0-3175 GCA_038213545.1 Burkholderiales bacterium
CGTGGTCTCGACACCGGTGGTCCATCCGTGCTCGGGGTGCCCCGTGCAGCGGCTGCCAGCCTGGCGAAAGCTCTGCAGGTCGGCCATCGAGACGGCCAGGCCTTCGCGCGCGGGCGCCAGGCTGGTTGCGGCTTTCACGCCGCACAGGTGCAGCAGTCCGTACAACAGCGCCGACGCATGGCCCACCGACAGCACGACGCGGTCGCGGTCGGGCCAGGCGGCATCTTCGGGATCAAAGCGCAGAAAGCGCTGCCACAGGCAGTACGCGGTGGGCGCGGCGCCCATGGGTGTGCCCGGATGGCCGGAGTTGGCCTTCTGCACCTGGTCGATGGCCAGTGTGCGCAGCGTGTCGATGCAGCGCTGGTCCAGCTCGTGCAGATGGTGCGCGTTCATGAACTTGTTTTTTGCATGGCGCGCACAGCCGTCATGCGGTGCCCGCTGCTGCCATGCACTTCTCCCGAATGCGTGTCAGCAAGGCGTACCAGGAAGTTGCGAAGGCGTCGACGCCTTCCCGCTGCAAGCGCGCCGCCAAGGCTTCCTCGTCCACGCCTTCCCGACGGAACTCTTGAATCAATACCTCGGCGTAACCGCCATCCTGAGGCAGGGGTTCATGCAATTCGCCGTGGTCGGCAAAGGCCAGCAGTGTCTTTTCGGGCAGGGTGTTGACCGTACCGGGTGCCGCCAGCGCCTGCACATACAGCGTGTCGGACGCTGCCGGGTCTTTGGTGCCGGTGCTCGCCCACAGCAAGCGCTGGGGCTGAGCGCCCGCAGCGGCCAGGCGCTGCCAACGATCCGAAGTCAGCAGTTCGCAGTGCGCCTTGTAGGTCCGCATGGCGATGGCAATGCCCAGGCGGTTGTGAAAGGGTGGGGCCACTTCCTGCTTCACGCCCACGTCCCAGCGGCTCACAAAGAGCGACAGCACCGACGCGACCCGGAGATCAAGCCCGGCCGCTTGCCTGCGCTCCAGGCCCCGCATGTAAGCCTCGGCGGCGGCCATCACGTGTTCGCAGGAGAACAGCAAGGTGACGTTGACCGGAACGCCGTCGAAGATCACCTGCTCGATGGCTTCGATGCCGTGGGGTGTACCCGGGATCTTGATGAACAGGTTCGGCTTGGCGGCCTTGGCATGCAGCCGGTTGGCCGCCTGAATGGTGTGCACCGCGTCGTCAGCGAGCAGTGGTGACACCTCGAGCGAAACCCAACCATCCACGCCTTGGGTGCTCTCGAAGACCGGTCGAAACAGGTCTGCGGCTTCGCTCAGGTCTTCCAGCGCAAGCTCAAAGAACAGGTCTTCGCCTTCGAGGCCCGTGTCGGCGAGCGCGCGGATGCTGGCGTCGTAGCTGTCGCCAGCGCCGATGGCGTGTTCGAAGATGGTCGGGTTCGACGTCAGCCCGGTGATGGACAGGTCGCGGATGTACCTGGCCAGCGTGCCGCTTCGCAGCAGATCGCGCGTGATGTTGTCGAGCCAGAGACTCTGGCCGAGTGCGTGCAGTTGATGCGTGGGGTTGTTCATGCGAAAGCCGTTCAAAGCAACAGAGATCGGAGCTGAGCCCATCAATGGTCCAGGCACCGACGTGCAACGCCTGCAAGACTCGACCACGGACCCTGTGCGCTGACTCTGTGACCAGGGTCGTTGGGCGTCTGTTCGGTGCCGGACACAGGCCAGCCGACGGGGTGGATGAGACCCCGCCTGACAGCCGGTCAAAAGTCTTCTTGATGTGCGCTGGCGAACGGACCCGGGCGCCCAGCCCGGCGTAGGGTCAGCTTGATGACCGACAAAAAAACGCCGCCAAACACCGATTCGCTGGAAACCCTGGACGCCTACTGGCGCGCAGCCAACTTCGTCTCGGTGGGCCAGATCTTCCTGTGGGACAACCCCCTGCTCAAGCGCCCCCTGGCGCTGACCGATGTGAAACCGATGTTGCTCGGGCACTGGGGCACCACGCCGGGCCAGAACTTCATTTACGCGCACCTGAACCGCGTCATCAAGGCCCACGATCTGGACATGATCTATGTCTCGGGCCCTGGTCATGGTGGGCCGGCGGTGGTAGGCAACACCTACCTCGAAGGCAGCTACAGCGAGGTCTATCCCGACATCAGTCAGGACGAAGCCGGGCTCAAGAAACTGTTCAGGCAGTTCTCGTTCCCCGGTGGCATTCCCAGCCACGCGTCGCCCGAGTGCCCGGGCTCGATCCACGAAGGCGGCGAACTTGGCTACTCCCTCAGCCATTCGTTCGGCGCTGTGTTCGACAACCCCGACCTCATCGTGGCCTGCGTGGTCGGCGATGGCGAAGCCGAGACCGGGCCGCTGGCCACCGCGTGGCATTCGAACAAGTTCCTGAATTCGGTGACCGACGGCGCGGTGCTGCCGATCCTGCACCTCAACGGCTACAAGATCGCGAACCCCACCGTGCTGGCGCGCATCACGCATGAGGAGCTGGAGCAGTTCCTGCGTGGCTGCGGATGGACACCGATTTTTGTGGAAGGAAGCGAGCCCGGGCCTATGCACACCCTGATGGCCGAGGCCATGGACCAGGCCGTATTGGAGATCCAGCGCATTCAGCGCCAGGCCCGTGGGCAGGGCCATGCCGAACGCCCGCGCTGGCCGATGATCGTGCTGAATTCACCCAAGGGCTGGACCGGGCCGAAGGAGGTCAACGGAGAGCCCAATGAGGGCAACTTCCGCTCGCACCAGGTGCCGCTGCACCCGGCCGATCACCCTGGGCACCTCAAGCAGCTGGAAGACTGGCTGCGCAGCTACCGGCCCCAAGAACTGTTTGACGAGCGTGGGCAACTGCGTTCCGAATTGACGGCCCTGGCCCCAACCGGACGGCGGCGCATGGGCGCCAACCCGCACGCCAACGGCGGCCTGCTGTTGCGCGACCTGCATTTGCCCGACTACCGCGACCACGCAGCCAAAGTGCCGTCACCGGGCGTGCCCGGCATCGGTGACACCCGAGTGCTCGGGCCCTTCCTGCGCGATGTGACTCGCTTGAACGACGCCGAGCGCAACTTCCGCATCTTTGGCCCGGACGAAACCGTCTCCAACGGCCTGGCCGCCGTGTTCGAAACAACGAACCGCCAATGGGACGCGGCCACCGCGCCAGGCGACCAATGGCTGGCACCGCAAGGCAGGGTCATGGAGATGCTCAGCGAACACCAGTGCGAGGGCTGG
>JBBQSX010000272.1:0-3165 GCA_038213545.1 Burkholderiales bacterium
CATCGACCAGACCGAGGCGTTGACCACGGTGGATGTGAACACCGGCGGCTTTGTGGGCGCGCGCAATTTTGACGACACCGTCTTCCGCACCAACCTCGAAGCGGCGCAAGCCATTGCGCGGCAGTTGCGCCTGCGCAACCTGGGAGGCATCGTGATCGTGGATTTCATCGACATGGTGCGTGAGGACCACAGAGACTCGGTACTCAGCGAGTTCCGCAAACAACTTGCGCGCGACCGCGTTAAAACCATGACTGGTGGCTTCTCTCAACTGGGCTTGGTGGAAATGACACGCAAGCGCACACGCGAATCGCTGGCCCACATGCTCAGCGAGGCCTGCGAGGCCTGCAGTGGCAAGGGCGTGGTGAAGACCGCGCGCAGCGTGTGCTACGACATCCTGCGAGAGATCCTGCGTGAGGCCCGCGCCTTCAATCCGCGCGAATTCCGTGTGGTCGCTTCGGCCAAGGTGGTGGAACTGTTTCTGGACGAGGAGCGGGCTCACCTGGCGGGCTTGTCTGACTTCATCGGCAAGCCGATTTCGCTGCAGAGCGAGGGCTCGATGACACAGGAGCAATACGACATCGTGCTGCTGTAAGGTTCTCCCCGAAGCGCCTGCGGCGCCTCCCCCAGGGGCAACACCTGCGGCCCGGCAAAGCCGGTTCCGCGGTGTTCTGGGTGTAGCCTTTTCGCCAGCCTACACCTCGGGTCGGAAACTCTGAGAGTGCAGCCGGGCGTAGAGCCCGTCGGCGGCCAGCAGTTCGCGGTGGGTGCCCATTTCGCTGATTCGGCCGTCGGCCAGCACCACCACGCGGTTGGCGTGTTCGATGGTGGAGAGGCGGTGCGCGATCACCAGCGTGGTGCGGCCCTTCATCAACCGCGCCAGTGCGTCCTGCACCAGCCGCTCCGATTCGTTGTCCAGTGCCGAAGTGGCTTCGTCAAGGATCAGGATGGGTGCGTCCTTGTAGATGGCACGCGCGATCGCCAACCGCTGACGCTGGCCGCCCGAGAGTTCGGCTGCGTTGTGGCCTACGGTGCTGTGAATGCCCTGGGGCAGTCGCTCGATCAGTTCGCCGAGGTTGGCCGACATGAGCGCGGCACGCACGCGTTCTTCGTCGACCTCGTTGCCCAGCGCGCCCAGCGCCACGTTGGCGGCCAGTGTGTCGTTGAGCATCACCACGTCCTGGCTCACCATGGCGTACTGGCGCCGCAGGCTGGTGAGGTTCCAGTCGGCCAGCGGCACGCCGTCGAGCCGGATATCGCCACGCTCGATCTCCACGAAGCGCGGCAGCAGGTTGACCAAGGTGGTCTTGCCCGAGCCCGACGGGCCCACAAAGGCAACCACCTCACCCGGGCGGATATCGAGTGTGATGCCGCGCAGCGCCACCAAGCTGTCGTCGTCGCTTTGCACGACCTGATCGTCCTTGGCCGGGTAGCGCACCCACACGCCGTTGAGCATGATCGAGCCGGCCACCCGATCGGCCGTGTGCGTGCCACCGGGCTGCTCCGGCGTGTTTTCGATGAGTTCCAGCCCGCGCTCCAGCGCCGCCAAGCCGCGCGTGATGGGTGCGCTGATCTCGGCGAGGTGCCGGATCGGCGTGATCAGCATCAGCATGGCGGTGACGAAGGCCACGAAGTTGCCCACCGTCACGCCACTGCTGCTGCTCTGCCACAGCGCCACGGCGATGACCGCCGAGAGGGCGGCCGAAGCGAGCAGTTGTGTGAGAGGCGTCATGGCAGCCATGGCGATGGTGGATTTGAGCGCCAGCCTGCGCAGCGCCAGGCTGAGCACATCAAAGCGCTGGGTCTGGCGCGCCTGGGCACCGTGCAGCCGCACCATGCGGTGGGCGAGGGCGTTCTCTTCCACCACGTAGGCGAGTTCGTCGGTGGCTGTCTGGCTGTCGCGGGTGAGCTTGTAGAGTCGGCGCGAGAGCACCCGCATGATCAGGATCAGACCCGGGAACACGGTGAGCACGATCAGCGTGAGCTTCCAGTTCAGGTAGAACAGATAGCCCATTAGCGCGATCACCGTGAGGCTGTCCTTGGTGAGTGTGAGGAAGGCCGAGACCAGCATCTGTGAGCCGGTCTGCACCTCGTACACCAACGTGTTCGACAGCTTGCTCGCGCTCTGGCGGGCAAACAGCGTCATCTGCGCGTCGTTGAGCTTGACGAACATGGCGCGTCGCAGGTTGAGCAGGCCCAGGCTGGCGGTGTACGAGAGTGTGTACTGCGCTACAAAGCCCGCAAGACCGCGGATACCGAACAGGCCCATCAGTGCCACCGGCACCATCCACAGGTCGATGTTGCCTTCGGCAAAACCGCGGTCCAGCAGCGTCTTGAGCAGGGCAGGAATCAGCGGCTCGGTCAGCGCGCCGATCAGCGTGCTGATGGCGGCCAGGGCGATGCCCGTCTTGGCCGAGCGGAAGTAGGGCCACAGGCGCAGCAGACGCTGGGTCAGTGTGCCGGCCAGGGGCGGGCTGGGATTGGTGGATGCGGTCAAAAGCGGATCGGTCCCAAAGTGTGCCGGCGTGCGGAACATTCCGCGCTGTGGCGAGTCATCCTTGCACCACAAACGACGGCCCAGCGTGCACACATCTTGTCACGGGAGGGCCGGATGCCTCCGTTATTATCGGTCGGCTGTGCAGGGCGCTTTGCCCCTGCTGCCACCTCAGGACAAGCGACACACAAAGCATGCTGGATTTGAACCGACACAACGCGCTGCCCCTGATTCCGAGACGCCGCGCGCTCGGCCTGGTTTCCACCCTTCCTTTGCTCGGTTGGCCCCTGGCCTCGCAGGCCCAGTTCCGGGTCGAAGTCGCCGGCGTCGGCCTGACCCAGTTTCCGTTCTCTGCCGTGGGTTTTCGCGGCAACGACACAGCCAGTGAGAACATTGCCGCCATCGTGCGCGCCGACCTCGAGCGAAGCGGTCAGTTCCGCTTTGTCGATCCCATCGCGGGCAGTCTGGACGAAACCTCCCGCCCCGACCTCGGCCCGTGGCGCGAGCGCAGGACAGATTCCCTGCTCACCGGCAGCGTCACCAAACTGGCCGACGGCCGTTTTGACGTGCGGTTCCGCCTCTGGGACGTGGTGCGCGGCCAAGACCTCGGTGGCCTGAGCTATCCCGTGGGTGCCCAAGACCTGCGCCTGGCGGCTCACCGTGTGGCCGATTTC
>JBBQSX010000273.1:0-3143 GCA_038213545.1 Burkholderiales bacterium
GGGCAAGGACATGCGGGGCTCCTGAGCGGGGGACAAAAGGCGGAGAGGCATGGGCTTTGCAGCGCAAGCGTCTCCCGGGCTTTTGTCCCTCCGTGGAACCACGCGATGGTGGCCGACTGCTCTCGGACCAGACAGCTCAGACCGTCAAGTGATCTGAACCCGGAACCCTAGCGGTCTTCAAGGCTGGCGTGTGTGTGGGCACAGCGCCTCTCTGCCGGGTGAGTTAGCAACTTCGGTGCCAGTCGCTGGTCCGCCATTTCCCAAGCCGTGCGGTAGCCACCGATGCGCTCCACGTAGGCCAGCAAGTCCTTGAAAAACGGATGGGCGCCAAGTGTGGACGAGTCGCCCACGAGCAGCAGCTTGCGGCGGGCGCGGGTCATGCCCACGTTCATGCGGCGGATGTCCGAGAGAAAGCCGATGTCACCCAGGTGGTTGCTGCGCGTGAGGGAGATCGCAATGATGTCGCGCTCCTGGCCCTGAAACGAATCGACAGTGCCCACGCTGAGCAGGCGGTTCTGGAGCAGACCGCTCAGCGCTTCGTTTTCCTCAATGGCGTCCTTCAAACAATTGATCTGCGCGCGATAGGGCGCAATGACGCCAATGGTGAGTGGGTGCTTGAGCGGGTCATGCTCGTGCTGGTCTGGGTCGTAGGGCTCCAGGAGTTGGATGAGGCGTTTGAGCAGCAAGTCCGCTTCTTCCGGATTGGCCGTGGAGCGGCTCTCGGGAATGGTGATCTCAATGAACCCAAAGCCGGCCGTGTCGAGGAATTCCACGGGCAGGTCGGGTGCGAAGCCCGGGTCGTAGGCCTCCAGGCCGGCGTGGCGCACGTTCTGGTGCGCCTGAAGTTGGCCGCCGTAGAACTGCTGGGAGCTGAACGCCATGATCTGCTCGTGCATGCGGTACTGCAAGGTGAGCATGCGGGCTGTGGCCGGCTGCCGCTGGATGCACTTCTCGAACAAGGTTTCGCGCAGGCCTTCGCGAGCGGCCTTGTCGCTTTTCACGGTGGGCGGCAGCTGGTGGTGATCGCCCGCCAGCACCACGCGCCGGCCTTTGGCAATCGGAATCCAGCAGCCAGGCTCCAGGGCCTGGGCGGCTTCGTCGATGAAGACGGTCTCAAAGCTCAGGTGGCGGATGTTGCGGTTGCTCGCGCCCACCAGCGTGCACGTGATGACCTGCACCGAATCGAGCACATCCTCGGTGATGAAGCGCTCCAGATCGTCGGCCTGCAGTAACAGCTGCCGCGCTTCTTCCTTCAGCATCTGGCGCTGCTGCCGTTCCTCGTGACCAAAATGGCGGACGTACTCGCTGGCGGTTTGACGGTACTGGTCGGCCGTTTGGCGCATCGCTCGCATCTTGCTGTGGCTCGGATGGGCCATCACCCGGGCATCGAGGGTGTGCTCCAGCAGCAGGTCCGACACGCGGCTGGGGTTGCCCATGCGAATGACGTTGACGCCCCGCTCGGCCAGCTTTTCGGTGAGCAGGTCCACGGCCGTGTTCGAGGGCGCGCACACCAGCACGCGCCGCTCGCGCCGGATGGTCTCGCGAATGGCCTGCACCAGCGTCGTGGTTTTGCCGGTCCCGGGCGGGCCATGGATGATGGCCACGTCCTGAGCCGTGATCACGTGGCGCACCGCTGCCAGCTGCGAGTCGTTGAGCGGGCTCGGATAGAACAGGTCGTCGGCCTGGGGCGCGCGAAAGCGGGCCTGCCGAGCGCCCAGCAGCACATCGCGCAGTTCGGCCAGCCGGTCGCCCCGGGCGCGCATCACCTCAAGCATGGCCTGGTTCATCTCGCGGTAGCTCACCTCGTCGAAGGTGAGGTCCATGCCCAGCTTCCCGCCGTCGAGCACCCAGTCGGGAAGCGCCTCCTTGGTGGTGGTCAGCAGCAGCTTGTTGCGTCGCACGCTGGTGATGACGCCATTGAGCGTGGGCTGGTCAACCGCCGAATGCCCGGGCACTTTGCCAAACAGCGAAGCGTTTTTGCCCACCTGAAACAAGTGCAGGTCTTGACGATGCGCAGGGCGCTCCAGTTCCAGCACCACCTTGCCACCAAAACCGATATCTTCATGGGTGATGGTGACGGGATACCAGGTCAAGCCGCGCCGCTGGCGCTCCTGGATGCTGGCCTTGGCATTTTTGAGTGCGAATTGCGCTTGGTCTTCCTTTTGCTCAAGCTGCATGAGGGTGTGCACACGGCGCAGCTCATTGTTGACAGCAAAAGGATCTGTGAGGGTGAAGTCGAGGTCCGCCAAAGGAATACAGATTGAACCGTCCAGGATGTTGAGAAGGCCAGTTGACTGGAGATTTGCCAGCCAGAGTCTGCCTCAGTCTCTGCTGGAGGGATGGGTGCCCCTCAATTTCCCAGAGACCTTGTCCACTGGGCCGCCATGGTCCGGGATCGCCACCAAGCTGCATGCCATTTGAAGACGCAACACGGCTCTGGCGATCCAGCCTTCTCGCGTTTTCCGGGCTGCGGCCCAGCGCCCGGTCACATGCCCGTTGATGGATGTTCAGCGGGCCCATTCCACGCGCTGTGCCAAGCGCTCGAACCCCATGTCCACCACCACGGCCAGCATGCCGACCACGATGGCGCCTTGCAGCACATAGGCGGTGTTGAAACCGCTCAAGCCCACGATGATTGGTGAGCCCAGCGTTTTGGCTCCCACGGTGGAGGCAATGGTGGCCGTGCCGATGTTGATGATCACCGAGGTGCGTACACCAGACAGCCACACGGGCAGGGCCAGCGGCCCTTCCACCTGACTCAGGCGCTGCCACGACGTGAAGCCCATGCCGTTGGCCGCTTGTTGCACCGGGACAGGCACGGCTTCCAGGCCTGCGATCGTGGCCTGCACCACCGGCAGCAAGCCATACAACGCCAGGGCCATCAAGGCGGGCAGTTCGCCGAACCCGACCGCTGGCACGGCCAGCGCCAGCACCGCCACCGGTGGCAGCGTTTGTCCCATGGACACCAGCGTTTCCACCACCGGCCGAAAGGCTTTGCCTGCGGGCCGGGTCACCCAGACCCCGGCCAGCGTACCCACCAGCACCGACGCCGCGCCCGACACACCCACCAGCAGCAGGTGCTGCCACAGCAGATGCGTGAACGGCTCCAGGCGGTACACCGGGCGCTCCAGTTGGGGAAACAG
>JBBQSX010000274.1:0-3128 GCA_038213545.1 Burkholderiales bacterium
GCGCGCCTACATCTGAAGAAGTGGGCAAAACGACCAAGGCTGTAAAAAAGCCCAAAGCCTAGCCTTGGCCTACCACCCGCGCTGTTAACCGATTACCCCCGCCTACTGGAGCCCGCTATGACCAACCTGCCCGGACTGAACTTTCAACTCGGTGACGACATTGACGCCCTGCGCGACGCAGTGCGTTCCTTTGCGCAGGCCGAGATTGCGCCACGCGCGGCCGAGATCGACCGCAACGACCAGTTCCCGATGGATCTGTGGACAAAGATGGGCGCACTCGGTGTGCTTGGCATCACGGTCAGCGAGGAGTACGGCGGCGCCGGCATGGGCTACCTGGCCCATATGGTTGCCATGGAGGAAATCAGCCGCGCATCTGCATCGGTCGGGCTGAGTTACGGCGCCCACAGCAATCTGTGCGTCAACCAGATCAAGCGCAACGGCACCGACGCGCAGCGCAGCAAGTACCTGCCCAAGCTGATCACAGGTGAACATGTCGGCGCGCTGGCCATGAGCGAGTCTGGCGCGGGCAGCGATGTGATCTCGATGAAACTCAAGGCCGAAGACAAGGGCGGGTACTACCTGCTCAACGGCAGCAAGTTCTGGATCACCAACGGCCCCGACGCCGATACGCTGGTGGTTTACGCCAAGACCGAGCCGGAACTCGGCGCACGGGGTGTCACGGCCTTCCTGATCGAGAAAAGCATGAAGGGCTTCTCCGTCGCCCAGAAACTCGACAAGCTCGGCATGCGCGGCAGCCATACCGGTGAACTGGTCTTCGAAAACGTCGAAGTGGCCATGGACCATATCCTGGGCGGCCTCAATGGTGGCG
Source organism: Burkholderiales bacterium (assembly GCA_038213545.1). Classification (GTDB taxonomy): domain Bacteria; phylum Pseudomonadota; class Gammaproteobacteria; order Burkholderiales; family Burkholderiaceae_C; genus Hydrogenophaga. Next base: position 830 of record JBBQSX010000274.1, read on the forward strand.
CTAAGGTGTTGATGAGCGGCCTTGATTACGAGCGCGCGGTCTTGTCGGCCGGCCCGATCGGCATCATGCAGGCGGTGATGGACAACGTGGTGCCGTATATCCACGATCGCAAGCAGTTCGGCCAGAGCATCGGTGAGTTTCAACTGGTCCAGGGCAAGGTGGCCGACATGTATACCGTGCTGCAGGCTGGCCGCGCCTATTGCTACACGGTGGGCAAGAACCTGGACGCCCTCGGAAGCGAGCACGTGCGCCAGGTACGCAAGGATTGCGCGTCGGTGATCCTGTGGTGCGCCGAAAAGGCGACCTGGATGGCAGGCGAAGGCATACAGCTTTTCGGTGGCAACGGCTACATCAACGAGTACCCGCTGGGCCGTTTGTGGCGTGATGCCAAGCTCTACGAGATCGGTGCCGGGACCAGCGAAATCCGCAGGATGCTGATCGGTCGCGAACTCTTCGCAGAGACCATGTGACAAAGGCACAATCGTCCGATGACCACCACCTCTCTCGAAGAACTGTTTACCCACAACCGTGAATGGGCGGCCCGCATGGAGGCCGAGCGACCGGGATTCTTCACCGGATTGATGGCGCAGCAACAGCCGCGCTATATGTGGATTGGTTGTTCCGACAGCCGGGTCCCGGCCAACCAGATCACTGGCCTTGAGCCGGGCGAGGTGTTCGTTCATCGCAATGTGGCGAATGTCGTCGTTCATTCGGACCTGAACGCCTTGTCGACCATCCAGTTCGCGGTCGAGCGGCTCAAGATCGAGCATGTGATGGTCGTGGGGCATTACGGTTGTGGCGGCGTGCAGGCGGCTCTCGAGAATGTCCGTGTCGGACTGGCCGACAACTGGTTGCGCCATGTCCAGGACGTGCGCGATCGCCATGCCATGCTGCTCGAGCACACACCGGCGCATCTGCGCCACGATGTGTTGTGCGAACTCAATGTCATCGAGCAGGTTGTCAATGTGGCGCACACGACCGTGGTGCGTGATGCCTGGGCCCGCGGACAGAAGCTGACGCTGCATGGCTGGGTTTATGGCCTCAGGGACGGGCTGCTCCAGGACTTGCACATGACGGTGCCGGGCACCGAATGGCTGGACGGGTTCTACCGTGTCGCCGTGGCACGTCTGTCCGAAGTCAGGCGCTAGCTCGCTTTCTGACCCGGCGCGCAGACCATGTTTCCCCAGCGGCTCGACTCGACGCTTGCGTATGCTGTCGCCAAGGCGATGATGGACGGGTTCAATCGCCACTATCGGCTGTTTCGCACCGAGTCGGCGCGGGCAAAACACCGATTCGAAACCGCAGACTGGCACGGCCAGCAACGCGCCCAGCGCGAGCGAATTGAGTTTTACGACCTTCGTGTACGCGAATGTTCCCGGCGCCTGGAGCGTGAGTTCAAGGCGGGCGATCAGCCCATGGAGGTCTGGCAGCAGGTCAAACTGCACTACATCGGTTTGCTTGTCGACCATCACCAGCCGGAGCTTGCGGAGACCTTTTTCAACTCGGTGACCACGAAGATCCTGCACCGCAGCTATTTTCAAAACGACTTCATCTTTTTGCGCCCGGCGGTCAGTACCGAATACATCGAAGACGACGGGCCGAAGGCATTGCCGACCTACCGATCCTATTACCCGGCGCAGAGCGATCTGACACAGGCCCTGGCGCAGGTGGTGGGCGATTTCGATCTGCGCCAGGGCTTTGAAGACCTCGCACGTGATTGCAACTTCGTGGCGCAGGCCATGGGGCAGCGCATGGGAGACGCCACGCTGAGGGCCAACTTCCAGCTGCAGGTGTTGTCGGGCCTGTTCTTCCGCAACAAGGGCGCTTACGTCGTCGGAAAGATCATCAACGGTTTCACCGAGGAGCCGTTTGCCTTGCCGCTGCTGCACAACAAGGCCGGCCGACTGGTGATCGACGCTGCGCTGTTCGGCGAAGCCGACATGCTGATCCTGTTCAGCTTCGCGCGGGCCTATTTCATGGTTGACATGGAGGTCCCCAGCGCCTTCGTGCAGTTTCTGCGCAGCGTCATGCCGCACAAGCCGCGCAACGAAATCTATAACGCGCTGGGCCTGCAGAAGCAGGGCAAGAACCTGTTCTACCGTGACTTCCTGCACCATCTTCGCCACTCCACCGACAAGTTCCGGATCGCACCAGGCATCAAGGGTATGGTGATGCTGGTGTTCGATCTGCCTTCGTTCCCGTATGTGTTCAAGGTCATCAAGGACTACTTCCCGCTGCAGAAGGAAACCACCCGTGAGCAGGTCAAGGCCAAGTATCTGCTGGTCAAGCAGCACGATCG
>JBBQSX010000275.1:0-3094 GCA_038213545.1 Burkholderiales bacterium
CGATATAGAACGGGTCGGTCGGCTTGCCTTGTGATTCAGCGGCTGCGATTTCACGCAACGCCACCTGCGCCATGCGCGCCCAGAAGTAGCCATACACCAGATGCCCAGCCACGCGCAAATAATCCACCGCCGCAGCGCCCACCTCGTCGGCGTTCTGCAGGCCCTTGAAGCCGATTTCGGTGGTGAACTTGGTGATCTGCTCACCCAGAATGGCCAGCGGGTTGATGAACTCGGCCATCTTTTCGTTGACGCCCTCTTCCATCACCAGCGCACCCACCAGCTTGCCGAACTTCTTGAGCGTGGCGCCGTTGTTGCCCAGCACCTTGCGGCCCAGCAGGTCCAGGCTCTGGATGGTGTTGGTGCCCTCGTAGATCATGTTGATGCGGGCATCGCGCACGTACTGCTCCATGCCCCATTCCTTGATGTAGCCGTGGCCACCGAAGACCTGCTGGCACATGGTGGCTGCGTTGTAGCCGTTGTCGGTCAGGAAAGCCTTGGTGATGGGCGTGAGCAGCGAGAGCATGTCGTCGCTGTCCTTGCGCACTTTTTCGTCCGGATGTGCGTGCACTTTTTCCAGCAGCACCGAGCAGAAGATGGCCAGCGCGCGGCCGCCTTCGGCGTAGGCCTTGGCGGTGAGCAGCATGCGGCGCACATCGGGGTGCACGATGATCGGGTCGGCTGCCTTGTCCTTGGCCTTGGGGCCGGTCAGGCTGCGCATCTGGATGCGGTCTTTCGCGTAAGCCAACGCGTTCTGGTAGGCCACTTCGGTCAGGCCCAGCGACTGGTTGCCCACACCCAGGCGGGCGGCGTTCATCATCACAAACATGCCCTGCATGCCCTTGTTGGGCTGGCCCACCAGGGTGCCGATGGCGCCGTCCATCACGATCTGCGCGGTGGCATTGCCGTGGATGCCCATCTTGTGCTCGAGGCCGCCGCAGTAGATGCCGTTGCGCGAGCCCAGCGTGCCGTCCTGGTTCACGTTGAACTTGGGCACGATGAACAGGCTCACGCCCTTGATGCCGGGAGGCGCGTCGGGCAGGCGGGCGAGCACCAGGTGGATGATGTTCTCGGCCATGTCGTGTTCACCGGCGCTGATGAAGATCTTGTTGCCGGTGAGCTTGTAGGTGCCGTCGGGCTGCGGCTCGGCCTTGGTGCGCATGAGGCCCAGGTCGGTGCCGCAATGCGGCTCGGTCAGGCACATGGTGCCGGTCCATTCACCGCTGGTCATCTTGTGCAGGTAGGTGGCCTTCTGCTCGTCGGTGCCGAAGGTGTGCAGCGAGGCGTAGGCGCCGTGCGTGAGGCCCGGGTACATGGTCCAGGCCTGGTTGGCCGAGTTCATCATTTCGTACATGCACTGGTTCACCACCAGCGGCAGGCCCTGGCCGCCGAAGGCGGGGTCGCTGGAGAGCGCTGCCCAGCCGCCGTCCACATAGGTCTTGTAGGCTTCCTTGAAGCCCTTGGGCGTGGTGACTTCGTGCGTCTTCTGGTCGAGCTTGCAGCCCTCGGTGTCGCCGCTGATGTTCAGCGGAAAGATCACCTGGGACGCGAACTTGCCGCCCTCTTCCAGCACCGCGTTGATGGTGTCGGCGTCGATGTCGGCATGCGCCGGGATGGCCTTGAGGTCGTCGGTGACCTTGAGCACCTCGTGCATCACAAACTGCATGTCTCGCAGGGGCGGGTTGTAAACGGGCATGGGGAAACTCCTGTGCTGGGTTTGCGAAAAAAAGAAGGGAAATCAGCTCTGCGTGCGTGCAGAGGCTGGGGGTCTGGTGGCTGTCTTGCGAGGTGCGAGCGCCTGCAGGCTGCCGAAGCGGGTGACGATGTTTTCGAAGGCGCGCACGGCGCGGCTGGCTGAATCAGGGCTGCGCAGGAAGCGGGCTTCGTAGTGCAGTGCAAGAATCAGCGCGTGAATCTCGAACGCCATCTGCGCAGCGTCGGTGTCGGGCGCCAGATGGCCCTCTTCAATGGCAATTTCGACCGCGCGGCGCATGGCCGAGAGCCAGGTGTTGACCGAGCTGGCCAGCGCATCGCGCACCGGGCCAGGCCGGTCGTCGAACTCAACCGCACCGCTGATGTAGATGCAGCCCGAATCGATCTCGACCGAGGTGCGCTTCATCCAGTTGTCAAACAACATGCGCAGGCGCGGCAGGCCGCGTGGCGCATTGATCGCGGGGTAGAACACCTCTTCTTCAAAGCGCGCGTGGTACTCGCGCACCACCGAAATCTGCAGTTCTTCGCGCGAGCCGAAGTGGGCGAACACGCCCGACTTGCTCATCTGCATGACCTCGGCCAGCGCCCCGATCGACAAACCTTCCAAACCGATCTGCGTGGCCAGCCCGAGCGCGGCATCGATGATGGCGGCTTTGGTCTGCTGGCCTTTTTGCAGCGGCTTGTGGGCCGAGGTGTCGGCGCGCGGACGGCGGGCGGTGGGGGTGGTGCTCATGCGGTGCGGAACGGGGTGGCTCCGAATAATCGAACGGTCGTTCTATTTTTACCGCAAAACCGGATCTGTGCGTGCAACCGTCGCTTTTTGTGGGGACTTTGTTTAGGCCTGCGGCCCTAAAACTCAGCACCGTGGCTCGGGCACTTCGCGCACGGCCCGGTCCGCCACCGCCCACACCCGGTCGCCCGGGCACCGCTGAACAGGGTGCATGCCAGTGAAGTCGCCGAAAGCGGGCAGCACACCCACTGCGCGACGGACCGGGTCACCGAACCAGAAGCACGGCAGGCGCAGGCGCTCGCGCGCGCCGCCTCTCAAACCGATGCAAGGGTGCCAGTGGCCGGCCAGGGTGTAAGCGCCGGCCACGGGCTGGGGTTCGTGGCACAGGGCCCAGGGCCCCATCAACCAAGGCTCGTTCTGCAGTTCGATGCCCCATTCGAGTGGCGGGTCGCCCGCGGCGCGGTCGTGGTTGCCGCGCACCAGGTGCACGCGCAGACCGGAGGCCCTGCCACGCCACGCGGTCAAGGCCTGTCCGACCACGGCGCTCAGCTCGGGGCTGCGTCCGCGCGCGGCGTGCAGCAGGTCGCCGAGGAACACGAGGTGCTGCACCGGAATCTCGCCCAACGAGGCGAGCGCGTCACCCAATGCTTCGAG
>JBBQSX010000276.1:0-3064 GCA_038213545.1 Burkholderiales bacterium
ACGTACCACCAGAGGTAGCCACCCGAGGGGACCACCTGGTCAAAGCGGGGCTCGCCATCACGGCCGCGGCCGCCAGCTGGCCCGAAAGCGCCGCCATCGGGACCCCCGGGCCCGGGTGGACGCTCCCCCCCGCCAGGAAAAGGCCCGTGACCGGTGTGCTGGCGCTGGAGCGGGCGAAGGCCGAGGTCCAGCCGTGGGTCGCCTGCCCATAGAGGGCGCCCCCCGTGGCCGGAAAGAGCCGGTGAAAGTCCACCGGTGTGGTGCGTATCGACGGGGGCTCGGCGCTCTCGATCCGAAGTCCACAGCGGCGCAGCAGGGCAAAGCTGGAGTTCTCGCATTGTTCGATCGCCTCGGGTGTGATGGTGGATAGGTCGCCGGCGGCCGGTGCGTTCACCAGGCACAGCAGGCGCTCGCGGCCGGTGGGTGCGGCCAGGTCGGTGCCGCGGTCTTGTGCGCACACATACACCGTGGGTTGGCCAGGCAGTTGGCCGTGGCCAAATATGTCGATGAACTCGCTGGCGTAGTCGCTGCGGAAGAACACGTTGTGCCGGTCCAGCGCCAGACCGCTGGTGTGTGAGTGGATCGACCAGGTGATGGCCGAGAGCGAGCGCGGGGGTGCCTTGGGCTTGACGGCTCGGCGCGCGCCCTCGCCGAGCAGACCGGTGCGCAGTGCGGCCACGTCGCCGTTGAAGACCACGCTGTCGGCTTGCAGCGTCTCTCCGCTGGCCAGTGTCACGCCGCTGACGTGACCGTTCTTCACCTCGATGCGTTCGCACGGGCTCAGGTAACGGAACGCCACGCCGCGCTCGCGCGCGAGGCGCTCCAGGCAGCGCGCCAGAGCGTGCATGCCGCCGTCGATGGCCCACACGCCGTCGAGCTCCACCTGTGCGATCAGCATCAGCGTGGCGGGCGCTTCCCAAGGCGAGGAGCCGGTGTAGGTGGCGTAGCGCCCGAAGAGCTGGCGCAGGCGCGGGTCGGTGAAATGCTGGCCCAGGCTTTGCCACAGGCTGCGCATGGGGCCGAGTGCAGCGAGGGTGGCCAGGCCACGCACACCCAGGCCCATCGACATGCCCAGCATGCTCGGCGAAGCGCTGCGGATGTAGGGGCCTTCCAGCGCCTGGTAGGCGGCTTTGGCCTGCGCGCAGAAGCCCTGGAAGCGTTGGGCTTCGGCCATGCCGGCGAATTGCGCCACCGCATCGAAGGAACGCGCCGGGTCGGCGAAGAGGTCGAGTGAGGTGCCTGCGTCCCACCAATGGCGGGCCAGCACCGGAAGTGGGCGAATGCGCAGCTCGGCCTCCAGCGTGGTGCCCACCGACGCCAGGATCTGGTCGAACACCCAGCGCATGGTGAACACCGTGGGGCCACTGTCGATGGGCGCGCCGTCCACCACCAGCTGGCGCACCTTGCCGCCCGGCGTGGCAGCCGCCTCGATCACGGTCACGTCCAGCCCCTGCTGCGCCAGTTGCAGGGCCGATACCAGGCCCGCCATGCCGGCGCCGATCACGATCACTTTGTGTTCAGCCATGGGGCTGCCCCTCTGCGGGCTCGGCCGTGTTCATGGCGTTGGGCTGAATCCACTGGCCCTGGTGTTGCAGCAGGCGCATGCGCACGAACATCGATTCTGAAAAGTAGTTGTGCCGGTAGGCTGCTTCGATGGCGGCCTGGTGTGCGCCCTGGTGCGCGTAGTCGAGCATGGAGGAGGTGTCTTTCCACAGGCTGAAAGTGCACTGGCGCACGAGTGGTGCTTCGCCCAGGCCCATGGCCAGTGTGCAGCCCGCCGCCGATTGCATGGCCGTTTGCGTGGCAGGTGCGTTGCGCCAGAAGGCCATGGCCTTGGCCGGGCGAATGCTGGCGCGCGTGATCACGGCCAGCGGCCGCGCAGCACCGGCGTCGTCGTGCACGGTGTGGTCGGGCTTGAGGTGGGTGGCCGGTGTGGAGCCCCAGGCCTCGCCGTCCCACTGGCCACGCGAGGAAAGCACTTCCAGCACACCGCTCCAGAACTGCGCTGCGCGTTGGCGGTAGGCCTGCACGATCGGGCCGGCGAGAAAGGCGTCGGCCTGCTCGGCGTGATCGAACATCACGATCAGGCCCTGATGGCTGGCGCTGGGCCTGATGCTGAAACCGCCGCCATGGCCGCTGCCCATGACCTTGGCAAACACCACGCCGGGTACGCCCTTGAGCGAGGCAGATCCCTGCACCATGCGCATCCAGCCCCAGGCCTGGTGCTCGCGCAGGTAGTTCACGAGCACCACCACCACCACCCCCGAAAGGGTGATCACATCGGGGGTGGTCTCAGCCATGGGTGAGTGCCGGCGCACAGGCGTCGACGAGTTCGGCGGGCAGCCGGAAGGTGACGTCTTCGCGTGCGCCGGCCAGGTGCACGATCTGCAGCGGTGTGTCCCGGGTGTGGTCTTGCAACGCGTTCACCACGCGCTGCACCAGCAGCTCGGGTGTGGAGGCGCCCGAGGTCACGCCCACGCGGGGGGCGCCATGCAGCCATTCGGCCTTGAGTTCGTGCGCGTCCTGCACCAGATGGGCTGGTACGCCGCTGCGTTCGGCCACTTCCCGCAGGCGGTTGGAATTGGAGCTGTTGCGCGCACCCACCACCAGAACCAGGTCGACCCGGGCGGCGAGGCGGCGCACCGCGATCTGGCGGTTTTGCGTGGCGTAGCAGATGTCGTCCAAGTCGGGGCCCACGATGCGCGGGAAACGGACCTTGAGCGCCGCGATGATCTCGCGCGTGTCGTCCAGGCTCAACGTGGTCTGGGTCACGTAGGCCAGCGGTGTGGTGGCGGAGAAATCGAGACAGGCCACATCGGCCACTGCGCTCACCAGATGCACCGGTGCATCGACCCGGCCCACGGTGCCCACCACCTCTTCGTGGTCAGCGTGTCCGATCATCAGCAGCGTGTGGCCCTGGCGCACGAAGCGCTGCGCCTGTTGGTGCACCTTGCTCACGAGCGGGCAGGTGGCGTCGATGGCGCGCAGGCCCAGCTGCTCGGCCTGGGTCACCACCGCATTGGACACGCCATGCGCGGAGAAAACGAGCACGGCTTCTGCGGGT
>JBBQSX010000277.1:0-2998 GCA_038213545.1 Burkholderiales bacterium
TCTCACCCCCCCCCGCCAAAACCCCCCCCCACCTTCACGCTGCTGGGTTGCTGGGGCGCAAACAACTCCGCCGCCTGCGTTACGGCGGGCACGGGGGCGCGCCACGCCACCAGCGACTGGATGGAGATTGAAAAGCAGCGCGGGATTTCGGTGGCTTCGTCGGTGATGCAGATGGAATACCGCGACTGCGTGATCAACTTGCTGGACACTCCCGGGCACCAGGATTTCAGCGAAGACACCTACCGCGTGCTCACCGCCGTGGACGCCGCCTTGATGGTGATCGACGCTGGCAACGGCGTGGAGCCGCAGACGCGGCGCCTGCTGCAGGTCTGCCGCGCGCGCAACACCCCCATCCTGACCTTCGTGAACAAGATGGACCGCGAGGTGCAGGCGCCGCTGGACCTGATGGACGAGCTCGAACGTGAGCTGGGCATGACGGTGGTGCCGTTCACCTGGCCGGTGGGCATGGGCAAGACTTTCCGTGGCGTGTTTGACCGCCGCACCGACCAGATGCGCGTGTTCGCGGCCGGTGAGGACCGCCGCGGCGGAGACGAGGATGTGCTGGTCGGGCTGAACAACCCCGAGAGCGTGAAGCGCTTTGGCTCCGAATTCGAGCAGGCGCGCGACGAACTGGAATTGGTGGCTGGCGCTTCACCCGCGTTTGACGAAGCCGAGTTCCTCGCTGGCCGCCAGACGCCGATGCTGTTCGGCTCGGCGGTCAACAATTTCGGTGTGCGCGAGGTGCTGGACGCGCTGGTGGACCTGGCGCCGCCGCCCGGCGACCGACCCGCGATCCAGCGCACCGTGCACCCCGATGAACCCAAGTTCAGCGGCGTGGTGTTCAAGATCCAGGCCAACATGGACCCGGCGCACCGCGACCGCATCGCCTTCGTTCGGGTGGCGAGCGGCCATTTCGAGCGCGGCATGAAGCTCAAGGTGGTGCGCTCGGGCAAGGACCTGCGGCCCAACACCGTGGTGAGTTTTCTCTCGCAACGCCGCGAGTTGCTGGACGAAGCCTTCGCCGGCGACATCATCGGCATCCCGAACCACGGCGTGCTGCAGCTGGGTGACACCCTGACAGAAGGCGAGAGCCTGCAGTTCACCGGCCTGCCCTTCTTCGCGCCGGAAATCATCCGCAGTGTCGAAGTGGCCGACCCGCTGCGCAGCAAACAGCTTCGCTCAGGCCTGACCCAGCTCGGCGAAGAGGGTGCGATCCAGGTGTTCCGCCCGGTGGCCGGGTCGGTGCTGCTGCTGGGCGCCGTGGGTCAGTTGCAGTTTGAAGTGGTGGCACACCGGCTGGAACACGAGTACGGCGTGAAGGCCCGCATCATGAACAGCCCCTACCAGGTGGCGCGCTGGGTCACCTGTGCGCCCGAAGACGGCGGCGAGATCGAGCTCAAGAAATTCATTGATGCCAACAGCCACCGCGTGGCGCTGGATGCGGTGGACGCGCCCACGCTGCTGGTCGACCACGCAGCCACGCTGCGCGCGGTGGAAGCCAACTGGCCGAAGATCAGGTTCCACGCGATGCGGGAACACGCGGGACTGGTGTTCGCCAAGGGCGTTTGATCAGGCAGCGGCGAGCAGCCGCTCCAGCGCTCTTGGGTAGATGACGTGCTCCTGCGTCAGCACCCGCGCCGCCAGCGTCTCGGCCGTGTCGCCCGGGAACACCGGCACCACCGCCTGGTCGAGGATCTCACCGTGGTCGAGTTCGCTGGTCACGCGGTGCACCGTGGCACCGGCGACGCGGCAGCCCATGTCGATGGCGCGCTGGTGCGTCTTGAGCCCGGTGAACGCCGGCAGCAGGCTGGGGTGGATGTTGACCAGCCGCCCCTCGTAGTGCTGCACGAAGCCGGGTGTGAGGATGCGCATGAAGCCGGCCAGCACCACCAGCGTGGGTTCAAAGCGGTCGATCTCGGCCATCAGGGCTGCATCAAAAATATCGCGGCTGCCGAACCGGGTGTGATCCAGGGCATGGGTCGCGATGCCCTGCTCTTGCGCCCACGCCAGCCCCTGGGCACCAACCTTGTTGCTGATCACAGCCGACACACGCGCACCGAACCGGTCATGCCAGCGTTGTTTGAGCGCTGTCTCCACGATGGCGGCCATGTTGGAGCCACTCCCGGAGATCAGAATCACGATGTTTTTGTTCACGCCAGACATGGCCGGGAAGTGTAATGACCTCAGACCTGCAAACCCCTTCAAGCAGCCGCCTGCGCGGCCACGATTTTCAACAGCGCCCGCTCTCGTTCAGCGAGGCCCGCGTGCTGGGCACGCTCATGGAAAAGGCGCGCACAGTGCCCGACAGCTATCCGCTCACGCTCAACACGCTGGTGACCGGCTGCAACCAGAAATCCAGCCGCGAGCCGGTGATGAACCTGGCCGACGCCCTGGTGCTCGAGGCGCTGGATGCCTTGCGGGTCCTGCATCTCGTGCTGGAGAGCAGCGGCAGCCGCGTGACCCGCTACGAGCACAACTTCATGCGCGCGGTGGCCGTGCCCGAACAATCCGCCGTGCTGCTGGGCATGCTGATGCTGCGCGGCCCGCAAACGGCCGGTGAGCTGCGGCTGAACACCGAGCGCTGGTACAAATTCCTCGACATCGCCTCGGTCGACGCTTTTCTGGAGGAGCTGCAGGACCGCAACGAAGACAAGGGCGGCCCGCTGGTGGTGAAGCTGCCGCGCGCACCGGGCGCGCGCGAACAACGGTGGGCCCATCTGCTGTGCGGACCTGTGGACGCCTCCCTGCTGACCCAGGCCCCGCAATCTGCTGCCAGCGCCGCCACCTAAGACGAGCTGATCAACCTCACACGCCGTGTGGCCACGCTGGAAAACACCGTGGCCGCCTTGCAGGAGCAACTGCAAAATCTGAACGAACAACTCGGCTTGTCGCAGCCCGGACAGCCGTAAAACGAACGGTCGTGCCAAACTGCCCGGCATTGTTCAATCTGCCGGCACATTTCTGTGGCGGCCACCAGGAGACACCCCATGGATTTGGC
>JBBQSX010000278.1:0-2939 GCA_038213545.1 Burkholderiales bacterium
GTGCGCGAGAACCTCGAAGGCCTTTATATCGGCCACGAACTTTATGTGCCGATCGACGATGACCCGCACGCCGTTGCCATGGCGACCGGCATCAACACCCGTGCCGGGTGCCGGCGCCTGCTCGAGTTTGCCTTCGAAAAAGCCATCGCGTTGGGGCGCAAGAAGGTGACCATCGTACACAAGGCCAACATCATGAAGGCCTTGACCGGCATCTTCCTGGAAACCGGCCTGGAACTGTATGAACGCAAATACAAGGGCCAGTTCGAAATCGACTCGGTCATCATCGATGCGTGCGCGATGAAGCTGGTGCTCAATCCGTGGCAGTTCGACATGCTGGTCACCACCAACCTGTTTGGCGACATCCTGTCCGACCTGGTGGCCGGCCTGGTCGGCGGCCTGGGAATGGCACCGGGCGCCAATATCGGCGCCGACGCGGCGATTTTCGAAGCGGTGCACGGGTCGGCGCCCGACATCACCGGCAAGGGCATCGCCAATCCCACCGCACTGCTGCTGGCAGCGGCAATGATGCTCGACCATGTCAAGCTCACCGAAAAAGCCACGCGCCTGCGACAGGCACTCGACGCCACGCTGAACATCGACAAGGTGCGCACGGGTGACCTGGGCGGCAATGCGAACACTGCAGCATTCACGAAGGCGCTGGTCAGCCGGATTTCCAACGCCTGAGCCGCGAACCTGCCGAATGCGCCCCAGCAGCCGGACACAGGGGATGACATGCCAGGCATGTGTCGCTTCATGTCCTTTCATCGTGCCAGGCGCCAAATAGGCAGCACCGACAAGAATGGACTTGCTGGCATGGAGACGGGCACCTCGATGCCCAAGTCATTCTTGGCCGCGGCCGCCATCAACAAGGCCTTCTTCTCCCCATCAGCACCTGCTCCGTGGCTGATCGGCCCATTGGCCAACCCCAGGAGTTGCCATATATTTTGATACTTGGCGTCAGGAGAACTGAAATGGATCAACGTACCGCCCGGGTCGGGAAGAACAACCGCGCCCAGATTGTCACCATCCCACTGGAGTACCGGTTTCCAGAGGGAATGAAGGAGGTGTTCATCCGAAGGGTGGGCGACGAGATCGTCTTGTCCCCCCGACCCAAAGACTGGAGCGGATTCCTTGCCGCGCAGGTTCGGGTGAGCGATGACTTCATGGCCGATGTGGAAGGCCTTCCCCTGCAGGAGCGCGACACCGCATGACAAGCCTGTACATGCTCGATGCGGATACGTGTGCGTTCATTCTGCGCCGGTCGTCCCAGGCGCCGCTGGACCAGATCCAGACGGTTCCGCTGGAGTTGCAGGTCATATCGATGGTGACCCTGGCAGAACTGCTGTGTGGCGTCCAGATATCGAGCCGAAAGAAAGAAAACCGGACGGCTGTCGACCTCCTGACCCGCCATTTGTCGGTCCTGGACTGGTCACGTGATGCCGCCGAGCACTACGCCGAAATCCGTGCGGACCTCAGGAAGAAGGGCCAATTGATTGGCGCGAACGACCTGATGATCGCGGCGCATGCGCGCAGCCTGGGCGCCATCGTGGTGACCAACAATGTGAAAGACTTTCGCAGGGTCAAAGGGCTCAAGCATGAGAACTGGATGGATTGAACTGTCCAACCTGACGCATTCAGACCCGCAGAGTCACGCCAGTTCAAAACACACTTTTCCATACATTTTTCATACTGCCAACAAAAAAGGACTTGGCATTTCGGCTAAGTCCTTTATTTATCTACGTATTCTGGTGGGCGGTGGAGGCTTCGAACCTCCGACCCCAGCAGTGTGAATGCTGTGCTCTACCCCTGAGCTAACCGCCCTGTTTCCGTCACCGGAACAGCCGCAGATTATGCCACAGCATCAATGCACTTCGGCCGCAGGCCACAAGACTTTTCCACCACTGGCCTTGGCCAGGTCGAGCATCACCTGTTCGTGGGCTTCGCGTTCGGCTTCGCTGGCCTGCAGCACCGGCAAGGCGAAGCTGCTCAGATCCACCGCGGCGACGGTTCCGACCTCGGCGTGGCCGGCGGTATCGGATTCGATCAGCAAGGCCTCCTGGCCGCGCGTCATGTTGATGTAGACGTCGGCCAGCAACTCGGCATCGAGCAAGGCCCCGTGCAGCGTACGACCCGAGTTGTCGACCTCGAGACGATCACACAAGGAGTCGAGCGACTTGCGCTTGCCGGGATACAACTCCTTGGCCATTGCCAGGGTGTCGACAATGCTGCCCACGACCTCGGTGAACGGTCCGCGGCCGATCAGCTGCAGTTCCTTGTTCAGAAATCCGACGTCGAATGGCGCGTTGTGGATGATGATCTCGGCGCCGGCCAGATAGGCCATCAGTTCGTCCGCGACCGCGGCGAACACCGGTTTGTCGCGCAGGAACTCGTTACTGATGCCGTGCACACGCAGCGCTTCCTCATGGCTGTCGCGGCCGGGGTTCAGGTAGAAGTGCATGTTGTTGCCGGTCAGCTTGCGATGCAGCAACTCGACACAACCGATCTCGATGACACGGTCGCCGTTGTCCGGCGACAGGCCGGTGGTTTCGGTATCCAGGAATATCTGACGCATGGTGCGGTCGGTTCAGTGGTTCTCTTTGGCGTGATTGATCGAATAACGCGGGATCTCCACCACCACATCGGTCTGCGCCAGGATGGCCTGGCAACTCAGGCGGGAGTTGGGCTCCAGGCCCCATGCGCGGTCGAGCAGATCTTCTTCGCTTTCGTCCTGCTCGCCCAGAGATTCCAGTCCCTCGCGCACGATCACGTGGCAGGGGGTGCAGGCGCAGCTCATGTCGCAGGCGTGTTCGATGTTGATCTTGTTGTCCAGCAGCGCCTCGCAAATCGACGTGCCCGCTGGCGCAGTAATCTCGGCGCCCTGGGGACAGTAATCTGCGTGCGGAAGGATCTTGATGATAGGCATGGCGTGCAGTCGCTCG
>JBBQSX010000279.1:0-2854 GCA_038213545.1 Burkholderiales bacterium
CCGCCGGTGTTCACATCCACCGTGGTCAACGCCTCGGTCTGGTCGATGACCAGGTACCCACCCGATTTCAGGTCAACGCGCCGGCTGAGCGCGCGCACGATGTCCTCGTCCACGTTGAACAAGTCAAAGATCGGGCGCTCACCGCTGTAGTGCTGCAGCTTGGCCACCGTGTCGGGCATGAATTCGGCCGCAAATGCGCTGAGCAGACCGTGCTGTTCGCGCGAGTCGATGCGGATGGAATGCGTGTCGGCACCCACCAGATCACGCAACACGCGTTGCATCAGGTTCAGGTCTTCGTGCAAGAGCGTGGCCGAAGGCTGGCGCGTGGACGCCTCCTTGATGCGCAGCCAGGTCTTGCGCAAGTAGGCAGTGTCCTCGGCCAGTTCTGCGTCGGTGGCGTCTTCGGCGTTGGTGCGCAGGATGAAACCGCCCGCGGCGCTGCCGTCGGTGGTGGCTGTGAGCTGCAGCAGGCGCTGCCGCAAGGATTCGCGCTGGGCTGGCGGAATTTTCTGCGAGACGCCAATGTGGTTGTCCTGCGGCAGGAACACCAGCAAACGGCCAGCGATGCTGATCTGCGCGGTGAGGCGCGCGCCCTTGGTCCCGATGGGGTCCTTGAGCACCTGCACCATCAGGGCCTGACCTTCAAAAATCTGGCGCTCGATGGGCAGCACGGGGTTGGGCGTGAGAAGTTTGCCGTTGGCGCCTGCTGTGGCCGCCTCCGATTCAGGAGCCACGGGTGTGCTGGCGCGCGGCGCTGCGTGCTTGGCCGCGATGTTGGGCATGAGATCGGCGACGTGCAGAAACGCCGCGCGATCCAGACCGATGTCGATGAAGGCCGACTGCATGCCCGGCAGCACACGCGATACCTTGCCCAGGTAAATGTTGCCGACCAGACCCCGCTCCAGCGTGCGCTCCAGGTGCACTTCCTGCACCGCACCCTGTTCCACCACCGCCACCCGCGTTTCCTGCGGCGACCAATTGATCAGAATGTCCTGGCTCATGGGGCCCTTCTCCGTGGCGTGATGCGGTTCAGATCAGCCGCACACCGGCGGCGTGCAGCACCTGCGCTGTCTCGTGCGCCGGCAAGCCCATGATGCCCGAATAGCTGCCGCTGATGTGGCTCACCCACAGGCTCGCGCGGCCCTGGATGGCATAGGCCCCAGCCTTGCCCATGGGCTCACCGCTGGCCACGTACCGTGCTATCTGCGTGGCCGTCAGAGGCTCAAACGTGACACGCGACGTGGACAAAGCTTCATGGATGCGCGGGCCGCGTTTGCCAGGCACACCCACCGCCACGGCGGTGAGCACACGATGGCGCTGGCCCACCAGGCTGGCGAGCATGTGCTGCGCCTCGGCAGCGTCAGCCGGCTTGCCCAGAATGCGCCGGCCCAGCGCCACGGTGGTGTCGGCGCACAGCACAGGCGCGGGAGGCAGTCCACGGCGTTTCAGGCGATCAAGCGAGGCTTGCAACTTCAGGCCGGTCACACGGTGCACGTAAGTCGCTGGTGCCTCGCCCTTCAACACCACTTCGAGCGACTCGGCGTTTTCGTCTGCGTCCGGCAGCAGCAGTTCACAACGAACACCCCATTGCTCGAGAAGCTGTTTGCGACGGGGACTTTGCGAGGCCAGGTAAATGAAGTCGCTCATTCTCTGTGGTACGGGTGGTTGGCGTTGACGGACCACGCGCGGTAGAGCTGCTCGATCAGCAGCACCCGCACCATGGCGTGCGGCAAGGTGAGGTCGGACAGGCGGATGCGCTGGTGGGCCGCGGCGCGAAACGCCGGGTCCAGGCCGTCGGGGCCACCGATCACCAGGGCCACGTCGTCGCTCTCCAGTTGCCATTCGTTCAACTGCTGGGCCAGCGCCTTGGTGGTGAGGGTGGTGCCGCGCTCGTCCAGCGCCACGATGCGCGAGCCGCGCGGAATCGCAGCCTCGATGCGTTCGCGCTCGGCCGAAAGCAGCGTCTCCAAGGTCTTGGAGCCGCGCGGCTCTGTTTTGACGGCTTTGAGTTCAACCCGCAGCTCGGGCGGGAAGCGCTTGGCGTAATCGTCGTAGGCGGTCTGGGCCCAGTCAGGCACCCGCTGCCCGACCGCGACGATCATCAGCTTCATGCCTTGCGGGGGGCAGCGGCCTTGGTGGTTTTGCGCGCGGGCGTCTTGGCGGGGGGTTTGGCTGCAGCCTTCGGTGCGGCTTTGGCCGCAGCCTTGGGAGCTGCCTTGACGGCGGGCTTCGCGCTCGGCGCAACGCGCGGCTTGACAACCAGTTTTTGCAGCGCGGTTTTTGGTGCGCTTGCAGGCTTGCGGGTGGACCTGGCTGCCGTGGTTTTGGCCGGTGCCGATTTGGCTGCCGACTTCACTGCGGGCTTTTTGCTCGCGGTTTTGGCCACAGGTTTGGCTGGTGTTGCAGCGGCGGTGCGCGCGGCCGACTGCGCAGCTTTGCGCGCAGTGCTCTTGGCGGGCTGAGCGGCGGCGGTGGCCACTGGCTTCTTGCGGCTGGTCTTCTTGGCTGCGGGCTTGGCCTCGGCCACCACCGGCTTCTCGGCGCCGTGCTTCAGGCGAATCGGCTTGGCGCCCCAGATCTCTTCAAGTCGGTAGTACTGGCGGATCACGGGCTGCATCACATGGGCAACGGCCGCGCCGCAGTCCACGATGATCCATTCGCCATTGTCTTCCCCCTCGATGCGGGGTTTGTCGAAGCCGGCTTCGCGCACGGCATCCCGCACGCTGGCGGCCAGGGCTTTGGTCTGGCGGTTCGAGGTGCCGCTGGCAACGATCACGCGCTCGAAGAGCGGTGAGAGGTGTTCGGTGTTGAAAACCACGATGTCCTGACCCTTGACGTCCTCCAGACCGTCGAC
>JBBQSX010000280.1:0-2841 GCA_038213545.1 Burkholderiales bacterium
GGCCGCCTACAACGCCAACCCGATGGGCAACACCTGGGCTGCCTACCAGTGTTATGGCGACCCCGACTGGGTGTGGCAACGCAACGAGGTGGACACACGACGCGCGCCACCGTCGCCAGCCAAGGTCTATGGCGGCATCGCATCGCCGGTGGCACTGGCGCTGGCGCTGGAAACACTGGCGGTGCAAAGCGCCACCCAGGGCGCAAAGCCCGAGTCGCAGCGCGAAAAGATCCGCTACCTCGAAGCCCGCTTCGAAGGCGAATGGGGCGGCATGGGCGCAGTGGCCGAGGCCTACGGCGTGGCCTGGGCCGCCGCACGCGACGTCGACCGCGCGCTGCATTGGTACCGCCGCGCCGTGGCGGCCAACGACGGCAGCGCGTCGGTGAAGGCCAACGAACAACTCGCCAACCTGGGTGCTCGGCAGGCCTGGACGCGGTTGCAGAACGCCATCACCCAGCGCGCCAAACCCGCCGCCGTGAAAGCGCTGGTGGAGCAGGGGCGCGCCGAACTCAACGAGGCCGTGAGGATCCTGGACGCGCTGGTGGCCTTGTCGCCCACGGTTGAGCGCGAGAGCCTGCTCGGCTCGACCTGGAAAAGGCTGGTGCGACTGGAAGGCGTGGTGGCGGACGGCACGCCCTCGACAGCCCATGCGCAAGCCGTCGAGCAAGCCATTGAACACATGGCCGACCACTACCGGCGGGCTGAAACGCTGGCGCTGCAAACCGGCCAGTCCGACCTGTTCTACCCGTCCATGAACCTGGTGGCGGCAGAGCTGCTGGCGCGGGCCAGCGACCGGCACTGGTCCGGCTTCGAGCCCGAACGCATCCAGCGGGTGCGCCAGAGTCTGGAGCGAAAGCGGCGCGAAGACCCCGATTTCTGGAGCGTGGTGGGCTTGCCCGAACTCAGTGTCTACGAGGCCCTGGCCAGCCACACGCTGGCGCAGCACCTGCCCGCCGTGCTGGCCAGCTTTGACGACATGCACCAGCGCGTCGGCACCCCCTGGATGTGGGCCTCGGTGGCCGATCAGTTCGCGTTCGTGGTGGAGCAGCTGCGCGGCATGTCGCCCACCGACCGGCAGGCCGCGGGCGAACTGCTCGACACGCTGCGCAGCTACGCCGCACCATGAACCGCATCTTCATCAGCTACCGGTCGTCCGACGGCAAGAAGGACGCCGACCGGTTGTGCGCCGACCTGAGCCGGCTCTTCGGCGCCGACCAGGTTTTCTTTGACAAGCAGGATTTGAGAGGCGGACATTCGTGGCGCAGCGCGATCACGGGCGCACTGGGCACGAAGCCGGTGGTGTTGTTGCTGGTCACGCCCGAGCTGCTGGGCATGAGGCACCCCGAAGGCGGGCGGCGTATCGACCGGGACGACGACCCCATCCGCGGCGAGGTGCTGACCGCGCAGGCCCATGGCGCCACCATCGTGCCCCTGCTCACCGAAGGCGTGCAGATGCCGGCCACCGCCGACATTCCGGAGTCCCTGCGGTTTTTGAAAGAGTCGCACGCGCTCAAGCTGCGCACCGAAGACTGGGCTGACGACCTCGACAAGATCGTGGCCGACCTCGCCACCCACGGCATCAGGCCGGTGGTGCAAAACGACCACAAGGAGTCACCTGCGAAGCGCAGCTGGGTGCAGCGCCTGCAAAGCGGCTTCATGTGGATCGGCGGCATCTTTGTGGGCCTGGTGGTGATTGGCCTTCTGTTGCCCGAGGACAAGGAGGCGGTCCCGGTGCCAGCACCGTTCGTGTCCCCGCCACCCGCGCCAGGCCAGACCGCCCGCGATGTCTCAGGTCTGTGGTGGTCGATCGACGAAGACAACCGGCGCCTGCGGGTGCATTTCACCGTGAACAACGGTGCAATCCAGCTGCAGACAGACGCCTTCCCGATCGCCTGGTACCCCCACTGGCAGGCCTACGCCCTGAGCGTTCGGGACATGGGCCTCATCGTCAACGACGTGCGTTACGTTGGCCAGGGCGTGCTCTCCAATGTGATGGGCACTCCGCGAATCGAAATCCCGGTGCAGGCCGTCACCGGCGACGGCCGTGGGCCACTGGACACCGGCAGCGTGGTGCTCACGGCGAGCGCCGACGGACGCGAACTCACCGGCCAGCTCTGGAGCAACGGCGAGCAGGCCGAAACCCCGCTGCGGCTCGTGCGCCAACCCTGACCCATCCCACCCACCACCAAGACCCGAGGAGATTCTCATGAGCAAACTCGTTCATGTCTGCACCCAGCGCCTGCTGCCCGCCGAACTCATGCAGTTTCAGCCTGTGGTGCGCAGCCGCGGGCGCACGCGCGCGATCATGCCGCTGGGCAAACTCTGGATGAACGGCAGCACGCTGCGCGTGCGCTTCATTGGCGGCACCGCGGCTCAGCAGGCCAAGGTGCGCGAGCAGGCGGCGTGGTGGACAGAACACGCCAATCTGAAGTTCGACTTCAACAACGCGGCCGACGCCGAGATCCGCATCAGCTTCGACCCGGCCAAGGGCGCGTGGTCGTACGTGGGCACCGACAACCGCAGCATCCCGCTGGATCAGCCCACCATGAACCTGGGCTTCATGGACGGCGGCACGGTCGCGCACGAGTTCGGCCACGCCATCGGGCTCATGCACGAGCACCAGAACCCGGCGGGCGGCATCCAGTGGAACGAAGCGGCGGTGATCCGCGACCTCTCAGGCCCGCCCAACAACTGGAGCGAGACCACCATCCGCCACAACGTGTTGAACAAGTACAGCGCTGACCAGATCAACGGCACCACCTTCGACCCAGACTCGGTGATGCTGTATTTTTTCCGGGCAGCTGGGTGCAAAGCGGTGTGGGCACGCGGGCGAACCCGACC
>JBBQSX010000281.1:0-2788 GCA_038213545.1 Burkholderiales bacterium
GTGTGCTCTGCCTTTCCCGGGGTGCGGGTGCCCGCGGCCCGCCGCCCGCCCCCGGGCCCCCCACCTCAACTCCCCCCACACCCCCCTCACCCCCGCCCGGCCCGCCACCCCCGTCTCCATGCTGCTGTGCGGCTGGCGTCTGCTGCTCGGGCCGGAAACCACAGACCGCCTGCTCGCGCTGGACACGCTCTACCTCAACACCGTGGCCCTCATCGTGGTGCTCGGCATGCGCTGGAACACCGCCTTGCTGTTCGAGGCCGCCTTGCTGGTGGCCATGCTCGGGTTTGCATCCACCGTGGCGCTGGCGCGCTACCTCACCCGCGGCGACGTGGTCGAATAAGGAGACAGCATGCACCCCGTCATCGAATGGACCGCCGCGATCCTCATCGTGATCGCCGCTTTCTTCCTGCTGGTGGGCGCCATCGGCCTGGCGCGACTACCCGACTTCTACATGCGCCTGCACGCACCCACCAAGGCCTCCACACTGGGCGTGGGCGGTGTCTTGATTGCCTCGATGCTGGTGGCGGCTTCGCAGGGCCGTGCCGGCGTGGCCGAGCTGCTGATCACGCTCTTTGTGTTCATCACCGCGCCGGTCTCGGCCAACCTCATGGCCCAGGCCGCGCTGCACCTCAAGCTGGCATCGCGCGCGCCGGTGCCGCGCGACGCGGTGCCCGAGCGGCGGGCACGCTGAAGCCCAGACCGGTGAGGTAGGCGTCCATGGTTTGACGCCCGCATTTCTCCAGATCAAACGCCAGTGGGTCCAGCAGCCAGTTCTGGATCAGTCCGTCCATGATCACGTGCAGGCCGAGCGCGGCTGTGGGCAGCGGCATGGGCAGCTTGATGTCTTCGCGGCGCACCACCTCGCGCAGCGCCTTCTCGGTCATGGCCATGCACTGGTTGCGTACCCTCAGGTGGCGCTCGCGAACTGCCTGCATTTCGCTTACGTACTCCACTTTGTGTGTCGCCACCTCGAACACGCGGCGCGTCTGTTCATCGCTGGCGGTTTGTTGGAGCGCGTTCATCATCGAATCGCGCAATGAGAGCAGGGGGTGATCCGCCGCTTCGGCCTGAACTGCAGCGCTGGCCAGCACGCCCTCCAGCGGCATGGTCACGCGCTCCATCATGGCGTTGAAGAGATCTGCCTTGTCTTTGAAATGCCAGTAAATGGCTCCGCGCGTGGTGCCCGCTGCGGTGGCGATGTCGTTGAGCGATGTGCGCGAGACGCCGTTGGCCTGGAACAAATGCTCGGCGGCATCCAGCAGGGTGTTGCGTGTCACCTGCGCATCGGCTTTGGTGCGTCGAACCATGGTCTTTGTCTCCAGATGGCATGCCCTTGGTGGGTTGCCGGACTATACATACATTCTTGGATGTATGTATACTCCGCCGCTTTGCGACGTCGCAGCCGGCCACGCCCATGTTGGCCTTGGTGCGTCAATCACCTTCCATCCCAAGGACTCCCATGCCCGCCTTGAGCCCCACCCTGTCTGCTCCCTCATCGCGCTCTCTTCTGGTTTCCCGGCCCCCGACCGACTGGCTGCGGGGTCTGTCTGTGCTGGCGCTGGCGGTGGTGCTCACAGCATGCGGCAAGTCGCAGGCACCGGCAGCCGCTGCGGGAAGCGGCAGGCCGGCCCCCGAGGTTGGCGTGATCACGGTCGCACCGGGTGACGTGGGGCTGGTGACCGAATTGCCGGGCCGCCTGGAGGCCTCGCGTGTGGCCCAGGTGAGGGCACGTGCGGCGGGCATTCTGCAGGAGAGGCTGTTCCGCGAAGGCAGCGACGTCAAGGCCGGCCAGCCGCTGTTCCGCATCGATGCCGCGCCCTATGCCGCTGCACTGCAGAGCGCCCAGGCTGGCCTGGCCCGCTCGACGGCCAACCTCACCCAAGCCGCGGCGCTGGCCGAACGCTACGCACCGCTGGTGAAGGAAAACGCCATCAGCCAGCAGGAATACGCGAGCGCCGTGGCGGCGCAGAAGCAGGCCGAGGCCGATGTGGCCGCGGGTCGGGCGTCGGTGCAGAACGCGAACATCACACTGGGCTATGCGCGCGTGACCGCACCCATCTCGGGCCGCATCGGTCGCTCGCTGGTGACCGAAGGTGCGCTGGTGGGACAGGGCGAAGCCACACAGCTGGCGGTCATCCAGCAGATCAACCCGATGTATGTGAACTTCACCCAATCTGCTGCCGAGGTGTACCGCTTGCGCAAGGCCATGGAAGGTGGTCAGCTCAAAGGCGCTGGCGCACAAGCCGCTGCCGTGCAGGTGGTGATGGAAGACGGCAGCGTGTACGAACAGCCAGGTCGCCTGCTGTTCTCTGACCTCACGGTGGACAGCGCCACCGGCCAGGTGACGCTGCGCGCCGAGGTGCCGAACCCTCAGGGCAGGTTGCTGCCGGGTCTGTATGTGCGTGTGCGCCTGGAGCAGGCCACCGCGGGTGATGCAATCACCCTGCCGCAGCAGGCGGTGACGCGTTCGGCCCAGGGTGACAAGGTGTCGGTGGTCGGCGCCGACGGCAAGGTCGCCCAGCGCAACGTGAAGGTGGGCGGTCAGCAAAACGGCCGCTGGGTGATCCTGGACGGACTGAAGGCCGGAGAGCAGGTCATGGTCGACGGTTTCCAGAAACTCCAGATGATGCCGCCAGGCACCGCTGTGAAAGCGGTGCCCTGGCAAGCGCCAGGCAGCGCGCCAGCCGCGCCCGCCGCCTCTGCGCCAGCGCCCGCGGCCGCGGCCGCAGCGGCGAAGTAAGGAGCCCGCCGCATGGCCAAATTCTTCATCGACAGGCCGATCTTCGCC
>JBBQSX010000282.1:0-2786 GCA_038213545.1 Burkholderiales bacterium
CAAGGCGTTGGCGCCCAGCGCTCCAGCGGCCATGCGGGCAGCCAAGCGGTCGAAAATCAGGCGGGCCAGAAACTCGGTGGTGGTGTTGAGTCCCTTGAACTGGGGCTCATCGTCGAGGTTGCGGAAGTTCAGCGCAGCAAGTTCCTCGCGCAACACCTGCGTGGCCAGGCCGATGTCGACCACGATGCCGTCGGCGTCCAGCGCCTCGCGTCGCAGCTCCAGGTCCACCACGTAGGTGGCGCCGTGCATGCGCTGCGCGGGGCCGAACACGGCGCCCTGAAAGCTGTGGGCAATCATGAAATGGTCTCTGACGTTGACGGCGTACATGGGTGCGTTCTCTTTTCTTCAAAGGGGGTAATCGATGCGCTGGCAGAGCGTG
Organism: Burkholderiales bacterium; assembly: GCA_038213545.1. Classification (GTDB taxonomy): domain Bacteria; phylum Pseudomonadota; class Gammaproteobacteria; order Burkholderiales; family Burkholderiaceae_C; genus Hydrogenophaga. The sequence continues at coordinate 380 of JBBQSX010000282.1, forward strand.
TCGGCAGCGCCCTTTGAAAGACGTTCCAGCACGTTGGGCAATTCATGAAACGGTGCGGTGTGCGTGATGAGGCGGTCCAGCACCGGGTCGGCGAGCAGGGAGAGCGCGAGTTCGAGCCTGCGGCGGTGGCTCCAGCGCCCTCGCTGCGGCGTGGCTACCTGTCCGACCTGCGAGCTCTTCAGCGTGAGGCGCTGCGAATGGAAAGCTTCGCCCAGCGGCACGCTCACCGAGCGGCTGCCGTACCAGCTGAGTTCAAGCACAGTGGCCTCGAATGCGGCCAGCCGAAGCGACGTCGCCAGTCCAGCCGCATGGCCGCTGGTATGCACCACCAGGTCGGCATCTGCCCGCGCGTGGGCTGGCAAGGCGAAGCTGGCGCCGAGTGCCCCAGCCACGTCAGCACGGCTGGCCTCGGTGTCAACCACCTCCACCTGGCAGCCCGGCATCTGCGCCGCCAGCCAGGCCACCAGCAAGCCCAGCGTGCCGCCGCCCACCACCGCAATGCGGTCGCCCAGGCGCGGCGCGGCATCCCACAGCGCGTTGATCGCGGTTTCCAGGTTGGCGGCCAGCACGGCGCGCTCGGGCGGCACGTCGCCGGGCAGACGGACCACCGCAGAGGCCGGCACCTGGTACACGGTCTGGTGTGGGTGGAGGCAGAACACGGTGCAACCCAGCAGCTCGGCGGGCCCGGCCTCGACGACGCCGACGTTCACATAGCCGTACTTCACCGGGCCGGGGAACTCGCCCGCCTGGAAAGGCGCTCGCATGCGCTGCGCCTCGCTGACCGGTACTTCACCCCGAAACACCAGGCCCTCGGTGCCGCGGCTCACGCCGGTGTGCAAGGTGCGCACCCGCACATCGCCAGCGGCCAGGGCGGGCAAGGCTTCGCTGCGGATCTCGGCCCGGCCGGGCGCCACAGTCCAGCAGGCCTGGGCGGTGGTGATCGTTGGGTTGGAATGCGATGCCATGAACGAAAAGGGATATGTCGTGTCGAAAAGACGGTGCGTGCCATGATCACCGCGACCGATTGGCCATCTTATGTTGCAGACGATGAGAACCGCAGGAAGCCCGCCCTTAACGCCCCATCCCCGTCAGGACATCGCCGACCGCGACGCGCTGGCCGGCGATGCAGCGCGCGACCTCGCGGCAGTGGCTGCACTGGTGCTGTTCGCCAGCCTCGCACTGGCGGGTGCAGCAGGGCTCGGCCTGGACTACGCCGCCAAGGCGGTGATCGTGTTCACCGCCGGCGCCTGGTTGGTCTGGCGTGCTCTGGATACCCACCCCCATGCCCGTTTCGGCCCCGCGAACCGGGTGACGCTCGGCCGTCTGGGTGCCATGGCCTTGATGGCGGCACTGATCGGTGAAGCCCTGCCCCGCGCGCCGCTGGCTGCGATGCCGGCCGCCACCTGGGGCCTGGTGATCGCGGCCACGCTCACCGCCTTGCTCGACGCGGTGGACGGCGCACTCGCACGGCGCAGTGGCCTGGCCAGCGCCTTTGGTGCCCGCTTCGACATGGAGACCGACGCCGCCTTCACCCTGGTGCTGTGCGCGCTGGTGGTGCAGGCAGGCCAGGCGGGTAGCTGGATCCTGGCCAGCGGGCTCATGCGTTACGCCTTCGTGGCGGCCGCCTTCGCCTGGCCCTGGTTGAGCGGCCCACTGCCACCGAGCAAACGGCGTCAGACGGTGTGCGTGGTGCAGATCACCACCCTGATCGTTTGCCTCGGGCCCATCGTGCCGCCACTGCTGGCCAACGGCCTGGCCGCGATCAGCCTGGCCTTGTTGAGCCTGTCTTTCGCCATCGACGTGCGAACCCTGGCGCGGCAGCGCCCCACCCCACCGGAGACCTGAACCATGCGTGCCAACCTCTTGAAAACCACCATCGTCTGGACGGCCCTTGCGGCCAGCTCCCCGTTGCTCATGAGCGCTGCGCAGGCCCAGGCCGCGCGCTACGAGCTCGACCCGGAGCACACCACCGTTGCCTTTCTGGTCGACCACATCGGCTACGCCAAGATTCTGGGCATGTTCCGCTCCGCACGCGGCAGCTACCGGTTTGATGAGGCCACAGCCACGCTGTCCGAGGTGCGTATCGAAGTGGAGACCGCCAGCGTTTTCAGCAACCAGGCCAAGCGCGACAACCACCTCAAAGGCCCGGACTTTCTGAACAGCGGCGAATTCCCGAAGATGGTGTTCACCGCCACCAGTGCAAAACGCACCGGCGAGAAGACCTTCGACATCAGCGGCCAGCTCGAGCTGCTGGGCAAGGCACAACCACTCACGCTGCAGGCCACCTGGAACAAGAGCGCCGAGTCTCCTCTGGGTGGTCCGCTGAGCAAACCCTATGTGATGGGTGTGTCGGCGCGCGGCAGCTTCAAGCGCAGCGCCTACGGCATGACTTACGCGGTGGCCAACG
>JBBQSX010000283.1:0-2711 GCA_038213545.1 Burkholderiales bacterium
CGCTGCTGCACAACAAGGCCGGCCGACTGGTGATCGACGCTGCGCTGTTCGGCGAAGCCGACATGCTGATCCTGTTCAGCTTCGCGCGGGCCTATTTCATGGTTGACATGGAGGTCCCCAGCGCCTTTGTGCAGTTTCTGCGCAGCGTCATGCCGCACAAGCCGCGCAACGAAATCTACAACGCGCTGGGCCTGCAGAAGCAGGGCAAGAACCTGTTCTACCGCGACTTCCTGCACCATCTGCGCCACTCCTCCGACAAGTTCCGGATCGCGCCAGGCATCAAGGGTATGGTGATGCTGGTGTTCGATCTGCCCTCGTTCCCGTATGTGTTCAAGGTCATCAAGGACTACTTCCCGCTGCAGAAGGAAACCACCCGTGAGCAGGTCAAGGCCAAGTATCTGCTGGTCAAGCAGCACGATCGGGTCGGCCGCATGGCCGACACGCTGGAGTACAGCGGCGTCGGATTCCCGCGTGATCGTTTCGACGACGAACTGATCGCCGAGCTCGAGCAGTTTGCGTCGAGTCAGTTGCAGATCAGCGATCGTGATGGTGACGGAGCGCAGGAACTGATCCTGCAACATGTCTACATCGAGCGACGCATGATCCCGCTCAACATCTACCTGCAGGAGGCGTTCGACCTGGGGCAGTCGTCTGCACCGGGTGGGCCGGCCGCGCAGCGGGCGCATGCGCAGATCGAGCGCGCTGTGGTCGAATATGGCAATGCGATCAAGGATCTTGTCGCCGCCAATATCTTCCCAGGCGACATGTTGTGGAAGAACTTCGGCATCACCCGCCATGGCAAGGTGGTGTTCTACGATTACGACGAAATCGAATACGTCACCGACTGCAACTTCCGACGTATTCCCGAAGCCCGGAACGAAGAGGAAGAGATGAGTGGCGAAGTCTGGTACCCGGTCGGCCCGAAGGACGTATTCCCGGAGACCTTCGAGCCCTTCCTGCTGGGCAACCCGACCGTGCGCGAGGTGTTCATGCGCCATCACAGCGATTTGCTGGATGCCGCTTTCTGGCAGGGCCACCAGCAGCGCATAACGCAAGGCCATGTATTCGATGTGTTTCCGTATGACCAGGACAAACGCTTTGCGGCAGCCGCCGAAACCGAACTGGGCTGACTGCCGCCAGATTCATCCAATCCCCGTATTTCTGAAGGAGAGACCATGTCTGACAAATCAACCGATCCCATCGTCATCGTTGGTGCCGCGCGTACCCCGATGGGCAGTTTCCAGGGCGATTTTTCCGCCCTCAGTGCGCATGACCTCGGTGGTGCGGCCATCGCTGCCGCGATGCAGCGCTCCGGTGTCGCCGCCGATCTGGTCGGTGAAGTGTTGTTCGGCAACTGCCTGATGGCCGGCCAGGGCCAGGCGCCGGCGCGCCAGGCGGCACTCAAGGGCGGATTGCCCATGAGTGCCGGTGCCGTCACCTTGTCCAAGATGTGCGGCTCAGGCATGAAGGCGGCCATGTTCGCCCACGACATGCTGCTGGCGGGCAGTCACGATGTGATGGTGGCCGGCGGAATGGAGAGCATGACCAATGCGCCCTACCTCCTTCTCAAGGGGCGCAGCGGCATGCGCATCGGCCACGACCGGGTGTTCGACCATATGATGCTCGACGGCCTGGAAGACGCGTACGAACCGGGTCGCGCCATGGGTACCTTCGGTGAAGACTGCGCTGCAAAATACCAGTTCAGTCGCGAAGCACAGGATGCGTTCGCCACCACCTCGGTGCAGCGTGCCAAGGCCGCCACCGAGTCCGGTGCTTTCGCCAAGGAGATCACGCCGGTCACGGTGAAAAGCCGTACGGGCGAGACCGTGGTGTCTATCGACGAGGGCCCGGGCCGTGTCAAGCTCGACAAGATTTCGACTCTCAAGCCGGCGTTCAAGAAAGACGGCACGATTACCGCCGCATCGAGTTCGTCGATCAACGACGGTGCCGCAGCGCTGGTCATGATGCGGGCGTCGACCGCGAAAAAGCTGGGAGCCACACCGCTGGCGCGTATCGTCTCGCACGCCATGCATGCGCAGGAACCGAACTGGTTCACGACCGCGCCAGTAGGTGCCACGCAGAAGGCGCTGGCCAAGGCCGGCTGGAGTGCCAGCGATGTCGATCTGTGGGAGGTCAACGAGGCATTTGCGGTGGTCCCGATGGCGCTGATGACCGAACTCGGCATCTCGCACGACATCGTCAATATCAACGGTGGTGCCTGTGCATTGGGCCATCCGATCGGTGCCAGTGGCGCGCGGATCCTGGTCACGCTGATTCACGCGCTGCAGGCGCGCGGCAAGAAGCGTGGCCTGGCCACCTTGTGCATTGGTGGCGGCGAAGCGACGGCGTTGGCGCTGGAACTGGTCTGACCGCAGCCGTTTGACGCGACCGGACCTTTCAATTTCCAGACGGAGACCAACATGTTGCTGAGCCAGGACCAGGAAATGGTGCGGGACGCGGTGCGGGCTTTTGCCCGGGAGCAACTGTGGCCCCACGCAGCGCAGTGGGACAAGGAGCACCACTTTCCCAGACAGGCACACAAGGGGCTTGCCGAACTCGGCGCCTACGGCATCTGCGTGCCGGAGGAATATGGGGGCGCCAATCTCGACTACCTGACGCTGGCACTGGTGCTCGAGGAGATAGCGGCGGGCGACGGCGGTACCAGCACGGCGATCAGCGTGACCAATTGCCCGGTCAACGCGATTTTGATG
>JBBQSX010000284.1:0-2627 GCA_038213545.1 Burkholderiales bacterium
GAGATGGTGGACGACGCACCGCAGAAGAACCTGTGGGAGGTGCGCAAGGCCGGCCTGAACATCATGATGAGCCTGCGCGGCGACGGCAAACCGGTGAGCTTCATTGAAGACTGTGCCGTGCCGCTGGTGCACCTGGCCGAGTACACCGACGCGCTCACCGAGGTCTTCCACAAACACGGCAGCCGTGGCACGTGGTACGCCCATGCGTCGGTGGGCACGCTGCACGTGCGCCCCATCCTCGACATGCGCCGGGGCGGCGCCAGCAAGATGCGCCAGATCGCCGAAGAGGCCAGCGAACTCGTGCGCAAGTACAAGGGCGCCTACAGCGGTGAACACGGCGACGGCCTGTGCCGCGGCGAGTGGATCGAATGGCAGTTCGGCCCGCGCATCAACGACGCGTTTGCCCGCATCAAGCAACACCTCGACCCCACCGGCCTGCTTTCGCCCAACCGCGTCATCAACCCGCCCAAGATGGACGACACGCGCCTCATGCGCTTCCCGCCCAGCTACAAGGTGGTGCCCATCCAGCCCGTGCTCGACTGGAGCGCGTGGGACGTGCAGGCCGACCCGGTGACCGAGGTGACCACTGCACCCGGCACCGGCGAAGACCCGGCGCGGGGTCTCGCCAAGGCGGTGGAGATGTGCAACAACAACGGCCACTGCCGCAAGTTCGACGCGGGCACCATGTGCCCGAGTTACCGCGTGACGCGCGACGAGCAGCACCTCACGCGCGGCCGTGCCAACACCCTGCGTCTGGCCCTCAGCGGGCAGATCCCGGGTCTGGCGGGTAGCGATGCGCTCACCAGCGAGGTGGTGCGCGAGGCCATGGACCTCTGCGTGGGCTGCAAGGGCTGCAAGCGCGACTGCCCCACCGGCGTGGACATGGCCAAGATGAAGGTCGAGTTCCTGCAGCACTACAAGGCCAAGCACGGTCACACGCTCAAGGACCGGCTGGTGGCCCAGCTACCCGATTACGCCGCCTGGGCCGCGCGGCTGGCACCGGTGCTCAACTTGCGCAACCGCATTCCTTTGCTGGCTTCGCTGTCTGAAAAGTGGCTGGGCCTCTCGGCCAGGCGCAGTCTGCCCGAGTGGCACGCACAGCACTTCTTCAATGCCCCTGTGAAGACAGCCACTCGCGACGAGGTGCTGGTTGCGGAGCGTGGCGTGGTGCTGTTCGTCGACACCTTCAACGGCTACTTCGAATCGGAGAACGCGCACGCGGCCGTGAAGGTCCTGCAAGCGGCGGGCTACACCGTGCACGTGGCCACCAAAGCCAAAGACGACGGCAAACACCTGTGCTGTGGCCGCACGTATCTCGCCAGCGGCATGGTGGAGCAGGCCAAAGACAAAGCGCGCGAGGTGGTGCAAAGCCTGTTGCCTTTTGCGCACAAGGGTATCGCCATCGTGGGGCTGGAGCCATCGTGTCTGCTCACTTTGCGCGACGAAATGCTGGTGATGGGCTTGGGCTCGGCACCACAACAGATTGCCGAGCACGCCTTTCTGTTTGAAGAGTTTCTGGCCCGCGAGGCCAAGGCCGGACGTCTCGATGGGCTGAAAGCCAGACTCAAGGCGGTGGACAAACCGGTGTTGCTGCACGGCCACTGCCACCAGAAGGCGTTCGACGCGGTCTCACCCATCCTGGAGGTGCTGCGCTGGATTCCGGGTGCGAAGCCTCAGCTGATCGAGAGCAGCTGTTGCGGGATGGCTGGCAGCTTTGGCTACGAGGCATCGCACTTTGAGGTGTCCATGCAGATGGCCGAGCTCAGCCTGCTGCCGGCGGTGCGCGCCGAACCCGACGCTGTTCTGGTGGCCGACGGAACCAGCTGCCGCCACCAGATTGCCGACGGAACGCAGCGCGAGGCCGTGCACGTGAGCCGCTTGCTGGCATATCTGCTGACGGTTTGAGTGGGTTTTCAGAATGGCCTGAACACCCCTTGGATGATGGTTCCCATCAGCAGAACCCACCAACCCACCATCGTCCAGCCAATCCACCGCTTGGGAACCCAGACCACCAGAGGGAGCAGCGAGAGGCAAATGATCACGTAGCCCATGGAAACCGCCTGATCGCCCACCAGTGTCACGTGACCCTTGAAGCGCGCGTAGCCGCTGTGGGTTTCGGTCACGATGGCCAGCAACCCCAGGGCTGCAATGAACGCTGCGCACAGGGTGCACAACGTTTTGGCCCAGGCTGAGGGGGCTTTGTCGGGCGATGTCATCTGGCGGACGTCGGACAGTGGATGTGGGGCAGGGACATGAAACGCATCTTAAGGACAGGCCACGAAAAAGGCCCCGGAGCCGAAGCTCCGGGGCCTTTTGAGATCTTGTCAGCGCAGGGCTGGCAGGGATCAGTAACCGCCGCGACCGCCGCCGCCACCACCGTAGCCGCCACCGCCGGAGCGATCGCCGCCACCGTAGCCGCCACCACCACCACCGCCGCCGTAGCCGCCGGTGCGGGGAGGACGTGCCTCCATCGGACGTGCTTCGTTCACGGTGATGCTGCGGCCGCCCAGGGACTGGCCGTTCATGCCGGAGATGGCTGCTTGTGCTTCGGCGTCATTGCCCATCTCGACAAAGCCGAAACCCTTGGAGCGACCGGTGTCGCGTTCCATCATGACCTTGGCGCTGTT
>JBBQSX010000285.1:0-2607 GCA_038213545.1 Burkholderiales bacterium
CACGGCGGCGCCCGCCACCAATCACCACCGGCAGGCCCTTGAGTTGCGGGTAACGCAGCAGCTCGACCGACGCAAAAAACGCGTCCATGTCCAGGTGGGCAATGCGCCTTGGGAGGGGCTGGTCGGGTGGGGCGTGCACGCGGCCGAGCATAGCGGCATTACCATCGTGCGAGACGCTGGCCACCGGCCGGCGCACCGCCTCAGGATGACATTTCATGAACAACATCGCCCGCCTCGTCACCGCTGTGTTGATCGCAGCCGGCATCGCCGTGGCCGGCTTCGCGGTGAGCCAGGGACTGGAGCGCTTTCGCATGTCGGACCGTTCGGTCACCGTCAAGGGCCTGGCCGAAAAGGATGTGGAGAGCGACTTCGCCGTCTGGACGCTGTCGTTCCGCCGTGCGGGCAACGATTTCGGCGGTGTGCAGCAAGCACTGGCAGGGGATCGGGACAAGGTGACCGCGTTTTTGAAGGCGCGTGGTTTCACCGATGCGGAAGTGGAAGCCAAGCCTCTTCAGGTGCAAGACCTGTTCACCCGCGAGTACGCGCAGGGCAACCAGCCGTTTCGGTTCAACGGCACCGGTCAGGTGCTGGTGAAGTCGGCCCGCGTGGCCGAGGTGGAGGGCGCCGCGCGTGCGGTGGACCCGTTGATCCAGGCCGGTGTGCAGTTGGGTGGTGAGAACGAAGGCGGCCGCAGCGGCCCGCGTTTCCAGCTGCGTGGCTTCAACGACATCAAGGCGCCGCTGCTGGCCGAGGCCACGCGCAACGCGCGCGAGCAGGCCGACAAGTTCGCGGCGGAAGCGGGCGCCCAACTCGGCCCGTTGAAAAACGCCAACCAGGGCGTGATCCGCATCACCGGCGACGACGGCAACGACTTCGACGACGGCAGCTCGCGCATCAAGCGGCTGCGGGTGGTGAGCACGTTTGAATATGAGCTGAAGTGAGCGGGCGTCAGATCGCCTTTTGCACCAGCCATCCCTGAAAAAGATAGGGCAGGCGAGGCCCCACCTGTTCGGGCACGCCGCCCTTGCTCTCCACGCTGATCGCCAGCTTGGTCACGCCGGCCAGCTGGGCTTCCTTCGCAGTCAGCTGCAGCGTCTTGAACTTGCTCTCGATCACCCCCAGCGAGCGCGGCGGTTTGCCGCTGACGAGCGCCCACAGCTGCATGCTGTCCTCGCGCCCTTCCTTCACCTCGTTGAGCCGCTGCACCTGCAGCACACCGGTCTGCGGGTCCATGGTCACCAGCAGCGCGGGCAGTTCCTGCGCGTCGAGCAGCACAGACACGTAGCGCACCTGCGGCGTCACCGCCAGCCGCTCCTGCAGATGCACGATCTGCGCCTTGAGCTGTTCGTACATGCTGGCTGTGGTGGCCGCGCCCACCAGCAGCACCAGCGCCAGCACCACGCTGATGCCCAGCCACAGCTTGGACGTGCGGGGCCGTGCCGCTGGCTCGGGGGCGGTCATGTGGTGACCGTCGGGAACGTACCGGGCAACAGGATGCTTTTGTCCACTGTCTCGATGTTGGTGTGGCCGCAGAAGGCCATGGTGATGTCCAGCTCCTTGTGGATGATCTGCAGCGCCTTGAGCACGCCTTCCTCGCCCATGGCGCCGAGGCCGTAGACCATGGCACGGCCGATCATGGTGCCGCGCGCGCCCAGCGCCCAGGCCTTGAGCACGTCTTGCCCGCTGCGGATACCGCCGTCCATCCAGACCTCGATCTGGTCGCCCACTGCGGCCACGATGGCGGGCAGCGCCTCGATGCTGGAGGGTGCGCCGTCAAGCTGGCGCCCGCCGTGGTTGCTCACCACAATGGCATCGGCTCCGCTGGCCACAGCCAGCTTCGCGTCTTCCACGTCCATGATGCCCTTGAGAATGAGCTTGCCGCCCCACTGCGCCTTGACCCAGGCCACGTCTTCCCAATTCAGTGTCGGGTCAAACTGCTCGTTGGTCCATGACGACAGCGAGCTCATGTCGCTCACGCCTTTCACATGGCCGACCAGGTTTCGGAAGGTGTGGCGGCGCGTGCCCATCATGCCCAGCACCCAGCGCGGCTTGCTGGCAATGTTCACGATGTTGCCCAAGGTGGGAATGACCGAAGCGCGCATCTTGTTCTTCAGGTCTTTGTGGCGCTGGCCGATCACCTGCAGGTCCAGCGTGAGCACGAGCGCGCTGCATTTGGCGACCTTGCATCGCTCGATCATGCGGATCATGGCTTCGCGGTCGCGCATCATGTAGAGCTGGAACCAGAACGGCGCTGTGGTGTGCCCGGCCACGTCTTCGATCGAGCAGATGCTCATGGTGGAGAGCGTGAACGGAATGCCGAACTTCTCGCACGCCTTGGCCGCCTTGATCTCGCCGTCAGCGCTCTGCATGCCGGTCAGACCGACGGGCGCTACGCAAACCGGCATCTTCACGGCCTGCCCCACCATCCTGGTGGCGGTGCTGCGGTTCTCCATGTTCACCGCCACGCGCTGGCGCAACTTGATCTTCTGAAAGTCCTCGCTGTTGGCGCGGTAGGTGCCTTCGGTCCAGGAACCCGAGTCGGCGTAGTCGTAGAACATGCGCGGCACGCGCTTTTTGGCCAGCACGCGCAGGTCTTCGATGGTGGTG
>JBBQSX010000286.1:0-2414 GCA_038213545.1 Burkholderiales bacterium
CCACCCCCGTGCGCCACCCCGTGGTCATCGTGGGCGGCGGCATCACTGGCCTCACCCTGGCCTGCTCGCTCGCCAAGTTCGGCGTGCGCGCGGTGCTCATTGACGAAGACAACACCGTGGGCGTCAAGGGCGCCTCGTCGCGCGGCATCTGCTACACGCAGAAGTCGCTCGAAATCTTTGAACGGCTTGGGCTGTACAAGCGCATCGCCGCCAAGGGCGTGCAATGGAGCGTGGGCCGCACCTTCGCAGGTCAAGACGAGGTCTACAACTTTGATTTGCGCGAGCAAGGCAACTTCCACCTCTCCAGCCAGCCGCCCTTCATCAACATCCAGCAGTTCTACATCGAAGGGTTCCTGGTCGAGCGCATCCAGGAGCTCGGCGCGGTCGAGTTGCGCTGGCAGAACCGCCTGACCGCCTTCGAACAAAACACCGACTGCGCCACGCTCACCATCGAAACACCCGCCGGCAGCTACCAGCTGGAAGCCGAGCACGTGATTGACGCCACCGGATCGGCCAGCCCGCTGCGCAAATGGCTTCAGGTGCCGTTTGACAGCAAACGCGGCGACGACCGCTGGTGCATCGCCGATGTGCGCTTCTCCACCCACCCGCCGCAAGAGCGCCACACTTGGATCGAAGCCCCGTTCAACGAGAACCGCGCGGTCTGGCAACACCTCATGGCCGACGACGTCTGGCGCATCGACTACCAGATGGCGCCCAACGCCGACCCCGAACATGTCAGCCGCGAGGACGTGGTGCGTGAACGCCTGGCGCGGCAGTTCGGGCCCGATGTCGACGTGGAGATCGTCTGGGTCGGGCCTTACGCCTACCGCTCCGAATGCGTACACGCCATGCGCCACGGGCGCGTGTTCCTCATGGGCGACTCGGCCAAGGTGGTCAGCCCGTTTGGCGCGCGCGGAGGCAACACCGGCGTGGCCGATGCCGACAACCTGGCCTGGAAGCTGGCCGCCGTGCTCAGCGGCAAGGCCGACGCCGCGCTGCTGGAGAGCTACAACGACGAGCGCCTGGACGCCGCACAGCAAAACGTGTGTGTCACCAACCGCACCGCGCGTTTCCTGCGCGCGGCCGACGGCACCGAGCGCCTTTTTCGCCGGGCCGCCATCGGGCTGGCCAAGCAGCATCCGTTTGCACGATCGCTCATCAACACCGGCCGCATGGCCGTGGCCAACCCGTACGCCCGCTCACGCGCCTGCAGCTACGCACCGTCCAGTGCGGCCGGCCAGTCGGTGCAGAACGTGGGCTTTGAATGGGCCGACGGCTCTCAGGGAAACGTCAACGACCTGCTCAACTGGGCGTATGGCGACCTGCTGGTGCTGGTCTTCGGCGATCAGTCAGCGGCCACCCTGCAGCGGCTGCGTCGCCTGTGCCTGGACGCGCCGGTGCGCGGCGTGCAGGTGCTTGGCGCCACCGGTGCAGCTCAGGCGCTGGAGCATGTGCGCGACCCCCAAGGTCGTGTGCAGGGTGCCTGCCAGGCATCTGGCAACGGCTGGGCGCTGGTTCGCCCCGATGGCTACCTGGCCGCCACTGGAGAAACCATCAACACCCAGCTGGTGCGTTCCATCGAGCGTTCGCTGGGCCTGCGCGGAGATCGAGCATGAACACCAACCCCCACTTCCAGGACGCCGACGCCTTTTACGAACAACTGTTGGACGCGCACACAGGCCTTGGCCGCGACGACTCGGAGCTGCTCAACGCGCGACTGATCCTGCTGCTGGCCAACCAGATCGGCGACGCCGCTGTGCTCAAGGCCTGCATTGACGCCGCGCGCGCCATGCCCGCCACGCCGGCTTGAGGGACCTGTCGAATAAAATTCGCAGGTAACCCTATTTCCCCTGACGGCATCCTGCGGGATGCCGTTTTCACTTCTGGCGCGCTCCATGACCGACACCCTGAACCAACCCGGCCTGCAATCCCTGGCCAAATCGTTCGAACCCGCTCCGATCGAGACCCGCTGGGGCCCCGAATGGGAGAAACGCGGCTACGGCGTGGCAGGCTTCAGGGGCACGGGCGCGCCCCAGGCCGACGCGCCGTCGTTTGCGATCCAGCTGCCGCCACCCAACGTGACAGGCACGCTGCACATGGGCCACGCGTTCAACCAGACCATCATGGATTCGCTCACGCGCTACCACCGCATGTCGGGCGCCAACACGGTCTGGGTGCCCGGCACCGACCACGCCGGCATCGCCACGCAGATCGTGGTGGAGCGCCAGCTGCAGGCCCAGGGCATCAGTCGGCACGACATGGGCCCCACGCCGGCCGAAGCCCGCAAGAACTTCGTGGCCAAGGTGTGGGAGTGGAAGGAAGAGAGTGGCAACACCATCACCACGCAGATGCGCCGCATGGGCGACAGCGTGGACTGGAGCCGCGAGTACTTCACCATGGACCCGAAGCTCTCG
>JBBQSX010000287.1:0-2380 GCA_038213545.1 Burkholderiales bacterium
TCAGCGCCACCGGCACCACCGACGTGCAGGCGCGCATGGTGGCCCTGGGCACGACGGCCCAGGTCGATGTGGCCACGGGCGGCACCGTCACCGTTCCCGGCAGCACGGCCAGCGTGGCCCTGCCGGCGGGCGGCGTGCAGCGCGCCGACGGGAGTGTGCCCACGGGCAACATGACCGTGCGCGTCACCCCCATCGCCCCGGCCAGCGACACCGCCGTGATGCCCGGCGACTTCACGACGCTGGTCAGCGGTACGCCCACGCCGATCGAGAGTTTCGGCGCACTCAACGTCACCCTAGCCGACAGCGCGGGGGCCGCGCTGAACCTGCGCGCGGGCCAGACCGCGACCATCCGCATTCCGCTGTCCACGCGCAGCAGCAGCCCGCCCACCACGGTGCCGCTCTACTTCTACAGCCCCAGCCAGGGCCGCTGGGTGGAAGAGGGCACGGCCACGCTGGCCGGAACGGGCAGCGCTCGCTATTACGAAGGCACCGTCACGCACTTCACGACCTGGAACGCCGACCAGGTCTACAACACCGTGCGCATCACCAGCTGTGTGGCCGACGCCAACGGTGTCCGTGTCGCGGGCGCGCGCATTCTGAGCGACGGTGTCGACTATTCCGGCACCAGCAGCGCCGTCACCGACACCGCCGGCAACTTCACCATCCCCATCCGGCGCAGCAGTCGCGCCATCCTGGCGGGCATCAGCGGGACCTCGTTGACCAACTCCTTCAACGCCGGTCCCTACAGCGTCGACACCACGGTGACCGAGTGCCTGACCCTGGGCCAGCTGGGTTCGGGCGTGACGATGAAGCTCACCTGGGGCGAGCGGCCGAGCGACCTGGACAGCTACCTGGTCACGCCCAGCGGCAGGACGATCTCGTACCGCGACACCGGCAGCCTGACCTCGGCGCCGTTTGCCAACCTGGACGTGGACGACACCAGCAGCTTCGGTCCGGAAGTCGTGACGGTCACGCGGCTGATGGTCGGCACCTACAAGTACGCGGTGAACAACTTCTCCGGGCAGGGTGCCGGCCTCATCGGGGTGTCAGGCTCGCGCGTCGAACTGAGCGTGCCGGGCCGTTCGATCGAACTCTTCACGCCCCCGGGCACCGGTGAGACCACATCGACCAACTGGTGGCTGCTGTTCGAGCTGGACGTCGACGCACAGTGCAGCATCACGGTGCGCCGCACCGGAACATTCTCGGCCTCGCCCCCCGCCGGCAACGTCAGCAGCACGCCGGTCTATTGCGTGCCCCCGCCGAACTGACCCGGCCTCAGGCCAGCCTGCTCTGCAGGGCCAGCGCCAGGCGCTGGCCCGCCTCGTCCCCACCGACCTGCACCCCCAAGGCCTGCAGGTCGATCGTCTTCAGGCCGGCGTAACCGCAGGGATCGATGCGGGAAAACGGCGTCAGGTCCATCGCCACGTTCAGCGCAACGCCGTGGTAAGCGCGGTGATTGCTGACCTTGATGCCAAGTGCGGCGATCTTGCCCAGACCCTTGAAGGGAGCGGCGCTATCGACCTGCAGGACACCGTGGCCAAAAGGGTCGTCCAGCCGCACATAGATGCCGGGCGCGCTGCGCACCCGGTGACCGGTCACCCCGAAGTGGCCCAGCGTGTCGAGCACGGCCGCCTCGATGCGAAAGACGTACTCCTTGACGTAGTAGCCGCGCCGGCGCAAGTCCACCAACGGGTAGACCACGACCTGTCCCGGGCCATGGTAAGTGACCTGGCCGCCGCGGTCGGTGCGGACCACCGGGATGTCGCCCGCATCCAGCACGTGGCCGTCGCGGCCAGCCAGCCCCTGCGTGAAGACCGGCTCGTGCTCGACCAGCCAAAGCTCGTCGTCGCTGTCAGCGGTGCGAGCGGCAGTGAAGGCCCGCATCGCGGGTTCGGTGGTGGTGTAGGGCTGCCTGCCCAGCAGAACGATGCGCATCTTTCGACCAGTCTACGGGTTCGACCGGATTTGACGGCTTTCGGCCCCATTCGGGAAGATCGTCTTCATGCCTGCTTGGCCCCTTTGCAAAGGCGGGCTAGGGCTGGCTGTGGCGCTTATCCTCGGCGGCCTTCGCTGGCGCTCCGGCTGCCCTGCGATGCTCGGTCCCGCGGCCCCATCGCCGAACTCGCTGCGTTCGCTGCGCTCTCTCCGCTCAGACACCGGCGATGAGTCAGTGGTTGATTCGCGCTGCGCGCGAGGGCCGCGCGCCCTGCGCTTCTCGGCGCCTCCCATGCGCGCCACAGCCAGCCCCAGCCCACCTTCGCAAACCACCGTGATTTGCGCTCGGCCGTGGCCTGCCGACACCTCTGCGGGGCTGGGTGAGTCGGGTGGCCCCCGCAGCGAAGTCAAGGGGGAGACCGAGGCGCTCGCGGCCGCCAAGGCC
>JBBQSX010000288.1:0-2327 GCA_038213545.1 Burkholderiales bacterium
AGGACCTGGAATACATCGGTACCGTCGGCATCATCGACCCGCCGCGCAAGGAAGCTGCGGTGGCCATTGCCCAGGCCCGCCAGGCTGGCATTCGCGTGATCATGATCACCGGCGACCACCCGCGCACGGCAGTGCGCATCGCGGCCGATCTCGGCATCGCCACCACCGAAGCCAGTGCGGATGCACCGGTGCTCACGGGCCTCGAGCTCGACAAGCTGGATGACGCCGCTTTTGCCGCAGCGGTGCTGCAGACCTCGGTGTTCGCCCGCGTGGCGCCCAAGCACAAGTTGCGCATCGTGCAGGCCCTGCAGGCCAGCGGCAACGTGGTGGCAATGACGGGTGACGGCGTCAACGACGCCCCGGCGCTGAAGGCCGCCGACATCGGCGTGGCGATGGGTGTGGCCGGTACCGAGGTGACCAAGGAGGCGGCCCGCATGATCCTGGCGGACGATCACTTTGCCACCATCGTGCTGGCGGTGCGCGAAGGGCGCGGTGTGCTCGACAACATCCGCAAGTTCCTGCGCTACCTGCTGTCGTCGAACCTGGCCGAGGTGCTGACGGTGTTCGCCGGCGTGGTGGGCGCGGGTGTCATCGGCCTGAAGGCCACGGCCACCGGCTCGGGTGGCGCGGTGGTGCTGCCGCTGCTGGCCACGCAGATCCTGTGGATCAACCTGATCACCGACACCGGGCCAGCGCTGGCCATGGGCGTGGATCCGATCGCCGACGACGTGATGGCGCGCAAGCCGCGCGCGCGCAGCCAACGCATCATCGATACCCGCATGGGGCTTGGCGTGCTGGAGGCCGGCGTCGTGATGGCGGTGCTGACCCTGCTGACGCTGGACCTGTTCCCGCCCGGTGGACTGATCGAGCCGGTGGACGCCTGGCTGGGCACCGGCCCGCACAGCCTGGAACTGGCGCGCACAGCCGCCTTCACGGTGCTGGTGCTGACGCAGTTGTTCAACTGCTTCAACGCGCGCTCCGAGTCGGCCTCCGCGTTCCGGGCGGTCTTCTCCAACCGTTGGCTCTGGGCTGCGGTCGCTCTCTCAACGGCGCTGCAAGTGGCGGTCGTGCATCTGCCGTTCCTGAACCTCGCCTTCGGCACCGTGGCGCTCTCGGCAGGCCAATGGGGCGTTTGTGTGGCGATGGCCAGTGGGATTCTGTGGTTCATCGAAGGGAGAAAGCTGTTGCGTCGACTCTGGGCACGGCAAACAACGGCGCGCCTGTGACAAGCAGGACCAGGTCGAGCTGGCCTGTTGCGTTCGAAGCCGTACAGACGAATTCGGCTGGGCGGCGCACCGTCAATGACTTCAAGACGCGTCCGACGCACACGAAGGAGACACCATGAAATCTGCGATCAAGCTTTCAACGGCATCGGCAGCGGCCCTTTTTTCCAACCTTGCTCACGCGCAGGGCGCGAACATGATGAATGGCGGGGGCTGGTATGGCGGCTGGATGGGCGGCCATGGTGGGGCGTGGATCCCGATCCTGCTGATCGTCATTGCGGGCCTGCTGGCATGGATCGTGATCCAGAGGCGCAAGTGATCATGGTGACAGAGGCACTGCACACGCACAGCCCGCACGTGGGAAGCACCTCCGCTGCGCACGAATCGAACGCGGAAACCCAGCAGGGAAGTGTCTACACCTGCCCGATGCACCCTGAGATACGGCAAGACCACCCGGGCAATTGCCCGAAGTGCGGCATGACCCTGGAGCTGGCGATGCCTGCCGTGGGCGAGGACGACAACAAGGAACTCCGGGACTTCCAGCGGCGTTTCTACTGGACCCTGCCGCTGACCCTGGTGGTCTTCGTGCTGGCCATGTTCGGGGACCGGCTGGCGCTGTTTGACCGGGGAACACAGAACTGGATTGAACTCGGCGTTGCCCTGCCCGTGGTGCTGTGGGCTGGATGGCCCTTCTTTGTGCAGGGCGCACAGTCCATCGTTCACCGCAGCCCCAACATGTGGACGCTGATCGGCCTGGGCACGGGCTCGGCCTTCATCTACAGCGTCGTCGCCACGGTGGCACCCCAGGCGTTCCCGGCATCGTTTGTGTTGATGGGGCACGTGGCCGTGTACTTCGAGGCCGCTGCGGTGATCATCTCGTTGACGCTGCTCGGGCAGATGCTGGAGGGCAAGGCCCGGTCGCAGACTACGGCGGCCATCAAGTCGCTGCTCGGGCTGGCACCCAAGACCGCACGCCGCCTGGCCGACGACGGCACCGAGAGCGACGTGCCCTTGGCCGACGTGCATGCAGGCGACAAACTGCGTGTGCGCCCCGGCGAAAAGGTGCCTGTGGACGGGGTGGTGCTCGAAGGCGGCAGCGCGGTC
>JBBQSX010000289.1:0-2310 GCA_038213545.1 Burkholderiales bacterium
CGCCTGACTTACCGCAACCAACGCTTCGAGGCCGAGGGTGGCCTGGCGGCCCTGCTGGCTTAGGGCCCATGCCGCGTTGGTCTTCCAGATGGGCCGTGTGGGCGCTGGGCATGCTTGCGGTGGCCGCCGCAGTGCCGGCCGCCTTGCTCACGGTGTTTGCGTGGGCCAAGGCCCGTTTGCCCTACAACGAAGAGGGCAACCACTTTGACGGTCTCGTGGTTCACCACGAGGGCACTGCCTATGTTTACGGCGCGCTGGCGGTGGTGTTCTGGGTGGCGGCGCTGCTGGCGGTGCTGGGCGCGCACCGTATGCTCAAACGGGTGCGCGCCAAGACGTGCACCGATACCTTCAATCATTCAAGACCATGAATCTGAAAACGATCTCGCTGACCATCGCCGTCATGGCCACTCTGGCACTGCTGTTCTGGCTCTGGACACCTGACAAGCCGCGCAGCGAACTCGAGAAGAACTATCTGTCGAGCCCTGGGGACATGGTGCAGGTGGGTCCATGGCGCCTGCATGTGCGCGACGCTGGGCCAAGGGACGCACCGGTCGTGCTGATGCTGCACGGCTTTGGCGCCAGCCTGCACACCTGGGATGCCTGGGCGCAGGCCTTGAGCGCCAATCACCGTGTGATCCGCCTGGACCTGCCTGGCTCCGGCCTGAGCGAGCCCGATCCCGCGAACGACTACACCGATGCGCGCAGCATTCAACTGGTGCTGGCCCTCATGGATCGGCTCGGTGTGCCGCGCGCCAGCATCGTGGGCCATTCGATTGGCGGGCGCATCGCCTGGACTTTTGCCGCGAAGCACCCCCAGCGCACGGACAAGCTCGTGTTGGTGGCGCCCGATGGTTTTGCCAGCCCGGGTTTTGAATACGGCAAAGCCGCCGAGGTACCGGCCGTGCTGGGCGCCATGCGGTATGTGATGCCCAAGGCGGTGCTGCGCATGAACCTGGTGCCGGCTTATGGCGACCCTGCGTTCCTCACCGACGAACTCACCACGCGGTACCACGACCTCATGCTGGCCCCTGGTGGTCGCGACGCGATGTTCAAACGCCTGCAGCAGACGGTGCTCACCGACCCTCGGCCACTGTTGATCACCATCACTGCGCCGACTTTGCTGGTCTGGGGTGAGGCCGACGCGATGATCCCGGCGGCCAACGCGCAGGACTACCTGGGCGCGGTGAAAGGCAGCCGGCTCGCCACGTTTCCCGGGGTGGGCCACCTGCCACAAGAAGAGGCGGCTCAGGCTTCACTCAAGGCGGTTGTGGATTTTCTGCGCTGAAGCGCGTGGCCTTTCAGCCCCGACGAGGCATGCGCCAGGGCAGCATGGCCTGAACCAGTGGCGACACCAGTCGGGGCACATGCAGCGTTTCGTGAAAGCTCGACACGCTTTCACCCAGCAAGGTGCTTTGCAGCACGGCGCGTTGGTAGAAAGGCGTGTCCT
Source organism: Burkholderiales bacterium (assembly GCA_038213545.1). Classification (GTDB taxonomy): domain Bacteria; phylum Pseudomonadota; class Gammaproteobacteria; order Burkholderiales; family Burkholderiaceae_C; genus Hydrogenophaga. Next base: position 1,448 of record JBBQSX010000289.1, read on the forward strand.
CCAGCTGCTGTGACACGAGCACACGCGAGTCGCTGCGCATGCGCCTCTGGATGCGCCACGCGGTCCGCGGCAGGCTTTGCAGGGGCGGTGCCTCGAAGGGCTGCACGCTGCCGTGGCGCCCGAAGCGCAGGGCCAGCAGTTTGCCCTGGGCCTTGCCAGGCTCCACGTCGTACAGCACGGCGGTGCTGCCGTCTTTCATCTGGCTGCGTGACCAGTCCCATTCGGTGAAGGCACGCTCCACCGGTTCATCGCCTTCGTTGCTGTCCAGGTAGGCGTGGCCGCTCCAGCGCTGTTCGGGGTGCTGCAGCTTCACTTCCACACGCGCGTGCGGCGCGATGGGACCCCACCGGTGGCGGCCGTGTGCGTCCAGAGCGGTGCTGAACTTGAACAATTGCTGTGTGTGCAGCTTCACTGTGCCCCGAATCCGGCGCGGGATGGGCACACCCACTTCGTCGATGTGGATGGTGAGCGTGTCGCCGTGCCACTCAAGCTGACTCGGGCCGATCTTGAAATGCGTGGCGTCGCGCCGGTTGTGCGCCGCGCCACGTTCGGTCATGGACCAGCGGCGCGCGCCCGCGCTGTAAAGCGCCACGTTGAGCGCACAGAAGTTGTCGGGGTTGGTCGGGCCGCGCTTGCGCGCCCAGGCGTAGTAGGGCGAGAACACGCTGCCGACAAACGCGATGATGGACAGGCCGAACTGGCCGTCGTCGCTCAGGGCGTCTACGTACCACCAGAGGTAGCCACCCGAGGGGACCACCTGGTCAAAGCGGGGCTCGCCATCACGGCCGCGGCCGCCAGCTGGCCCGAAAGCGCCGCCATCGGGACCCCCGGGCCCGGGTGGACGCTCCCCCCCGCCAGGAAAA
>JBBQSX010000290.1:0-2295 GCA_038213545.1 Burkholderiales bacterium
GGCGCTGCTGGGCCTGCCGGCGAACACCGTCAAGCTGGGCATCATGGACGAAGAGCGCCGCACCAGCGTCAACCTCAAGGCCTGCATCGCGGAAGCGGCGCCGCGGGTGGCCTTCATCAACACCGGCTTCCTGGACCGCACGGGCGACGAGATCCACACCGCCATGTACTCCGGCGCGATGATGCGCAAGCCGCTCATGAAGAACGCCAACTGGCTGCGCGCCTACGAGATGAGCAATGTGCAGATCGGCCTGGCCTGCGGGCTGCGCGGCCGCGCCCAGATCGGCAAGGGCATGTGGGCCATGCCCGACCTGATGGCCGAGATGATGAAGCAAAAAATCGCGCAGCCACAGTCGGGCGCGAACACCGCCTGGGTGCCCTCACCCACGGCCGCCACGCTGCACGCCCTGCACTACCTGCAGGTCGACGTGGCCTCGCTCGCCAAGGACATGGAGGTCTTCGTCAACGAGCACAAGTCGCTGGCGATGGAAGAGAACCTGTTGAACGCGATCCTGCAGATCCCGGTGGCCTTGGTGCCCTTCTGGACGCGGGCCGAGATCCAGGCCGAGCTGGACAACAACGTGCAGGGCATCCTGGGTTATGTGGTGCGCTGGATCGACCAGGGCGTGGGCTGCTCCAAGGTGCCCGACATCCACAACGTGGGCCTGATGGAAGACCGCGCCACGCTGCGCATCAGCAGCCAGCACATCGCCAACTGGCTGCTCCACGGCGTGGTGAACGAAGCGCTGGTGACCCAGACTTTCGAGCGCATGGCCGCCGTGGTGGACGCTCAGAACGCCGACGACCCGCTGTACAAAAAGATGGCCGGCAACTTCAAGACCAGCATGGCCTACCAGGCAGCGCTGGACCTCGTGTTCAAGGGCAAGGCACAGCCCAGCGGCTACACCGAACCGCTGCTGCATGCGTGGCGCCTGAAGGTGAAAGCGGCGGCCTGATTTTGACTTTCACTCCCTCTTGGAGAGACTTCCCTCTTTCTCCCTCTCCCGCTGGGAGAGGGTTGGGGTGAGGGCCCTCGGCGAGCCAACCATGCCACTCCAATACCTCCTCTTCGACCCCAGCGACGACGGCGAAGGCACCGGCACCTGGGACGCCATGGCCAGCGTGCGAGCTTCTCAGTTGCCCGAGGTGATCAGGGAAGTGCAGGCCGTGCTCGTCTGGGCCGAAGCCCACAGCCCCGGGCCGCGCGGGCCGCTGGACGACGGCGGCACCTGGGACGCCGACCAGTTGGTGCAGACCGAGGGCGACTGGACCACCGTGACGCTGACGCTCACCGGGCCGTGGGAATGGGGCGAGGCCCTGGTGGCTCACTTCACGGATTGAAGGGGTCGCGCCCCGGCAGCGCATCCACCGCCGCCTGCGCCTTCTCCAACCGCGCGCGCAGCTCCGGGTGTGTGGTGCCCATCAGCAAATTGAGAGCCGACGGGGTGGTGCCGTGGATCTTGGCCAGCACGCTCACCATGGCCTGCGGGTTGCGCCCCACGGCGCGCAGCAGCTCGATGGCGCGCACGTCGGCGGCGTGTTCCTGCGCGTGCAGTTGCTGCTGCGCAGCGCGGGCCAGGGGCGAGCGGGGGTTGAACATTTCGAGTGCCATGCGGTCGCGGGCGTCTTCAAGGCGCATGGTGGGCGCACGCAGGCGCTGCAGGTTGGTGCAGGCCTCCACCAACGAATCGTGGCCCTCGATGTGGGCGAGTTCGTGCGCCATCACCGCGGCCAGCTCGTCGTCCGAGAGGTCTTCCCTGGCGCTCCACATCGCGCTGGTGAGGATGACCATGCCGTGGTCGGCGGCGTAGGCGTTGAGGTCTTTGTCTTCGTAGGCCAGCAGGTGCACGGACGGGCCCTTTTGCAACGGGGCTGAGGCGGCCACCAGGCTGGCGAGCATGTGGTGAAGCCGCGCAGGTGCAGCCACCACGTCAAAGCGCTCCATCAGCTCGGTGATCTGGATTTCGTCGAGCACACGCAGCTCGTGGGCGCGTTCCGGGTCTTGCACACAGCTGCCCTGGGCCATCACGCAAGCACTGGCCAGCAGGCCTGCCACAGCAAGCCCAAGCACCTGAAAAAAACGAGCCATACCGTTCATATCGTTTCCTCCATGCGGTTGTACTCCTCTTGCCGCCATCCGACCAGCCCCGTGCACCACGCAGGCCCACCAGCTTGGTGCGCGCAAGCGCTGTCGTGGCGCACAGGCATCCGGTCACCGGCACCGTTGGCATGCTTTCGGATTACTTCAAACGCATCGACCGCCCGGATTCAGGCTGGCACGGATGCTGCATTGACG
>JBBQSX010000291.1:0-2139 GCA_038213545.1 Burkholderiales bacterium
TCGGCCACATGGGCGGCCGGGTCGGTGGTGGTCAGGTGCACGCTGTGGCCGCGCTGCACCAGGCCCACTGCCAGCGCGGCGGCAATCGTGGTCTTGCCGACGCCGCCCTTGCCCATCACCATGATCAGGCCGTGGCCCATCGCCGCCAGCTCGTCGGCCAGGCGGCTCAGGGGTTCGGCCGGCAGGTCGGACGGAGAAACGCCGGCATCCGGCGTGGCGGCCGGCACCGACCCGCGGCCCAGCAGCGCGCGCAGCGCTGGCAGGCCCACGGTGTCGAAGGCGCGCAGCGGGACTTCATCACGCGGCAGGCTGGCCAGCGCGTCAGGCATCTGCGCGATGGCCTCAATGCTCAGCGCTTCGATGGCGCGGGCGGTCGGGTCATCGGGCCGGCTGGCATGGAACACGCCATTGATGACCAGGCGCTGGTTCGAAAGACCCAATGTGCGCAATTCTTCGGCGGTGCGCGCGGCCTCCTGCATCGGGCTCAGGTCGGGCCGGGTGACGAGGATCACGGTGGTGAGCGCCGCATCGCTCAGCGCGGCCAGCGCCGCGTTGAAGCGCGCCTCCTGCATCTTGAGCCCCGAGTGCGGACCCAGGCAGGAAGCCCCCCGGTCGTTGCCGGCCAGAAAACCGCTCCAGGCCTTGGGCAGGCTCAAGAGCCGAAGCGTGTGGCCGGTCGGCGCGGTGTCAAAGATGACATGGTCGTAGCCGTGCCCCTCGCCATTGCCTTCATTGGCCAGCAGCGCGGCGAATTCGTCAAAGGCGGCGATTTCGGTGGTGCATGCACCCGAAAGCTGCTCCCGCACCGTGGCGCGTTCGTCGTCGCTGGCGTCAGACTCCAGTTGCGCCAGCACGCGCAGGCGATAGGCTTCGGCGGCTGCGTCGGGGTCGATGTTGAGCACGCTCAAACCCGCCACGGCGGGCACCAGCACCGGCTGGTTGGACAACCGGATGCCCAGCATTTCGTCGAGATTGGAGGCTGCATCGGTGCTGACCAGCAGTACGCGCCGACCCGCGTCGGCCAGCGCAATCGCCGCAGCGGTCGACAGCGAGGTCTTGCCGACACCGCCCTTGCCGGTGAAAAACAAAAAGCGCGTGGGCGCACAGAGAAAGCCTGGCGTGGTGCGGGTCGCGGTGGTCATGTGCGCAGCATGGCACAGCCAACGCCGGAACGGTTTGCCTCAGGTCAATTTCAGCCCATCCGGCGTTGGCTTTGTGTCGCCTGCGTTGTGCTGGCTGCTGCCGGATCTGCAAGAATGCCTGGCACCACAAAGGAGAGATCAATGGCCTGGTTTGACGGTTTTGAAGCGCGCACTTTCGAGGTCAATGGCACGTCCATCCGCCTGCGGTTTTCCAAGGTGGCGCGCGGCGAGATGCCGCGTCCGGCCTTGCTCTTGCTGCACGGCTTTCCGCAGTCGCACGTGATGTGGCACCGGGTCGCGCAGCGGCTGGCGGCGCATTACTTCCTGGTCATGCCCGACCTGCGCGGCTATGGCGACTCTTCCAAGTCGCCCGGCCAGCCCGACCACGGCAACTACAGCAAGCGCAGCATGGCCCAAGATATGGTCGAGGTCATGCAGATGCTGGGCATCGACCAGTTTTACCTCTGCGGCCATGACCGGGGCGGGCGGGTGGCGCACCGACTGGCGCTGGACCATGCGCATCGCGTCAGAAAGCTTTGCGTGATCGACATTGCGCCCACGCTGGACATGTACGAAGGCCGCAGCATGCGCGTGCCCTACATGGAGTTTGCCCGCGCCTACTACCACTGGTTTCACCTGCTGCAGCCCGCGCCGCTGCCCGAAATCATGATGGGTGCCAACCACCCCGAAACCGCCAAAGCGTACCTGCATGCCAAGCTCGGCGGCTGGGGCAGCGCCGGGCTGAGCTACATCGAGCCCGAAGCGCTGGCCGAGTACGAGCGCTGCTTTTGCACGCCTGAAGCGCTGCACGCCGCCTGCGAGGACTACCGGGCCAGCGGCGGCATCGACCTCGACCACGACCGCGAAAGCCGCGAACGCGGCCTGAAGGTGGTCTGCGACCTGCTGGTGCTGACGGGCGAGCGCGGCGTGGTGAACCGGCTGTTTGACCCGATGGCCTTGTGGAACGCGCAGTGCAGCGGCCTCGTGACCGGCAGCG
>JBBQSX010000292.1:0-2119 GCA_038213545.1 Burkholderiales bacterium
TACGAGGACATGGAGAAATGGTTCGCAACCCTCATGGGTGACACCTTCTCCTGAGTGTCCGCGTCCGCGGTCGGGGCCGCCCGGCGAACACGCCCAAGCGCACGCCCGGCCCGGGCTCACCCGATCTGCGCACGCCCAGGGAAGGGCACAGCCCCGCTATTCCACCGTCACACTCTTTGCCAGGTTCCTGGGCTTGTCGACGTCCGTCCCCCGGGCACAGGCGGTGTGGTACGCCAGCAGCTGCAACGGCACCACGTGCAGTATCGGGCTCAGCGCGCCGTAATGCTCGGGCATGCGAATCACGCGCACGCCCGGGCCGTTGTCGATGTGCGTGTCGGCGTCGGCGAACACGTACAGCTCACCGCCGCGCGCGCGCACTTCCTGAAGGTTGCTTTTCAGCTTTTCCAGCAGCGCGTCGTTCGGCGCCACGGTGACCACCGGCATCTCGGCCGTCACCAGCGCCAGCGGGCCATGCTTCAGCTCGCCCGCGGGGTAGGCCTCGGCGTGGATGTAGCTGATCTCCTTGAGCTTCAGCGCGCCTTCCAGCGCAATCGGGTAATGCAGCCCGCGGCCCAGGAACAGCGCGTTTTCCTTGCGCGCGAATTCCTCGCTCCAGGCGATGACCTGCGGCTCCAGCGCCAGCACCGCCTGCAGTGCCAGCGGCAGGTGACGCAGGGCCTTCAGTTCGGCGGCTTCCTGCGCGTCGCTGAGCCGGCCGCGCACCTGCGCCAGCGCCAGCGTCAGCAGGTACAGACCGGCTAATTGGGTTGTGAATGCTTTCGTGCTGGCCACCCCGATTTCCACGCCCGCCCGCGTGATGTAGGCCAGCTTGCATTCGCGCACCATGGCGCTGGTGCTGACGTTGCAGATGGTCAGCGTGTGTTCCATGCCCAGGCTGCGTGCGTGCTTCAGCGCGGCCAGCGTGTCGGCGGTCTCGCCGCTCTGGCTGATGGTGACGACCAGCGTGCGCGGGTCGGGCACGCTGTCGCGGTAGCGGTATTCGCTGGCGATTTCCACCGTGGTGGGAATGCCGGCGATGCTTTCCAGCCAGTAGCGCGCGGTGGACCCGGAATAGAAGCTGGTGCCGCAGGCCAGGATCAGCACCCGGTCGACTTCCTTGAAGACCCGGTACGCACCGTCGCCGAAGAGTTCGGGGCTGATGCCGGCCACGCCTTCCAGCGTGTCGGCCAGCGCCCGCGGCTGCTCGAAGATCTCCTTCTGCATGTAGTGCCGGTAGGGGCCCAGCTCGGCAGCGCCGCTGTGGGCGTGTACGGTGCGCACCGGGCGCTGCACCGGCAGGTAGCGGCCCGGGCGCGCGTCGCTGGCGGTGTCGATGGCGCTGATCCAGGTCTTGCCCAACTGCAGGTCGACGACGTCGCCTTCTTCCAGGTAGACGATCTGGTCGGTGACGCCGGCCAGGGCCATGGCGTCGCTGGCCAGGAAGTTTTCGCCCTCGCCGATGCCCAGGATCAGCGGCGAGCCCTGGCGGGCGCCGATGACGCGCTGCGGCTCGTCACGGCAGAACACCGCGATGGCATAGGCCCCGCGCAGCCGCGGCAGCGCGCGCTGCACGGCGTCGAGCAGGTCGCCGTCGTACAGGAAGTGCACCAGGTGGGCGATGACCTCGGTGTCGGTCTGGCTGGTGAATTCGTAGCCACGGCCCTGGAGTTCGGCACGCAGTTCGTCGTGGTTTTCGATGATGCCGTTGTGGCCCAGCGCCACCCGGCCGCTGCTGGCCGCGCTGGCCTGCGGGCCACTGCTGAAGTGCGGGTGCGCGTTGTGCACCGCCGGCGCGCCGTGCGTGGCCCAACGGGTGTGGGCGATGCCCAGCGTGCCCTCTAGGTGCGTGGTGGCCACTTGTTCGATCAGCTCGGCCACGCGGGCGGTGCTGCGCGCGCGTTTGAGCCCACCGCCTTGGTGCACCGCCACACCGCAGGAGTCGTAACCCCGGTACTCCAGCCGCTTCAGGCCTTCGACGAGGATGGGAACGATATTGCGCGCGCTGACGGCGCCGACGATGCCACACATGGGGTTTTGCCTTTTTGCTGAACGTGCCGGATGCTAGGGCAGCTGTCGTGATGGGAGTGCGCACTATGCGGCAGGATTTCGGTGTTTTATT
>JBBQSX010000293.1:0-2013 GCA_038213545.1 Burkholderiales bacterium
GGCAGCCTTGCTGGGCGGGGCCGAGCCGTTTTATGTGGCCAGCGATCCGGCACGCAACTTCGCGGCCGACTGGGACGGCGTGCCGGCCGAGGTCTGGGCGCGCACGCAGCTGCTGTATGTGTGTTCTCCCGGCAACCCGGCCGGCGCGGTGATGCCGCTGGATGAATGGCGCAAGCTGTTCGAACTGAGCGACCGGCACGGCTTCGTGATCGCTTCTGATGAGTGCTACAGCGAGATCTACTTCCGCGAAGAGCCTCCTTTGGGGGGTCTGGAAGCCGCGCAGGCATTGGGCCGCGGAGATTTCCGCAACCTGGTGAGCTTCACCAGCCTGTCCAAGCGCAGCAACGTGCCCGGCCTGCGCAGCGGTTTTGTGGCCGGAGACGCTGCGCTCATCAAACCCTTTTTGCTCTACCGCACCTACCACGGCGGCGCCATGAGTCCGGTGGTACAGGCTGCGAGCAAGGCCGCCTGGACGGACGAGGCGCATGTGGTGGACAACCGGCGCCAGTACCGCGAAAAGTTCGCCCAGGTCACGCCGCTGCTGGCCGAAGTGCTCGATGTGGCCCTGCCCGACGCCTCGTTTTACCTGTGGGCGGGCGTGCCGGCGTCGTTTGCCGACATCACAGCGGGTTTGAGCGCCGACGAAGCCTTCGCCCGTGCCCTGCTGGCTCAATACAATGTGACGGTTCTGCCGGGCAGCTATCTGGCGCGCGATTTCAACGGATCGAACCCCGGCACAGGCCGCGTTCGCATGGCCCTGGTGGCAGAAATCGCCGAATGCCTGGAAGCAGCGCACCGCATCAGGGCCTTCATGGCTGAGCGCGCCTGACCCACCCATCCTTCAATTCCCCTCTGCGAACAGCCTCATGACACAACAACTGCAAACCCTGATCGACAACGCTTGGGACAACCGCGCCGAACTCTCCCCCGCCTCAGCGCCCAAGGAAGTGCTGGACGCGGTGGAACACGTGATCGCCGAACTCAACAAAGGCCGTCTGCGCGTGGCCACGCGTGAGTCGGTGGGCCAGTGGACGGTGCACCAGTGGATCAAGAAGGCGGTGCTGCTCTCATTCCGCCTGAAGGACAACGAGATCATGCGCGCCGGCGACCTGGGCTTCTTCGACAAGGTCAAGACCAAGTTCTCGCATCTGAGCGAATCTGAAATGAAGGCCGCCGGCGTGCGCGTGGTGCCGCCCGCCGTGGCGCGCCGCGGCAGCTACATCGCCAAAGGCGCGATCCTGATGCCCAGCTACGTGAACATCGGCGCTTACGTGGACGAAAACACCATGGTCGACACCTGGGCCACGGTGGGATCGTGCGCGCAGATCGGCAAGAACGTGCACCTGTCGGGTGGTGTGGGCATCGGCGGTGTGCTGGAGCCCCTGCAGGCCGGCCCCACCATCATCGAAGACAACTGCTTCATCGGCGCGCGCTCCGAGGTGGTTGAGGGCGTGGTCGTCGAAGAAAACTCCGTGCTCGGCATGGGCGTTTACCTCGGCCAGAGCACACCCATCTTCAACCGCGACACCGGCGAGGTGGTGTTTGGCCGCGTGCCCAGCGGCAGCGTGGTGATCAGCGGCAGCCTGCCCAAGAAAACGGCGGGAGGCAAGGACTACAGCACCTACGCAGCCATCATCGTCAAGACGGTGGATGCTCAGACGCGCTCCAAGACCAGCTTGAACGACCTCCTCAGAGACTGAACATGGTGCCCCCACGCTCCACCGCTTCGCGGGTCGCTGCTCCCAAAGGGGGCTGGCCTTGCTTGGGGCGGCCCGGCGCGGCGGCCTGCCTCACTGTACGAATTCACTTGAAGGGATCAGCATGAGCAGCGGAACAATGGAGCGCATCCTGCGCCTGATGGCCGACAAGAAGGCATCGGATGTCTACCTCACGGCGCATGCGCCGGCCATGATCAAGATCAACGGCCAGACGATCCCGATCAACAGCCAGGTGCTGCCGCCCGAGGCGCCGCGCAATCTGCTCTGCGAGATCGTGCCGCCGACCCGCATCGAA
>JBBQSX010000294.1:0-1884 GCA_038213545.1 Burkholderiales bacterium
TCATGATGTTGCCCTTGTGCACGATGGTCACGCTGGGCTTGTCGTTGTCGATGGCGTACTGCAGCGCCTTGCGCACCAGGCGCTCGGTGCCTTCCCGGCTGACCGGCTTGATGCCGATGCCCGAGGTGTTCGGGAAGCGGATCTTGGTCACACCCATTTCTTCCATCAGGAACTTGATGAGCTTCTTCGCCTTGTCGGACTCGGCCTCGTACTCGATGCCTGCATAAATGTCTTCCGAGTTCTCACGGAAGATCACCATGTTGGTCTTCTCGGGCTCTTTGAGCGGCGAGGGCACGCCCTTGAAGTACTGGACCGGGCGCAGGCAGACGTACAGGTCGAGCTCCTGGCGCAGCGCCACGTTGAGCGAACGAATGCCCCCGCCCACGGGAGTGGTCAGCGGGCCCTTGATGGAGACCACGTATTCGCGCAATGCGGCGAGAGTTTCTTCGGGCAACCAGACGTCGGGGCCGTAGACCCGGGTCGATTTCTCACCGGCGTAGACCTCCATCCAGTGGATCTTCTTCTGGCCGCTGTAGGCCTTGGCCACAGCCGCGTCCACCACCCTCAGCATCACCGGTGTGATGTCCAGCCCGGTGCCATCGCCCTCGATGTACGGCACGATCGGCTGATCCGGCACGTTGAGTGACATGTCGGCGTTGACCGTGATTTTTTGGCCCTGGGTGGGCACTTGAATATGTTTGTACATGACTGAAATTTTCGCACGGACCACAGTGTGCCGGCGGATCGCAGAAAATGAATGTTGAACCGTAACTGACCAACCCGCGCATGAAAAAACTATCCACCCGTTTGCTGTGCCTGCTGTTCCTTACAACGGGCTTGGCCTGGTCCCAGGAATCGCCACAACTCCAGCTGCCACGGGTCAGCCTGTCGGCCGGCATGCACCTGATCAATGCTCAGGTCGCGGCCACGCCGCAGCAGCGCGCTGTGGGCTTGATGTTCCGCAAGGAGATGCCGGTGAACGAAGGCATGCTGTTCGCGTTCGAACAGGCGTCCGAGCAGTGCTTCTGGATGAAGAACACGCTGCTCCCCTTGACGGCTGCGTTTGTGGCCGACGACGGCACCATCGTCAACTTGGCCGATATGCAGCCGCAAAGCCTGAACTCGCATTGCTCCACCAAACCGGTGCGTTTTGTACTGGAAATGAACAAAGGCTGGTTCGACAAGCGCGGCATCAAGGCAGGCTCGAAGCTGAGCGGCCCACCGTTCACACGGTAGGGCGCCTTCACACGCTCACACGCATTCGTCAGGCCTGTACTGACGCGAGCGCCGCGTTGAAAGTTTTGCTGGGCCGCATGATGGCTTCGAGCTTGTCGAAATCGGGCTTGTAGTAGCCACCGATGTCCACTGGTTTGCCCTGCACGGCGGCAAACTCGGCGACGATGGTCGTTTCGTTGTCGGCGAGTTGCTTCGCCAGCGGAGCGAATTTCACGGCCAGCGCCGGGTCTTCGGTTTGTGTGGCGAGTTCCTGCGCCCAGTAGAGCGCCAGATAAAACTGGCTGCCACGGTTGTCGAGCTGGCCGGTTTTGGGCGAGGGATTCTTGTTGTTGTCCAGCAGCTTGCCCGTGGCAGCATCCAATGTTTTGGCCAGCACCTTTGCCTGCGGGTTACCCGTCTTCAGGCCCAGGTCTTCCATGGACACGGCCAGCGCGAGGAATTCACCCAGAGAGTCCCAGCGCAGGTGGTTCTCTTCCACCAACTGCTGCACGTGCTTGGGTGCTGAGCCTCCGGCACCCGTTTCGTACATGCCGCCTCCGGCCATCAGCGGCACGATCGAGAGCATCTTGGCGCTGGTGCCCAGCTCCATGATGGGGAACAGATCGGTCAAGTAATCGCGAAGGATGTTGCCGGTGGCGCTGATGGTGT
>JBBQSX010000295.1:0-1850 GCA_038213545.1 Burkholderiales bacterium
GCACGGCCGACATGGCGGTGGTCATCTTCGCCAGTGCCGCCACCGCCTGCGCTGCTTTGGCCTCCTGCAACCAGCCGAGCACGGCGTTGAGCACCACCACGCAGGTGATGACGATGGCATCCAGCGGCCAGCCTGCCGCTCTTGCCTGGCCTCGGCCCTCGAACCACCAGGCGGCCAGTGCCACGGCTGCGGCCGCACCCAGCAGGTAGACCAGCGGGTCCTCCAGCTGCGCCAACGCGCGGCGCCAGGCCGGCACAGGGGGAACCGCACGCAATTCGTTGGGGCCGTCTGCCTGCAGCCGTTGGGCGGCCTCGTCGGCGCTGAGGCCTCGGTCCAGATCGGTACCGAGCGCCTGGGAGAGCTCGGCGATGTCAATCAGCGAAGGCTCATCCAGGGGGGGCTTGGCATGCGAATCGGGATCAGTCATGGGCGAGACCGCTCCAGACCCTGCCCGCGGCCGGCGCTGCGTCGGGCCAGTAACCGGTACGACCATCGTCCTCGGAAGCGGCGATTTCCACCTCACGCGACAGCAGTGGTGTCGGATCGAACCACGGCACCTGTTTGGACACGTCACGCGTCGGGTCGACAGCCACAGTTCGATCCACCGAGTTCACGCTCTTGACCCACTGCGGGACCAGCAAAACATCGTTGGCAACTTCCAAACTTTCGTTCCGACCACGAGGTGTCGAACAGACCACGCGTCGTCGCCGAAGCAGGCATCTTTCACGTCGTCATAAGCGCCGTCGCTGGCGCCAATCGCGAGGTCCAGCAGATCCTTGGGTGAGCGAAGCATGATGTTCCGGGTTTCAACAGAATCGAACGCAGTGCGTTCGGCGAGGTCAGGGCATTCGATGCGGCGGCACCGTGCAGGACTGGTGGGAGGCAATCCACATCCGGGAGCTGAAGCTACGCGTCCGCTAACACCGAGTCTGTGCGTTTGCGTACAGGGCTGAGCGACTTCACCACTTCCCTTCATCGCAGCCCCGCCAGCTGGGCAAAGCCACGGATGGCAACGTTTGCCTGCTCACTGGATCGAGGTCAACGCGTCGACATCAACTTTTGGACACTGCGGTCATGCCTTGCAGACGTTGAGACCGCATGCATCGACTTCGGCTGCGTCACAGCACAGGCACTTGACAGCCGCGCGGTCGCACCGAACGCGATATGGCGCTTCTGGCGTGCTGCACCGAACAGACACCGCCCTACGTTGCGAGGACATTTGCGCCGGGATGTCTCTTCAAGTGGCATTCGAAGGCGCCCCATCAAATCAACTGGAATGCAACACAGTGATGAACACCACGCCCATCAAGCTTTCGTTCGCTGCCCTGAGAGCGCTGTCAGGCTTTGCATTCGTCACCCGAGCTGCGCTGGCCCAGCCAATGCAACAGGGCGAATTCGCCGCGCAGGGTCAAAAGGTCAACGCCCATTGGGCTGCCCATCTGACCAAATGAACCCGGCCAGGAGCAAAGAATGCGCGACATCGTCCCGAACGACTGCCCATCCGTCAGTGCCCAAGCTGACGACCCCAGCAAGCGGCTGTGGCTCATTGCCACCGGCGTGGGGGGCGGCATCGCGACGCTGGCCACCGCGGTGCCCTTCGTTTCCTCCTTCGGACCGAGCGAACGCGCCAAGGCGGCTGGCGGGCCAGTGGAGGTGGACCTGTCCGACATCCCCCCCGGTGGCAGCAAGACCGTGGAGTGGCGTGGTCAACCGGTGTGGGTGATACGGCGCACGCCGGAAATGCTGGCGGGATTGCAAGGCCACGATGCTGAACTCGTCGACCCACAGTCAAAACAAGACCAGCAACCCGACGACGCCCGCAACGCGGCGCGCGCCATCAAGCCCGAGAT
>JBBQSX010000296.1:0-1549 GCA_038213545.1 Burkholderiales bacterium
ATCCCGCTGGCGCTCAAGGGCGTGCGCTACCGCGCCGTCAGTGCCGCCGTGCTGCTGCGCCGCAACCTGGCCATCTACGGGCTCGGTGGCGTGGTCGTGCCCTTCATCGGCATCAAGGCGATCGACATGCTGATCGCTGCCGCCGGTCTTGCTTGAACCTTCCCAGGGAAACGTCATGAATCACAAACTTCAAACCACCCCCAGCGTGCCCGACGACAAGGACGCAGTGTTGCGCCCGGCCCTGGTGCTGTTCCTCGTGCTGAGCCTTGTCACCGGCCTGCTGTACCCGCTGCTGGTCACTGGCGTGGCGCAAGCGGTGTTTCCGCATCAGGCCAATGGCAGCCTGATCGTGCGCGACGGCCAGGCCGTGGGCTCCGAACTCATCGGCCAGGCGTTCTCGCGGCCCGACCACTTCTGGAGCCGCCCGTCGGCGACCGGGCCAATGGCCTACAACGCCGCCGCCTCTGGCGGCTCCAACTTCGGTCCCAGCCACCCGGGGCTGGCCGAAGCGGTGCAGGCTCGCATCGCAGCGTTGCGCGCGGTCGACCCCGGCAACACGGCGCCGGTGCCGGTGGATCTGGTGACTGCCTCGGCGAGTGGCCTGGACCCACACATCAGCTTGGCCGCGGCGCGTTACCAGGTGGCGCGGGTGGCACGCGTGCGCGGCCTCCCTGCCAAGCAGGTGAACGCCCTGGTGGACCAGCACACCGAGGGCGCGTGGTTCGGTTTCATGGGCGAAGCGCGCGTGAACGTGCTGGCGCTGAACCTGGCGCTTGACGCCCAGGCCACGCGGTGAGTGAGGACGGGTCTGGGATGTCCGAGTGGTGGGCGCTGCTGATGGCTCTGATGGTGGTCGTGCTGCCACTGCTGCTGGCCTGGTGGCTGGTGGTACGTGGGGCGCAGCGCCCGAACCGCAACAGACGCGGGCCGGGTGACAATGCTCACGATCGGCGTTCAACAAACTGACGCGACCGGTGCCCCCGCCCATGACCGAACCCAATCGCCCCGACCCCGATGCGCTGCTCGAGCGGGTGCAGCAGGAGGAAGCGCGCGCGCGACGTGGTTGCCTGAAGATTTTCTTTGGTGCCTCGGCCGGCGTGGGAAAAACCTACGCCATGCTGGCTGCCGCCCGCATCGCGCACGCGCAAGGCACACCCGTGACCATCGGCGTGGTCGAAACGCACGGCCGACCCGACACCGAGGCGCTGGCGCGCAACCTGCCGCGCCTGCCCTTGCGGTCCGCGACCTACCGGGGCCACCAGCTGCACGAATTCGATCTCGACGCCGCGCTTGCCTTCGGCGCTCAGCACGCGCAGGCGCTGGTGCTGCTCGACGAACTGGCCCACAGCAATGTGGCCGGCTCGCGCCACCCCAAGCGCTGGCAGGTCGCCGAGGAGCTGCTGGCCGCCGGGGTCGATGTGTGGTCGACCATGAACGTGCAGCACCTGGAGAGCCTCAACGACATCGTCAGCGGCATCACGGGCATCCGCGTCTGGGAGACCGTGCCCGACCGTCTCTTCGACGAAGCCGACGAGGTGGTGGTGGTCGA